>JAGOPV010000004.1 GCA_017991775.1 Candidatus Levyibacteriota bacterium | reverse complement strand
ACAAACCATTAACAATAGGGGACTTGGTCGTGACTTTTAGAGATGCTGGGCATATTTTAGGATCATCAAGTATTGAAGTTGTGGATCAGAAAGATAAGAAAAAGATCGTTTTTAGCGGTGATCTTGGTAATACACCTGAGGATATCGTAAGACCTACCTATTTTATCGATGCAGCTGATGTGGTGGTGATGGAATCAACTTATGGGAGTAGTAGTCATCCCGATGATGTTCCAACACAGATCCTACAGGAAGAGATCAATCAGACTGAGAAGACAGGTGGCGTCCTCTTGATCCCAGCTTTCTCAATCGAGCGAACACAAGAGATACTTCATCGGATCCATCATCTTAAGAAAGAGAAAAAAATTAAAGAAGATACCCCAGTATTTTTAGATAGCCCAATGGGCATTAGAACAACGATCATCTTTAGAGATTTTAAAGAATTTTACAATGAAGAACTGCGGGGACACACTGATGATCCATTTAGCTTTGAAGGCCTCGTAGTCTCTGAGAACTCAAGGGACAGTAAGGAGATCATTAAGGCAATGAATCCAAAAGTGATCCTAGCTGGCTCAGGGATGCTTTCTGGAGGTCGTATCTTGCATCATGCTGCTAATTATTTGGGTCGAGATACTACACGGTTACTTTTTGTAGGGTATCAGTCAGAGGAGACACTTGGGCGCAAAGTTCTGGATGGCGAAAAAAAGATCATGATCGATAAGCAGCATGTAACTGTGCGTGCACACATCAGACAGATCGAGTCATTCTCATCTCATGCAGATCAGCCAAAGCTGATGAATTGGCTCAAGTCGATGAAGGGTGTTCAGAAAGTATTCCTCATTCACGGTGAAGATCCTCAAAGAACAGCACTAGCTGCCAAGATCAAGTCAGATCTAAAGATCAACGACATCATCCTTCCCAAGCTTGGCGAATCCTTCGAATTCTAATCTTTACTTACATCCTATAATTTGCTACTATCAGCCTCAGTTTCCGCTTGTGAGGGGCGCTTCACACAATCTAATGCAGCACGGGAGTTCTGTGTTGTAAGACATTGATGAAGGATGGAGGTCTGGATGGTACCAAGCAACGTGAATGCTCTGAAATTAGATCTGGTCGTGGATAGGATTAGGGCTCTCCTAATCCTTCTACAAGAGGACCTATCTAGCCTGACATTCCAGGAGAGGGAGGATTATCGAAATTCCATTCGGTTGTTACTAGACCAAGAGCTCGATGAGGAGAAATTCTGGCCGGCTTGCCTCATTTATCCATTCCGTGAGGCAGGAAGATCTGGGAATCTGGCCTATCTCGTTGTCAATCGACATCAAGTTGGAATTAAACAACAAGACGGGACAGTTCTAAAGCTCTGCGGTCCATTCGATTTTTACATCGCGATGTTCCGCGCCTCAGTAGGCGAAACGTCAATTGCCTGGAAGATCGGTGAGATGGAGATCTCAATCAACCGTCCTGAGATGGCTCACTTCCTTAGAATTACTGTCAAGGGCAGGGAGATCGACTATTTCTTTGAGTTTTCCGTTGAGGATGCTCGACGGAAAATGGAAGAAGTTCTTCCAAAGTATGGCCATCTCGTCGTAAAGAGGATGGTGCGAAAGTCGTGCCATATTCTTGTAAGCTCAACTTGGGCGCCAGAGCGACTAAATTCGATTCATCACATTTACTACAAGGGAGAGAAGGATCTGGAGACATCTCTCGCAAGTCATGTTAGCGACTTTCTCGCTAGCACGGCAGTGTGGGAATAGTTTTCAGTCATTTTCTGCGGCGGCATTCCCTCATTGGGAGTGTCCGCCGCTTTTTTTACAAAATCTTGCTCAAAAGGAGTACAAGAAATGTTAGAATACTCTTAATGAAGAAATTTTTTTCACTCCTCGTCCAAAGGACGATCAGTCTTTGGCTGATGCTACTTGTTTTTAGCCTCTTATTCATCTTTGCTCAAAAGGCGCATGCTCAGGAGTTCATCAATAAATTTGATGTTACGATGCAGGCACAGAAGAATGGTGATATCAAAGTGCAGGAGAAGATTGAGTATAGTTTTGGAAGTAAGTATCGTCATGGTATCTATCGTTATGTTCCACTGGTATCGCGCGTTGGCGATCTTTATCGAGTGGTCGATATCAGATTTACAGATATTAAAAGAGATGGAGAGCGTGAGCCATATTCATTGGATAGTTCAGGAGATCAAGTTGAGATAAAGATCGGGGATAAAGACAAGACTATCTCGGGACCACATTTGTATGAGATAAATTATACTGTCAAAAATGGAATTGGTAGTAATTATGAGGATCATGACGAAATCTATTGGAATGTAACGGGAAATGGATGGGAAGTCCCGATCTCTTCTGCATCAGTGCAATTGACTACAGATTTTGGTGCTCAGGTCAGTAAGACCCTCTGTTTTACAGGTATCGCAGGCTCCACAGAAAGTAACTGCAAGGTCGTCTTGAATAACGGATCAGCAAGTGTTGCTACATCAGCTTTCCTGCCTGCCTCAGCTGGGCTCACTCTGGTCTCTTCATTTCCAGTCGGCACATTTCCAAAGAGCACACTCCAAAAGTCGATGCCAACAGATCCAGATCTGAAAGCATTCATGCTTATTGCAGGGACCATTTTTATTTTTCTGAATTTTATCCTAGCACCGTACCTTATCTACTGGCATCACAAAAAGAGAAATAAGAAAAAATTTGGTCCACCAACTGTAAATTTTGATACTCCAGAGCATCCAAAGGGTGAGAGGATCAGTCCAGCAGAGGCGGGTACAATTGATAATACAAAGTTAGATAAGGAAGATATCGTGGCAACTATTTTTGATCTTGCGATTAGAAAATATATTAAGATCGAGGGGACAGAGAAAAAGACGAAGTTGGGGCTTGGGAAAAGTCAGGACTTCACACTAACAAAATTAAGAGATACCGATGGTCTCAATGCTTTTGAAATAGCATTGATGTCAGCATTATTTAGTGGGCAAAAGACAACGACATTGAAGGCTGCAAAATTAACATACACAGATTTTACCGATCTTGAGAAAAAGAATTTCGATGCACTCATCGCAAGGAAGTTTTTCATCAAAAATCCTAAGTCACAAAAGTCAGCCTGTCTAGTTTTTGGGATTATGTCACTCTCATTTGGCGCTGTTATCTTGGCAGTCGTTCTTTTCTGGCTCTATCGCAATCTCAATGGACGAACGGCAGCGGGCGATGAGATGGACTGGAAGATAGATGGGTTGAAGATATTCTTGAAAGCGACTAATAGATATAATGTCTGGCAGACAAAGAACTTCATATTTCTTGAGAGCATGATTCCGTATGCGATGGCGCTAGGATTGATCGATCAGTATATGAAAGAACTAAAGATCCTAAAGCCTGAGTATGAGCCGTCTTGGTATCGAGGCAATGGAACTTTTTATGCGATGTATCCACTTTTCCACTCAGCAGCAAGTTCTAATGTGACGACGACAGCTCCATCTTCATCCTCTGGATTCTCTGGTGGATCCTCAGGCGGTGGAGGAGGCGGTGGGGGTGGGGGTTCTTGGTAGTCCTATAGTTGAGTCATTGTCCTCTTTTTGCTACAATCTCTCCACAAAGTGTCGCTTGTGACATTTTTGCCTGCTTAGACACGCGTCTTTGCGAGCTAGCCCTTTTTAAAACAAGGAGACATCATGCTGACCTGTAATCCTCACGAGGAGAAGCTCGTTCCGAATTACGAGTCCGAGGTGAGGTTGTCCTCGCCTCAGAATCCAATCGCACGCAGGCTGGCTCGCCTGTCCGAGGCTCTTGCCAGGCGGGCGTTTGTGCGCCGAATCGAAGGGTTCCTTCGAGCAGAGCGAGAGCTCATAGGGCGCGTCAACATGCATCTAAGTGAGACTTCCATTGACGAAGTCAGGATCTCGTTGCAGAACGATGACGCTTCGGATATGCTTGCTCACTTTCTTGGTGTCAATTTGGATGGGCTCGCATGTTCGGTCATATTTTTGGACTCGCAAGACGTCCAGAACGTGGTCGATCTCAATCCGGTCCATCCAGCCCTGATCCCAGGTGTCTTCCATTTCAAGCTCAAGTGCTCGGTCATGAAGAATCCAGGTCAAGGGATTTATCACAGGATTTCGTGGCTGTCGCCAACACCAGATGCTCTTCGAGATATGGGCTTTAAGGACCGAGATATCTGCATGACAGAATCTGTCGGGCAGAATGCCGTCAACGAATTGGGGCATCGGCTTGCAAACTTCATGATGCAGATCATGGAAGCGAGGCTGAGGTCGGCGTGAAAGGACCCAGTGTCTGTTCTTAGCGGTCCGATATTCATTTATCGGACCGCTCTTTTTTTAAACTAATTCCTAGCTCCTATTTCCTAATCCCTAACTATGATATCGTTATTATATGGTCATACCTCCTCATCGAAAAGCAAAAGCTAGAAAAATCAAAAAAGGCTTTTTTGACTACGCAATTTATCCTATTGTCTTCTTTTCGATAATCGTCACAATCCCACAGCTCATTAGTGTCTGGGTTGATCATAATGTCGCGGGTGTCTCGCTTTTGACGTGGGGGTCTTATACCATTCTTTCCGGTCTTTGGATGCTGTATGGTATTTTTAAAAAACAATTGCCACTCATCATCGGTAATTTATCAATCTGTCTTCTGGATGCAGTGATCGTGGTTGGCCTCATCATTTTTTCTTAAAAAAATCCCCGTCTGCCAAATGGCGAAACGGGGAGGTGTGGAATCTGTTTCTGTTACGAAGGTGATGTTGGGCCAGATGTTCTCCTAAGGAGTAGACGTTGCTTACTCGTTGGTCCTCATCATTCTGGTTGGTATTCGTTCAAGTACCACTTGACGACCGTTTTTTGCTCTCTCAAGTGATGAGAGAGATAGCCTGTGTTTGGAAAATTCCGTTGCAACTTCTGAGATGAATAGATCCGTGAGTCTCCATGGAACCCCAGCTGTACTTATGTGGATTTCAAAGTGTTCTTCATCTGGATCCATTTGACTCATCAGTTGCTCTGCTGTGTGCTTGGCTCGACGTGTGATCGTAGCGACAGTGAATGCATGGACCTCTTTTCGAGGCATGAGCGGCGACGATTTCTGGAACTGAATCATTGTGATAATGCATATGAGCAATGACATCACAAAGATTGGTGCGAGAGTCAGCTCGTTCAGGTACCCCCTGATGAAGATCATCAAGGTAAGTACTACAATGCAAGTGAGTAGTATCGGAGACATGTCGTTTCCGCCAAATGTCCAGATTGCAAATGCAATGCTCAACAGTCCAACTGTTCCAATGAGCAGATAGATTTCAATGAGAGAAAGGCACATGAGTTACTCCTTTCGAATTTTCTCTCCCTCCACAAAGTTGTGGGGGAGCAACGTAACAGAATGTCAAAGAACTGAGGGGAATTATAGTCTATTCATCAATCTTGCGACAAGTCTGTAGACGTGAGTATAAAAAATCCCCGTCTGCCAAGTGGCGAAACGGGGAGGTGATGATCTAAGCTGTTACGATGTTTTGGGTGTGACCTCATTGGCGAAGGTAAGAGTTCTTCCGAGCTTCTCCACAGAGGTGGAGGTGATCCTTATGTTTAAATTCCGGAACTCCTCTTCTATGAGTTTCCAGAATTCACTGTTTAGTGCATGTGGTACCCTGAGATCTTGAATATATTTGATAGGCGCTTCTTTGCGATCTAGCTGCCTGCGTGCTTCATGAGCAGCAATGATCGCACGGAACTCCATCGCCTCCTTCGCAACCTCATCGTACTTTTTTTTACTGATGGGGGTCGCAATAAAAAGAATTTCGAAGCAGAATGCCGCGATCAGTATCGCGAGGGCAGTTGTTTGACTGCTTTGACTAAATTGCTCAGCGATGTCACCTGCAATCATGGAGATGATTGCAATATAGCCAAGCATCGCCAAGAACAAAGTGTACTTGCTTAAGTAGCAAACACAGAAGAGCGTTATGATTGCAGCCAAAATAGCTACACTCACGTCTTGGATTGTTAATTCTCCTGCAGTTTGGAACATGACCAACTCCTTTTGAATTTCGCTCCTTCCACAAAGTCGTGGGGGAGTAACGTAACAGAATGTCAAAGAACTGTTGTGAAGTATATCAGATTAGGAGCTAGTAACTAGAAGTTAGTAAATAGTTATGATGTCAACCTGAATACCGATTAATCCGGGAGAACTTTGTTTTAGGATCTCCCTCAGCTTTATAAAACCCTATAGGAGGAGTATAATAAGCATAGTAATATGGTAAATGAATCATTTTCGAGGGTAGTAATTGATCGTAAGTTACGCGAAGCTGGGTGGGATATCGAGGATAGCTCTCAGGTTATCTTTGAGGATCATGGAGCAGCGGGCCGTTCAGACTATGTCCTTAAGGACTCTAAGGGAATGCCTATCGCAATCATTGAGGCTAAATCGCATGATATCGATCCATATACTGCAAAAAATCAAGCTAGATCATATGTAGAACTTCAGTATCCTCAAGTTGATTTTATTTATCTCGCAAATGACGAGAAGATTTATTTTTGGGATCTTGGGCATGGCGATGCTATTCCATCCGATAGTGGTTTCTTTTCGCAGAGTGACTTAGAGCGAAGAAGGGCAGCTGGACGCGTGAGCAATGTTGAGCCCTTGATGCAGAAAAGTGTAAATGAGGATTATTTTATTGACGTTATTGATCAAATAAGGCTTCGGGATTTTCAAATCAATGCGTGGGATGCGATTGCTAAAGGGTACGATGAAAAGAAGAAGCGGGCCTTTCTTTTAGAGATGGCTACAGGTACTGGGAAGACAGTGCTGGCTGGACTCATTATCAGTAAATTTTTACGCACCAACAATGCTAGTCGAGTTCTTTTTATAGTCGATCGTCAGTCACTTGCAATTCAGACCAAGCAAGAATTTGAGCGAATCTTGCGACATATATCGATGGTTGGAATATATTGGGGTGGTAAGCGTCAGAATCTGACCGGAAGCAATGTAGTGATAGCAACGATTCAATCTCTTGGACTACATGGAAAAAAAGATTTTACTCCTGGTGCTTTTGATTTGATTATTCATGATGAGGCTCACAGAAGTATTTATACCCCTGAGGCCCGCTCTGCAGTAGATCATTTCGTAGGCGCAATAAAGGTCGGACTTACCGCTACTCCCAAAGACTTTCTTAAAAATATCGATATTGAGAAGCTTTCGTCTGAGGACCCGCGCAAGCTAGAAGCCCGCATCCAGCGCGATACCTATCGATATTTTGAATGTGATGATGGTCAGCCAACATTCCGCTATACGATCCAAGATGGATCAAAAGCTGGCTACTTGATTTCACCAGTGTACAGAAAAGCTAAGACGTCTTTGACATACCAAGCTCTGAGTGAAGAAGGTATTACAAAACTTGACGACATTGAGCTGGAGGAGGGAACAAGTCTTAAAATTCGCGACCTAGAGCAAAAAGTATTTTTTCCTAAGCGCAATATGGCAATGATGCAAGAATTTCTAGATTACGCAGACCGTTCACCAAATGGTGAAATTGGAAAGTCTCTAGTTTTCGCGGTATCTCAAAGCCATGCTGTTGCGCTGAGTAAGATACTGAATGATTTGATGCCTGAATATAATGGACGATTCGCGGAAGTTGTGACATCAAATGTTAGAGGAGCTCATGATATTGCAAAAGATTTTGCCAACCCAGAGAATAAGCTTCCAAGAGTTGCTGTCACAGTTGACATGCTATCAACAGGATTTAATGCTCCAGAAATTCAAAATATTGTATTAGCTCGTGCTATTTTTGATCCAACTACGTATCAGCAAATAAAAGGTCGTGGTACAAGGCTTTGTCCAGAAATTAAAAAAGAGCGTTTTGTTATGCATGATTTTGCTGGAGTTATTGACTACTTCAACGAGAAGCATGATTGGGATGAGCCTTTAAATATTCCTAAAGAGAAAACTTCTCTCTCCCGCGTCCAGGGCTCAGGTGAGCCTCTTCCATTCGTCCATGGCTCAGCAACTGGTGCGGATGGTGAAGTTCCTGTTTATGCTCATACTCCAATAAGTCAGATGAATGATTTTGTCGCCACAAGAGATCTTATAAAATATGGTCTTGATGAAGGAGATGTAGTTGACCGAAATATGTACCAAGATGAATGGACAAAGAGTGTCAGAAGTTATGTAGAGAAAAATAAGGATAAGATTGAGCGTTTGATCGATGACTCAGAAGCAATTGAGGAGCTGATGTCTGAGGTAGGTAGTGAGTTGTTAGATAAGCCAAAATATTATTTCAACGAAGAGTCCCTTCGCCAGAGTCATCGAATTGTTGCAGGGGTAAAGGACTTTTTTCTCGCTGCAATGGGTAAGTCTCAACTTCCTACAAGAGATGAGCAAATTGCAGAATTTAAGCAGGGCCTCGTCAATAAGTTCGCAAATAATGATGGAGAAGGGTCTCAGCGAAGAACTCAGATGGTTAAGTACTTGGCAGGTCATCTGATCGAGGATAAAAACCTTCGCACAGAAATTATTTTGTCAAATAATTTATCTTTTTTGACCCGACCAGAATTTTCTCAAGCGTATCTAATGAGTGGGTGGCTGGAAGAATTTGACAGCAAAGAAGAACTTCTTGAATTAGTAAGCGATATCCAAGCAAGTCCTTTAGTCAATATATAAGATGAAAGAAATTACAACAAGCGAGGTTCTTAGAAAGATTGACGGTCTTATGGATCGTTTTTTTGGTGCTGGTGTTGCGAGTCACCCGACAATTATTGAGCAGATCAATTACCTCCTCTTCATGAGAGCTCTTTCATATAAGGATGATGAATATCGTCAATTAGGTATTAATGATGCTGATCATATTGTTTTTGATGGAGATCTTGAAAAATATCGTTGGGAAAATTTGCTTAGTCTTAATGCAGAAGCGTTATTCGTAGCTCTTGAGGAATGTTTCCGTAAAATACCTGAGAGTACAACAAATAAGACAGTTAAATTGATATTCAGAAATGCACATATCAAACTTTATGATCAGCCAACTTTGAGGGTTGTTGTTCATGAGATTGATGAGTTTGCCAAATTAGCAGAAAAGGCAGGCAAGACAAATCATAGAGATATATTCGGAGATGCTTATGAGTACCTTTTGAGTAAGTTATCTCAGGCAGGTACTTCGGGACAATTCAGAACTCCGCGTCATATTATTGATTTTATGGTGAATGTCATTGCTCCTCAGAAAGGGGAGACAATATTAGATCCAGCAGTTGGCACTGCAGGATTTTTAGTCAAAGCATTTGAATATTTGCGAAAGAATAATACGAGCGAGGTAGTGCTAGAGACAGGCGGCTCTTTTGATCAATTAAATTCTAAAGAGCATACATTTTTATATGAACACACTTTCAGTGGGTTTGACAGTGATGAGGATATGATCAAGTTTGGGATGATGAATCTCTATCTCCACGGGCTTCAAAATGCTCGCTTAGTAAGACAAAACACACTGACAGATACAGCAGGTAATCGTGATAAATATGACGTGATTCTTGCCAACCCACCATTTAGTGGAACGATAGATAGAGATAGTGTGGCTCAAGAATTGCAGATGAATACTGGCGCTACAGAAGTGCTGTTCCTAAGATATATGCTTGATCATCTTACGGACAATGGAAGGCTTGGAGTCATTGTTCCAGAAGGAGTTATTTTTAACAATTCATTTGCATACAGAAAGATAAGAGAAATGTTAATTGAAAAAGGATTATGGTGCGTAGTATCCCTGCCTTCAGGAGTCTTTAATCCATACGCTGGTGTTAAGACAAGTATTTTATTTATAGATAAAGAAGCTGTAAAAAAAGTAAATCACATTTTATTTGTTAAGTTAACTTCTGATGGATTTAATCTGAGCGCACAAAGGTCACCATCTCAATTCAATGATATTCCACTCGCTTTGGATGCAATTGAAAGGTACAAAAAGCATATAATCTCTGGAAATTCATTTTCAGCTAATGGTTGGCCTGAAGGAGAGCATGCAATTGACGGACATCCAAATATAAATTTTGTATCAAGGAAAGAAATTTTAGAGAGTGAGAGTCATAATTTGTCCTGGGAAAGATACACTTTTGGAGGCGCAGAGAAAGATGTCAAGAGTTCAATGGTAAAACTTCGAGATGTATGTACGTTCGAGTACGGGAAAAGTTTACCCGAGAGGGACCGAGTAGAAGGACCTTATCCAGTTATGGGATCAAATGGTAGAAGTGGATTTCATATAAGTTTCTTAGTTAAAGGCCCGGTAATAATTATCGGAAGGAAAGGATCGGCTGGTGAAGTAGTTTGGGAGGATGAGAGCTGTTTTCCGATCGACACTACTTACTACGTAAAATTACTAGACGAGAAGAAGGTTTATTTAAAGTATCTTTACTTTATACTTGCTTCGCTAAACTTGAAATTATTAAGAGCGGGAGCTGGTATTCCTGGTCTTAATAGAAATGATGCATATAATCTAGAAATTCCACTCCCTCCACTTGAAATTCAGAAGAAAATTTCTGGGGAGATTGAGGGATACCAAAAAATTATTTCAGGAGCAGAACAAATTGTTAAAAATTGGAAGCCAAAGTTTGATATCGATCCTGAGTGGAGTATGGCGAAGCTAGGACAGTTATGTGACATTTTTGGAGGCGGAACTCCTTCAAGAGAGATGGAGAATTATTGGGGCGGCAATATTCCATGGCTTTCGGCCAGGTATTTTACTGATGAGCACAAGATCAAGGGTTCAGAAATGATTACAGAAGAAGGTTTGAAAAATAGCTCAAGTAAAATTGCCCCAAAAGGTTCAACAATATTAATAACGCGTGTGTCTGTTGGTAAGTTTGCTATTGCAGACCAGGATTATGCTATTAACCAGGACTTGACCGCGTTAGTGTCTAAAGACCCTAATTTAGATGCAAAATACCTATGGCTAGTGTCAGAGATTGTTGCAGAGAGAATAAAAAATAATGCAGTTGGTATGAGCGTGGCTGGGGTAACGAGAGATTTCGTGACTAATCAAGAGATCCCTCTCCCTAGTCTGGAAGTTCAAAAGCAAATTGTGGAAAATGTTGAAATTGAGCGTGCATTAATTGAATCGACAAAAAAAATAATTAAAATCTATGAGGAAAGGGTTAGAGAAAAAATCGCAGAAGTTTGGAAATCTTAGTAAATGGACGAAAGATATTATGAAATATTTGATTTTCTGCCACTAGAACCAGCATCACTGGGTCCTTATATTGATCATCTTTGGGGAGCATTCCTAGCTCTTATTGAAAAAGAGCATCCTGTTAAGCCTTTTGCGATTCTCCCATTCCACCTGTTATGCATGTTCGCTATTCAATATAAGGTTTTTCGTATCAGCGCATTTCACGCAGAAGATTATTTAACCACTCTTGGCTCTTGCTCCGTGCGCAAGCCCAATGATCTTGAGATGCTTAGGCAAAATCCTCCCATAAGAGATAACGGAGGAGTGATTCCGAGTCATTGCTTAGTGAGCAATTTAAGTTATATTCCAGAGGGAAAACTTTTCGATTTTTTGAAAATAATAAATGTAGACAGTGAAGTCGTAGAAAAAGGAAAGGAGCTTGTTAAGATTAGAAGTACATATGCTCATGCAAATGGAAACATTGAGGAGAATATCGAATCTAGAATTGAGCAATATTTTTCAATTTTACGGTTAATCCAGCCCAAAATGCTTAAGTTAAATGATTCAGTTGCAGAGAGATGGCTTGAAGAGATGGGGATGGAAGAAGACGGCGAATATTATATTTCTCAACATCTCTCCGAAGAGTATCTATGTCCAGCAGATATGCAGCAAGGAAAACTCTCTAAATTAGATGACAGACTTAATGGCAAAATTTAGAATAGTTCTTTAGAAGTTAAAATAATAAGATATAATTCAATTATATGTCTCATTACTACAACTCACAACGTTCTAGAAATATGTATGATGCCTCATTGGAGTCGTTCAGGCTCAGTCGGGGGAAGATAGATCTCTTTTTGAGTTGTCAGCAGTGCTTCTATCTTGATCGCAAGTTGGGCGTGGGTCGACCTCCTGGATTTCCGTTCTCCCTTAATAGCGCAGTTGATGCACTACTTAAAAAAGAATTCGATGTGCATCGAGCCAATGGTAGTAGTCATCCATTAATGAAAGAATATGGAGTAGATGCTGTGCCATTTCAGGACGAGCGTATGGATGAATGGCGAGATTCGCTGCGCCGCGGGATCACAGCACAAGTTGCTGGTACGAATATCTTAGTGACTGGGGGAGTTGATGATGTCTGGGTCAGACCAGATGGTGAGCTGATCATCGTTGACTATAAGGCAACTTCAAAGACTGGGGAAGTGAATCTTGATGCTGACTGGCAGGATGGATATAAAAGACAGATGGAGACTTATCAGTGGCTTTTCAGGCAGAATGGATTTAAGGTATCAAGAACTGGATACTTTGTATACTGCAATGGAGATAGTGATAAAGAAGCCTTTGATGGAAAGTTAGAGTTCAAAGTGAGACTTCTTGGCTATGAGGGTGATGATAGTTGGGTCGAGCAGACAGTCCGCGATGCTGTCGATTGCCTCAAGGGAGATCAAATCCCTCCAGCTTCTCCTGAGTGTGACTTCTGCAATTATAGAGAGGCAGTTGAAAAGGTTTCATAGTGTAAAAATCATTTTAGATGGTGTATATTAAGCCAATGAATGACGAAGAAAAGAAAGAGCTAATACAGTTGCGATACGATGTAACGAACCTCAAAATCCGCCTTAAAAGAGTTGAAGAGTTTCTGAGCTTTTTTCCAGATCCAAAGGAGTATATTTCTAAAGAAGATATTGATGATGAATATTATGAGTCAGCACTGGAGTATGTAATGGAAATTGGTACTGCAAGTCCTGCGTTGTTGCAACGGAAACTTCTCATTGGCTATGAGAAGGCAGCTAAACTTATACAAATGCTTTATGATAACGGAGTTATTAGTGCTGCAGAAGGAGCAAAGCCTCGGACCGTCCTCATACGTAAAATTTAACTTTCAATTTCCCTCGGTTTGTCCTATAATACGTTGATACTATCAAGGGATAGCACTTTTTCGTCCAGGAGGACAAAATGAACACACCAATCGGTGAAAATTACCCACTCGGCCTTCACCACATTAATAAGAAGCGGGGATTCGCGGGAGCATTCGGTGGTTTCGATAATAGTATTGAGGAGGCAGCTCGCAAGGTTGTAGAATTCTTGCAGCATCGCGATGAAGGGCTTGCGCCTTTTACCAAAGCTGACTTCAAGAAGTTCTATGATGAGTCACGAGTTCGCAAGAACAAGCTCGAGAAGGAATTCACATTCGCCGAAAGACTTGCGAGTGGCGGATACATGATCATCAATGGCGATGAGTGCGAGGTCACTCACGAGTTCATCGCAACTTGCTTCCTGGCAAGTCCGCGATTAACGAACGGAGAGTAGTATGCACAAAATGCTTGCTTGGGCAGAGGGTGCTGTCTACTGGCTCGCAAAATTCCTCTGCTATCTCATGGTGGGGATAGTGGGAGTGCCACTTATAGATGTAAGCTTTCGCGCTTTTGGTCTTGAGACCAGAGATGCGATCGCTGCATCGTACACCCTGGTGGGAGTTGTTGGCATCATGCCAGTATTTTTCCACCGAAAACCATGGGAGAAAATGTGACATTAAGCACCGGATTTCGGTGCGGATTGAAGCGGTTTTGCTTCGCATCCTCAATTTGAGAGGAGAAGAAGTAGCCGGCATTCATTCTGCATTGCCGGTGCTTCTTTTTTTAGAGAATCGTTGTAGTGATAAAATATCCTATCAGACTCGCGATGACGACCGCGCCCATACTAGCTCCAAATTTAAGAGTAAATGTCTTAGCCCCTGCTGCATAGCTATAAAAAGTCTTTGCTCCAATATTGACAGCGTTGGCTATGACAAATGCGAGAATTCCAGTAGAGATGCTGATAGTTCCACCAACTAGTTGAGCTGTATTGATCATCACTGCGTCAAGACCGATGATTGCTCCAAATGCAGTTGCTATCAAGAAACCGCTATCTCCAAAAAGGATCAGAGCGACTTGAGTAAAAATGCTTATCAGAACAAAAAGTCCTGCAAATGATAGTGCAGCGCGAAGGTCAATGATCTTTGTTACAACTTCTTTCTTCTCCTTGGAGTATTTTTCTTTCTTCTCCTGTGTTCTCAGAAGGTACAAAAGTCCTGCCCCAGCTGTGACTATCATAAGTATGATTGTCGGAATAAGTGTTATGGCAAGGTTGCTATTGATAGGAGTTAGTAGGACGAAGATCTGTACAAAACTTACAAGATTGGCCGCAATCGCTGCAGCGACAAGATGATTTACGACCTTTTTACCTTTTCCTTCTTGAGCAAGTGACTGCGTTGTCGCAGTTGATGAGACAAATCCTCCAGCAGCACTTGCTACAAGCCAGCCTCTTTTTTGCCCCAGTCCTTTTTCTAGGAAATAACCGATCAGATCTACACCCGTGATGAGGGCGACATAGAGCCAGGTCTTAAATGGATTGATGATAGTGAGATCTGAGAAAGCATTTTGCTTGACGCCAAAACTTTGGAGCAGGCCTTGAACTCCTGGAATATCATTGAGACTGTATGCTTGATTTGGTAGAAAAGGGAGGATCGCGATTGCGATGATAGCAAAACTAATGAAGGCATTGAGTTCATTCGAGCGAATACGTGACACTGTCTCTTTAATAAATGCTTTTTGCGAGAGGAGTAAGAGAATGCCTACGGAAAGAGCGAGTGTGAAATGGACTGGGATGACATCTGTTATTAGTAGAAGTCCAAGGACATAGCTAAAAAGGAGTCCTATCTCAGTCGTGAGACCGCGATCGTTGGTGGCTTTGACGTCTAAGATATAAAAAGATAGAAGTAGCGCAAAAAATGCCACTCCGATAAGAAGTCCTAATGGAGCGTATGACAGATAAATAATTCCAGTAACAGCACCCAGTATGCTTGTGAGTGAGAAAGTTCTAATGCCCAGGATCGCAGATGACTTCTTAGCAAATTTGCCAGACTTTTCATTGATCTCTCGCTCCAGTCCGATGGCTGCGCCGATGAGAAAAGAGAGTAGTAGTCGATAGCCGATAAATTCTAAATCCATAGTGGGCCATTATAGCACGAGGGGATTATGTTCATAAAAAAACCTCCTCCCGCGTGTGCGAGAGGAGGGTGTATATCGGAATTGCTTAGAGGCTACTGATCACTAAGCTGGTTGTTGTTCGGACTACGCCCTTTAGGACCTGAATTTTTCGAAGAACTGTCTCACCGATTTCTCTTGATGTTTCCATCTCGATTGTTGCAATGACATCGAAGTCACCAGTTGTTCCGTCTGCTCGAACGACCCCTTCTATTTCTCTGAGAGAGTTGAGGATATCGTCTGCCCATCCTGTTTGGACAGTGATCATGCAATATGCTCTCTCTGGCATTTTCCAAGCCTTTCTGTTGAATTGTGAATGATCGTTCCCTCAAAAAACGAGGGAGATTAGGTGTGATTATAGCATAAATAGGCTTATAAGAATGAGAAATAGAGAGGAGATCCCGGATCAAGTCCGGGATGACACAATTTATCGTGTCATTTTAGGTCACCGCAGGAGACGTAGACGCTGGACTCAGCTTCTGACTTGTGGATATTGATCGCAAGTGGGAGTGCTTTTTTAAGTGTCGAAAGAGTGACATCGAGGACTGTCTCTGATTTGCCACCAACGAGATTGGTGAGAGGATAAGCTACATCACCTGGTGTAGGACATGCCCCGCTATGGATATGTGCAGGCTGAGGCGAGTCATCTACAGGGTTGCTCAGTGTGACTGATACTGTAGTCTTGCCATCTTTTTCAGTGAGTGTTGCAGTCCCAGCCTGGGTGGAGTCATTTTGTGCAGCAAGAGTGACGGACATGGAGTTGGACTGCTGCATGTAGCCTCCGTCTTTTCTCAAGAAGAGGAGATAAATAGCTCCATATACCACAAGTGCTACGACAATATAGATGATAATATTGCGCATGCTGAAGAATGAATTGGAGGTGTATCCGTCTGTTGAGGCCATATATCTATACTATCCTCCCATTTAAATATCGTGTCAAGACTTCTTACTGATCTCATACTCAGTCTGGAGTATAATGTGAATTATGCCGGATACGACTCTCGTTCTCCTTGTAAAAAGATCATATGGGGAGATCTCTGAAATTTGTCTTGCCATGAAAAAGGGTGGCTTTGGGGAAGGGAGATACAATGGTGTCGGAGGTAAATTAGAGGCGGGTGAGACCATAGAGCAGGCTGCAGTTCGTGAGACACGAGAAGAAATTGGAGTAGAGATCAAGGACCTTAAGAAGTGTGCACGATTAGTATTTGAGAATCCACATCAGCCAGATTGGGATCAGGTCGTGCATGTATATTTGGTAGAAAGTTGGAAGGGAGAGCCTAGTGAGAGTATAGAGATGAAGCCAGAGTGGTTTGCGGTCGAAGATATTCCGTACTCAGCTATGTGGCCGGATGATGCTCATTGGCTACCAGAGGTACTAAATGGAAAATTTGTAAAAGGGTCTTTTATTTTTAACAAAGAAGGCGGCATTGAGTTATTTAGACTTGAGGCGGCCGATTCTTTCGAACCAACCGCCTCGTTGATGGATAACAAATGATGCCTCGCATCAGCGCGCTATCGCGCTGCTAAAGACAACAATTGTTGTTTGATCCAAACTTGTGGTGCAAGCTGTTTTCTTCTCTCAAGGATTTCCTCAAGAGAGTTCACGCCAATACCTTTCCTGCCAATAATTTGCTCCGGTGTTGCTGTGTAAAGAAACTGAGGTGAAATATCACTTCTTACCAGCAGCCTTGCCATGTTGGCAGTGAATCCACGTGCGACGTACCATGCGATCTTCTCGCTTGTGACGATAGGATCACGCAGATTCTTCCCGACGGGGAAGTCAGCGAAATGCAAGTCGAGAAGCTCGTCCTGACCAGCTTTTGCCTGAAAGCGTTGCCAAACTGCTTCGGCGATTTGGTCGAGCAATGTGCTGGTGAAGACTCGTCCAGATGGAGCAACGATCTCGGTGTCCATTGTTGAAGTTGACATTTGTATCTCCTTGTTTGGCGTAGATGAAAAAGAGCTAGGTGTATATTTTATTAAATTGAGGGGAGATAGTCAAACTATAGGTTATATTTAACTAGTTCCTAGTTCCTAGTTCCTAGTTCCTAGTTCCTAGTTCCTAGTTAAAGGGGGTGTTCGCGAAGAAGTTTGATCAGGGCTGATTCTTTCCATGAGAGCCCATTGATATCAGACTTTTTCCCATCATGGCGTTTCATAAAGGGTAAGAGGATCTTCTTCTCATAAGTCTGTATCACGCTTGGGTGGATGTAGTAGCTACGACAGACTGATACAGTGTTATTAAGATGCTCTGAGACCTGTTTGATAGTCTCCTTAACGTTTTTCTTCAGTGTTTTCGAATCTTCGGGATCCCCCGTGTCATAGAAAATATCGGCTGATAGATTGGTCGCGCCCCAAGTTCTAAAGTCTTTAGCAGTAAAAGTGTCATCGGTGATCTCTTTTAAGAATTCATTTACATCTGAGGACTCGATCGTGTGCTTGGTGCCATCATCATCGATGTACTGAAAAAGTTCAAAGCCTGGAAGCTCAATACATTTCTTTATAGTTTTGGCGACAGTTGGATTTGAGAAAGTGAGGATATTCTCAACACCACTTTTGCCCGTGAAGTGAAAAGTGACTTCCTTACCACGTACCTTTGCATGGCGATTTCGAAGAGTCGTGAGTCCAAAGGATGCATTTTCTTTTGAATATTGCTCATTACCAATTCTGATAAAGGTATGCTCGAGTAGCCAGATAACAGTCGCGATTATCTTTTTACGACTCAATTCATCATTTCGCATGTCGTATGCAACTTTACCTCTGATTTTAGGAAGGTTCATGCCAAAGTCGACCATTTTTGCGAATTTATTTTCCTGGGAAATTTTGATCCATGACGGATGGTAGATGTACTGCTTACGACCTTTTTCATCAAATCCAGTTGCTTGTAGGTGGCCATTGGTGAGGGGGGATATCCAGACATTTTCCCAAGCTGGAGGGATGCCTAGGCTATCAATCCTATCCTTAGTCTTTTTATCCGTGACCTTTTTACCATCAAGGTCATAGTAGGCATATGACTTTTGAATCTTTTGGCGCATCAAGCCAGGCTTGGTGTCCATGGCGTAGACAAGCTCTTCTTTACGAAGTTCTTTTTTTAACTCATCTATCGGAGTAGTGGACATACATTAACGATAGCGTAAAGCAGGCGGGCGGGCAAGCAGATGGAGTAATTATTAACCTGAGTTTTTTATACCCTTGGTTTACTCGCATGCTATCCTGCAATTTGCTGGCCTGCTATAATGTGCTCATGGATGATTTCATGTTTTTGGATACCGAAACGACTGGCAATCAGTTGCTAGAAGATAGGCTATTTCAAGTCTGCTACAAAATTGGGACAGAGATAAAGGACGCGTATTTCAAACCACCACTTCCAATCTCTATTAAGTCTCAGAGCATCACGCACGTCACCAATAGAATGGTAGATGATAAAGAACCCTTTGCAGGTAGTGCTATGAGCAAGGACCTATCACTTTTACTGAAAGAAAAAATTCTCGTTGCGCATAATGCTGTTTTTGATATCACAATGCTTGCCCACGAGGATATCGAGGTGCCACGATTTATCTGCACGCTCAAGTTGGCTCGAGCGATGGATCCTGAGAGCAAGATCCCTGAGTACAACATGCAGTATCTTCGCTATTATCTTGATCTTGATGTAGAGGCTTCAGCGCATGAAGCGAAAGATGATGTAATCGTACTTGAAGCACTCTTCAAGCGACTTTACGCAAAAGTTATGGAGCAGCAGGGTACGCATGAAAAAGCTGTCGAGGAAATGCTGAGGATTTCGCTTGACCCAATTCTCTATACAATGATGAATTTTGGTAAGCATAGAGGTAAAAAAATTGAGGAGATAGTCATGACAGATAGGCCATATTTAGAGTGGCTCTTGGAACAGAAGTTGCAAAGTCCTGGTAATGAAGAGGATTGGATCTATAGTCTTAAGTATCACATGAAGATTGCGCAGTAAATAAAAAATGGAGAAGCCGATACAAGTCACACACGTCAATGTTAGAACAAGCATCTCTCTTCTTCTCGCGAAATTACTATTTATTGAAATCATGTCTGGAGGACTTGCAGTCTTTTCTTTCTCATCGCTGGCTATGATTCGCGACACCTTTGCAGGTTTTGAATTTACGGTCTTCACCATTCCAATATTTATTACATTTCTTCTTATTAAAATGTCGTTATCTATCTATATCGTTTTGCAGTGGCTGAATGAATATTATGAAATTACATCGACGACACTTTATCATCGCAGGGGAGTCTTTTTTAAAAAGGAGGAAAAATTTCTCTTGAGTCATGTGCGGATGGTCGAGGTCTATCAAAGTGCGTATGGTAGGATGTTCAACTTTGGTACTGTCTCGCTATCTGATTTTCGAGGTACAAAATATCAGGATATGTACATGATTCACAACCCATTTCGTTACTCACAAATTATTGAAGAATTGATCCCAAGTTCTGATGGTAAGAAAAAAACTCTCGTGGGCTCAAAAGTCTACAAAGACTTCGACGACTAGAATTTTGCAGTCATGCAGTCATGCAGTCATGCAGTCATGCAGTCATGCAGTCATGCAGTCATGCTATACTACTGTTCTCCTATGACACAAAAAGATGCCCTCAATCTGCTCAAGCTAGGGCATAATGTCTATCTCACAGGTCCTGCTGGAAGTGGCAAAACACATCTGCTCAATCAATATATAGATTATCTTAAGCAGCAAAAAGTGAGCGTTGGTATTACAGCCTCAACTGGAATTGCAGCAACTCACATGGGTGGGACGACTATTCATAGCTGGTCGGGGATGGGGATAAAAGACACGATCACTACTCCTGAAATCCATGATCTTATGAAGAGGTCATACCTTCGAAAAAGATTTTTGCTTGCTAAGGTCCTGATCATTGACGAAGTCTCGATGCTTCATGCACACCAGCTCGATATTGTGGATGCAATATGTAGAGGCTTTAAGCGAAATTATGAGCCTTTTGGCGGGATGCAAGTAATCATGTGTGGGGATTTTTTTCAACTTCCTCCTGTCGTGAAAGGTGGTGAGAAGCCTTCCTATGTTATTGATGCAGAAGTCTGGAATAACATGCGTCTACAGATTTGCTATCTAGATGAGCAGTTCAGGCAAAGCGATAGATCCTTTTTGCGAGTTCTCAGTGATATTCGATCTGGAGAGGTTAATGAAGATACTGTTGAAGTTCTCTCAGAGCGTCTTGATAAAAATCCAGAAGGGTATTCTAAGCCGACAAAATTGTTCACACATAATGCAGATGTTGATGCAATTAATAAAAAAGAACTTGATGAACTTAAGGGCGAGTCACATGACTTCTTAATGGTAGGTCGAGGTAGTCCCAAGATCGTTGAAACTTTACGAAAAACCTGCCTAGCTCCAGAAAGGTTGTCCTTAAAAGTTGGAGCCCAGGTGATGTTCGTGAAGAACAATTGGGATGTAGGGTATGTCAACGGTACACTGGGAGAAGTAATAGGTTTTGATAAAGAAGGACACCCAAAGGTCCGTACTTTTGATGGGGCAGAGATCATCGTTGATGCTTCGAGTTGGGAAGTTAAAGAAGATCCTGCGACAGGCTCAGGACAAGGAAATGTTGTGGCTGCGATCAGCCAGATCCCACTTCGGCTTGCTTGGGCTATCACAGTGCATAAGTCACAAGGTATGTCGTTGGACGCGGCTGAGGTCGATCTCTCCCGTTCTTTTGTGCCAGGACAAGGGTATGTCGCGCTATCTCGCTTGAGAAATTTGAATGGTCTAAGATTGATGGGGATGAATAACATTGCTCTGACAGTCAATCCAGATATCGCAGAAGTTGATCGTGATTTTCTTAAGCGATCTGATGAAGCGATGCTGATGATTGCGAATATGGAGAAAGAAAAAATGCAAAAAATGCAGGACGACTTCCTCACATTTATTAAAAAATAGTGTCATGCTGAAATTATTTCAGCATCTAACTGAGATCCTGAAACAAGTTCAGGATGACATTAATTTTAGTTTGTAATCCCATCTCGTGGTATAATAGCCTCATGAAGCAAAATTTTCAGGTCTTACTATTCTATAAATATATTTCGATAGCAGATCCTAAAAATGTTCGAGATGAGCAGAGAGCTCTTTGTGAGTCCCTGGACTTGAAGGGTCGTATTATCGTGTCATATGAGGGGATTAATGGAACAGTTGAGGGTACAGCTGAGAATACAGAAAAGTATACCAAGGTGATGGGAGAGTCTGAATACTTTAAAGATATTACATTTAAAAAAAGTACAGGAACTGGCGAAGCGTTTCCAAAGCTCTCTGTGAAATTTAGACCAGAAGTCGTGACTACCAAAGTTGATGGGTTAGACCCCAATAGAACAACAGGTAAGTATCTGTCAGCGGAGGAGCTGCATCAATGGTATGAAGATGGAAAAGAATTTTATGTCGTCGATATGCGCAACGACTATGAGTATGCGAGTGGTCATTTTGAGAATTTCATCTCCTCAGAACTTAAGAATTTCTACGATCTCCCAAGCGTCCTTCCTAAGCTAATTCATCTAAGAGACAAGACTGTTGTGACAGTATGCACCGGTGGCATCCGATGCGAGAAGGCATCTGGTTTTTTGGTAGAGAATGGATTTGCTGATGTCTATCAGCTTAAAGATGGAATACATACCTACATGGAGAAGTATCCCAATCGGCATTTCAAAGGCAAGCTGTATGTTTTTGATAAGAGAATTACAGTTGGATTTAATACAGACAGTCCAGAGCATCAAATCGTTGGATCATGTGATAAATGTAGTAAGCCATGTGATAGTTATGTGAATTGCGCGTATAACGAGTGCCATAGACATTTCATTAGCTGCGATGACTGTCTGGACGAAAAGACTGGTCTCGCATTTTGTGACAAGAGTTGTGAAGATAACTATTATAAAATCACGATTCACCACAAAGGTGTTACTCCGCCTCTTCATTGAACTCGCAGTGTAAAAGCCTTATACTTCACACTAGTTCAGCCGTTGTTCGTATTCACAGATGAGGGAGAATCGTCATGGACACTTGCAAGGAAAGGCTTAATTCGTTGGAGAATATGATGATGGTCGAAAGACTATTGTTGCAATTCTTCAACTATCTTCTCTGGAAAGTCGATGAACCTTTGACCTTCTTTGAGCTTTTAGTGATGCTCAAAGTTTATAGGAGCGATCGTGCTACGTTCATCGGGCTTGCCGGTGACCTGATGTCAACAAGGTCAGCAGTGTCAGCTGCAGTTGGTAGGCTCGAGGACCTACGGCTGGTTTGTAGGCACATTGAGCGTGACGTTGAGGTCACAATATGCCTATCTGATGATGGGCTACAGCTTTTGCAGCGTATTTCTGGAACATTCCTGGACATCAAAGATGAGTGGCTGTCGAAACAGAACTCGTCAAACAATACAATTTCACTGGACTATTTTTCCAGTCGGGAGTAACTCATCTTACACGTGCGGCGATTCTATACCATCTGGTACAGATCGCCGCTTTTTCTTGGTTTGAAATCCTCATCAAAATATCCTATAATACACGTAGTTCAATTGACTCTTCGCCTAATTAGTATTGGAGGTATCCATGGTTGATCGTTCAAGCACACTGAGAAATAGAATCCCAAGGTCCAGTCGTGCGATTGGGGGCATGCTCTCCCAAATTCTGATCAACGCTAAGAAAAGTGACGAGCTTGATGTGCTTGTCGCAATCGAACTTGGGGCTCGTACCGTAAAAGAGATGGCCCTCAAGTCAATGACAGGCCAGCAGTGCCCAAAAATCGTGGGGCGACTTTTGGAGGAAGGGCTTATCTCCCGGTTCCAAGACGATTCAGACGGGAGAATTTGGCTCTATGAGCTCAGTCCTGATGGCGTAAGCCATCTAGTCGCTCTTGAGATTAAGTTAAGGAGAGAGCTGGTTCAAGTAGCCTCTAAAAAAGGTATCCCGCCAAAGGCGGTCGAGAATGCGATCATCGTATTAAGTTGTCTTTGCGACGACTAGCGGCAGCGATGGTCTTAATCCATTATTTGCGGCGGCTCCCATTTTGGGCCCGCCGCCTTTTTTCAGGGGATCAATTTCTATAACTTCTATTTATACTTATCTTGAACGTCCTGAGAGTATTCAGCGATAAATTTCCTCACTTTTGGATCAATGATCACTGAGCAGTAGCCAGCTGATCCATTCTTGTTGTAGTAGTCCTTGTGATAATCTTCAGCTGCGAACCATGCATTAAGTGGTTCGATCTTGGTGACAATTGGGTCTGGATAATATCCAGATTCTTCTAGTTCCATTTTGGATTTCTCTGCTGCATCTTTTTGTCTATCATTTTGATAAAAGATCACAGATCTGTACTGAGTTCCAACATCATTACCTTGTCGATTGAGAGTGGTAGGGTTATGAGTGTGCCAATAGACATCAAGAAGTTTTTCGTAGGTGATCACACTTGGATCAAAGACGATCTGAAGAGCCTCGGCATGACCCGTGTTGCCGTTGCATACATCTTCGTATGATGGGTTAACAGTCGTACCTCCTGTGTATCCTGGGCTGACTGATTTTACGCCTTTGAGTCTTTGAAAGATCGCTTCAGTGCACCAGAAGCAGCCATTTGCAAACGTTGCGGTCTCATATTGTGTGTCCATGGATCTATTATACACTACATAGCAAGTACCCCCCCCAGAGATAGAAGCTAGTAACTAGGAATTAGAAATTAGTTACAATGTCATATTGGAACTATTTCCTAGTTCCTATTGACTGATTCCTAATTTATCATCTTGTGGTATTCTAATTCAGCCATGCTGCATAGGAGACGAAGAAGGATACGAAGACAAGTCACTCGATTTTTTCTCCTACTTTTCTTTATTATTGGGCTGATCTATTTTTTCCTCGTTATGTACATTTTGCCAAAAGACACAAAGCGGGTGCTTAATGCGTCCACTAGCCCGACTTCTAAAATCACCCCTACGTCATTCTCGAAAAACACGCAGCTTGATGAGGTAGTTTCGTCAGAGTTAGATGGGACAAAAGGGACGTATGGAATTGTTGTTAAAGACCTGGCGACAGGTGAGTCATATTCTCGCAATCCTCAAAAGTCGTTCGAGTCGGCAAGTCTCTATAAATTGTGGATCATGGCTGTTGTTTTTGAAAAAGTAGAGAAGGGTGATTTAGAGTTGAACACAGTACTCAGTCAGGATGTCAAAGTCCTTAATGAGAAGTTCAAGATAGCATCAGAATCAGCAGAAAGATCTGAAGGAAAGATCACCTTAAGTGTAGAGAATGCACTTTTTAATATGATTACATTTTCAGATAACTATGCAGCACTTTTGCTTACAGAAAAAATCAGACTTTCCTCAGTCACAACATTTTTGGATGAGCAAGGTTTTGAGGATTCCAAGGTAGGGACAAGTGGTAACAATCCGACTACGACACCTTCAGATATGGCGCTTTTTCTGGAAAGACTTTACAGGGGAGATCTTGTGAGCGAGTCTGCCTCAAAAGAGATGTTAGAGCTACTAAAGCAGCAGCGACTTAATAATAAGCTACCACTTAATTTACCGGATTCTACAGTCGTCGCTCATAAGACAGGTGAATTAGGAGACTTTACTCATGACGCAGGTATAGTCTATACGACTAGTCCATATATTATTGTCGCTATGTCTGAAAGTTCTGATCCACTTGCCGCGGAGGGGAGGATTGCTGATGTTTCCACAGCAGTCTATAAATACTTCACAGTTGAGAAGTAGGGTGATATTATTTGGAGAGTAAGAAAGACCCGCCTTCGTTAAAACTTCGGCGGGCGGAGGAGGTGAGTAGAAAATGATTGAAATAAACTATATTGCGGTTTTATTAGCAGCAGTTGGAGCAACTGTTGTAGGGTTTGCATGGTACACAGTCTTGTTTGGAAAACAATATATGAAGATTATGACTGAGTCAAAAGATAAGGCTCAGCATGATGCGAAGGAAATGGGTAAGATCTATCCTGTTAACTTCGTTGTAACTTTAGTCACTGCCTTTATACTTGCTCATCTTATCAAGATGTCGGCGAGTTATTTTGGCTACCCGATGATCCAAGCAGGTCTCACTACAGCATTTTTTGTCTGGCTGGGATTTGTCGTGCCAAGTCAACTCAATGATAACTTTTTTGGAAAAAAGACGATGCCACATGTCTGGATAAATGCAGGAAATCAGTTGGCTGCACTTCTAGTCATGGGGATTATTATTGGACTTTTCTAAAGTGAGTCTAATTTATTTTGGGCAAGAGTAAGGTGAGAATTATACTGGACGGCTTTTTCGTACTCTGCTCGAGCAAGGGTGGTGTTATTCTGGGCTTTATAGATATCACCTCTGATGATATAGAGCTCAGAGTACGCTCTGTTTTGATTTGAAAGGATTCTTCCAGTGATATCTAGAAGTTCGTCATATCTTTTGATCTCATAGAGAGCTTTTAAAGGTTCAATTTGATACCAAAGTGTTCGAAATGGAAGTATTTCTTTAATTTTCTCATACTCCTCTACTGATTTTTGATAGTAGCCAATTTCATAATATGCTACGGATAAATTAAATCCTGCATAGAAGTCATTGGGATTTATTTTGAGATCTTTTTCAGAGTTAGTGATAGCACGACGCCATGCTATTTTCTCGTCAATGTTCTCATTGAGAATTAATTTCGCTACGCTTTCTTTGTTCTTAGGTACAAGGACGAGGTATTCATAGTTAAATTTTTTCCAGATAGACATAAAATCATCATACGTGTATTCGAGATTTTTCCCTTGATATGAATCATCTTGGATAATAATGCCCCTTGTATCGTTATAGCCTTTTATAATTCGAAAATGACCGATGTCGTCATCTTGTTTAAGCCATGTCCTTGTGATCACGGGAATATCATTTGCGATAAATTGTTTGATCGTTGCCATGTCTCCCATTGGTCGACGATATGCTGTGAGTCCATATTTTTCGTTTGCGTATGTAGCTATTTCTTCAAGTGTTACCGATTTATCATCATTATCACCATTTGGATTTTGATACGGGCGAAGTGCCTGGCCCAACTCAGCCTGAGTTGCAGAGATGTCAAAATAAGAAAGTGCCATAGAGAGGGCAGCCGGACCACAATTATTAAATGACTGGAAAATGTGATATGAGTTGGCTAGGACCTTCTGATCTGGAGTCGGAGGGAATGAGCTCTGATTTTTCGTTGCAATTGGAAAAGTTGTCGGACGATTTGTTTCATTCGAATTTTGCCGAGAGGGGAGGATGACACGCTTTCCATCGGGCGACATCTCGATCTCATGGATAAAAGTGGAAAAAAAATGGACAGCCAAAAGTATTGTGAGAAAAAGCCCAATTAGTGTAAATATGATGCCTCTTTTGCTAAGATAATTCTGATGCGTTTGAGGTATTTCATTTTCATATTCGGTCTGGTCTTTATTATTGGTAGTATTTTTGTTTTCCATAAAAGTTTTGTTCATCAAGAAGAAATGATTGTGCCTGCAAAGTACTGGCTAAGATTAGCTCGAACATCTCAGACAGAAACATTATATAAGGGCACGCCAGGAGATGCTAATCATAGTCAAATTATACGTGTATTTCAAGTTAAGACAGGGATAGATGGGAAGAGCCCTACGCCATTGCCACGCTTGATGGGGAGAGAGTATTGGAAGATTATCAAGAAAGAGAGCTCTAGCGATAATCCTGATACCGCTCCATATTTCTTAACACTTGATATACCTTCAGGTATAGACTGGCCCTATGGACCCACGCCTTATGAAGAGTGTATTGATCCCGTTTCTGGTGAGAATGCACAATGTGACTGGGTGCAGCCAGGGTTTTTTGGCCTCCATGGAGTTGCTGGGAATGAGGATAAGTTGTCTAGTGAAAATGAAGGAAGTCTAGGGTGTATTCGTCACAAAGATGAAGACATCACATATCTTTATGAGCTCCTTGATCCTGAAAATGAGGAGATCCGATACTATGTTGATGAATCTTAAGAATTCCTTAAGAAAAGAGATGGTATACTATTTCTTCATATGACGACACTTGCCAATGAAATTCAGGAAGACCTCGTTGAAATTGATGAGTCAAAAAGTTCTGCTAAGAAATCGAAAATGAAATATATTCTAGTTCTTGCCATTATAGTCATCGCGATTTTTTTGATAGCATCACAGTCTTTATCAGGACTTATGGAGAAGAGTAAAGGTGTCACACAAAAAATTGCTGAGTCAGTTGAGTCCCTACCGTTTAAAGAACTCACCATTCCTCATCTTCGCGAACGAGAGTATCAAGGTTCGTTAGGGGAGCTGGATCAAATTTCAACCAATACTAACTACACCTCATACCTTACAAGCTATACCTCAGATGGTCTTAAGATTAATGCTCTGATGACTAGACCAGCTGGGGCTGAGCCAGAAGGGGGATGGCCAGCAATTGTCTTTATTCATGGATATATCCCTCCAACACTTTACGTGACAACCGAGAAATATGTAGATTATGTCGATTATCTAGCGCGAAATGAATTTGTAGTACTCAAGATAGATCTTCGTGGACATGGTGAGTCAGAAGGAGATCCAGGTGGTGGATACTACGGATCCGATTATGTGATTGATGCACTCAATGCATATGCAGCGTTACAGAGTGCAGACTTTGTGAATAAAGAAAAAATAGGAATGTGGGGGCATAGTATGGCTGGTAATATTTTGTTGCGAAGTGCAGTAGTCAAAAAGACTATTCCTGCGATCGTGATATGGGCTGGTGCAGTTTATTCATATGAGGATCAGCGAAAGTACGGCATTAATGATAATAGCTATCGACCTCCCATGCCGAGTGCAGCTCAGCAGCAGAATCAAAATAGACGTCAAAGTCTTTTTGCAAAAGTAGGAAGTCCTTCAGCGCAAAGTCTATTTTGGAAACAAGTTGCACCCACCAATTATCTGAATGATCTTCAAGGAGCAATTGAATTACATCATGCTGTTAATGACGATGTTGTGAATGTGGGTTATAGTAGGGATCTGATAACACTTCTTGATAAGACAAGCGTTCCCCATGAGTTATTTGAGTATTCAACAGGCGGACACAATATCGATGGGTCTAGTTTTGGTTTGGCAATGCAGCGTACAGTAGCGTTTTACAAGAAACACCTTCAATAGTCTTCAGGGGTTCAACCCCTGTCCTTGTATCAAGTTAGGGGTTGAACCCCCAATGAAACTAAAGAAAAACCCCGTCCCGCTAAGCGGGACGGGATGCTGGTTGTCGGGAAATCCAAAGAAATTACTCGAGTGAATATGTCACCGACTCGTCTGGAATTTCGACTTTGAATTCAGTACTTCCGTCGCAAAGACTCCAGATGGAGAGTGTTAGGAAGTTGCTATTGCAGCCTCTTTCGGATTCAATGAGAACCCCTTCCGTTTTTGGATTGAGATGGACCTTCTCGCTCCCAATGGTCCGAAGCTTTCCATCAATGAACAACCAGGCGTCACCCTGATTGTAGATGATAAGAGTATTTTCGGAAATTGGATGTGGAGAAAGATAAGATACATTGTTGCGTTGATCATGTGGTGCATATGTACCAATATATGCACCTAGAATAAATGTGCAGGCGACGCACAGGAGGACGGTTAGCCATTTGCCCAGAATTTCACTCAGTGTGCTTGAAATTGATGCTAGGACTAATCCTATGATTATGCCAATGATAGGATAGAGCATTTTTTACTCCCTTCAAGTGACTTGCAACGATCTGTCAATGAACAAGGGGATTATAGAATAATCTGAAGGCTTAGGACAAGCGATGAGATAAAGAAAAACCCCGCCTGCATAATGCGAGACGGGGTATGGATGAAAGATGTTGATTGTTAGGTTGACGAGAGGAGGTCAAGTTGCGTTCCAGTCGGAATTCGATAGGTGACCTCCGTGGTGCTCCTCCAGCAGATTGTCCAGAGTGTGATTCTGTTAATGCACCTATTTGTTGATACGATTGCGATCGCATCATCACGTGGTGCAATTATCACTTCGAGATGATAGTTCGTCAATGTAGGTATAGGAACGAGTTGGACCCCTTCCTTTATGTCGATGTCTGCGACATATTCGCCATCCCGTTGAAGGATGAGATACGGACCATTGGCGGGGTCATGGAGGCGGTATATGGGATAGATCTTGGATTCGTTGGACATTGGTCCTCTATCCAGAATCCATGGTGACGCAACTAGGGTGATAATAGTTCCAATGATTGCTCCAAATACTGCCAAACCTTTAATCTCGCGATTATCTACTGGATGAGGCCCGATAAAGAGCCTAGCGAAAATGCAAAAAAGCACACCGAGATTAGCTCCAAAAAGAATATTGATCATTTTGGTACTCCTTCCAGGCGTTAGCCTGATTCGATCCTAACGTGTCAATGAACAAGGGGATTATAGTATATTCTGAAGGCGTAGGACAAGCGATGAGATAAAGAAAAACCCCGTCCCGCTTAGCGGGACGGGGTGTGATTATTGGGTTGATTGATGTTAGGTTTTGAATTGATGAATGGATTCTGGTGGAACTTCGAAGACAAATGTTTCGTTGCCGAAACAAAATCCTCGCAGCAGGATTGACCAAAAGTCTCGCATGCAGTATTCTCCTTGTACGGTAAGTGTTGCCGAGTCGGCCTCAACGAATTCGACAGCACTTAGATGTGTCTTTTTCTCCTCTCCATTGAGCAGATACCAGACATACTCCTCGCCCACAAAAACAAGCGTTCCTTTAGGCGAGGAGAATTGATCTAGTGTGTAGGGAACGCTGCGAATCTCACTTGCTGGGGAGATGTTGTCCAAAAGAAGTCCAACGAAGACTCCTAGGAGTCCACCAAATACAATTCCCAGGCTGTAAGAGCAGATCTTTTTCGCAAGAGTAGTCATATCTTTGAAGCTCGAATGCTTGAAGAGCTTGCCAAAGGCAAGAACAAAGATGACTACTAAGACCAATGGATAGATCATGGTCCTGTCCTTTCCAGGCGTTAGCCTGATTCGATCCTAACGTGTCAATGAACAAGGGGATTATAGCAAACCTATAGGTTTTTTTCAGTTGCACGAAGACGAAATGGTTTGTATACTACCTTCACATATAGTAGTGCTTAGGATATCTTAAGAATCTACGCTACTCTAAGTAGGCTTGGTCCCACGTCGTTCACGTTCGTCTCAAGGCTTACAGCCATGCAGCCGAAAGTTCACTATGAGGGACGTAAGAATCTCTAAGCTTTTTTGCTTTACAAAAAGAGCAAGAGCTTCTAACGGGGGTGATTTTATATGGATGAACAAAATAATTCTATGATGAAGTTCGTACTTCCCGCTGCCGTCGTTGCAATCATTGCAGTCGCAGTGATTTTCTTCTATACGACTCAAAAATCTTCAACTGTCCCATCTGGTGCAGTTTCAGATCAGGTGACTACGGCTCCAACACAAGACTCTGCTACTACAGGTATTTATAAAGATGGTACATATAGTGTCGTTGGTAACTACGTTTCGCCAGGAGGCCCACGTGAGGTAAATATTACAGTGACGCTGCAAGGAGATGTTGTTACTGACTCAACTTTTGAAGGTAGTGCCACAGATGCACCCTCAAAGAGATTCCAGGGGGAGTTCGCAGAAGGATTTAAGCCGATGGTTGTTGGCAAAAAGATTGATGAAGTACAGTTGACCAAGGTTGCTGGATCTTCTCTAACTCCAAAAGGATTCATGGATGCACTTGAGAAAGTGAAAACAGAAGCCAAAGCATGAGCTCATCCCAATTCGTATTTGATGCGATAGGTACCAAGTGGGTGATAGATCATCTGCCACGTCTTGATCCGAGAGTAGCCGCTTTTCTTGAAAAGCATATTCTTGAATTAGTTGAGGGCTTTGATCAAAAGTACTCACGGTTTCGTGCTGATTCCGATGTCACAATATGGTCAAAGAAGGCTGGTGAATACACTTTAGATAAAGATGCGAAAGAAATGCTCGATCTCTACAGAACCATGTATGATCTGACAGATGGAGCAATGACGCCGCTTATTGGCTCAGTTATCAGTGATGCCGGGTACGACGCTTCCTATTCTTTTGGGGAAAAAGAAATACAAAAGCCTTATGGCTGGGATGAGGCGATAGACTACGATTTTCCACTCTTAACTCTCAAAAAACCCGCACTGCTTGATTTTGGTGCTCTTGGAAAAGGCCATCTCATTGATCTGGTTGCAAATTATCTTGAAGAGCAAGGTATTCATTCATACTGCATAGATGCAGGGGGAGATCTTCTCTATAAAAATCCATCATTCCCTCTGAGTATTGGACTTGAGCACCCCGAAGACCTAAGTCAGGTAATTGGCGTTGTGCAGCTTAAAGATCAAAGCATCTGTGCATCAGCTGGTAATAGACGTAAATGGGGGAAATTCCATCATATTCTTGATCCTCGCACACTTTCATCTGCAAGTCATATCTTGGCATCATGGGTAATTGCTGATAGAGCGATCACAGCCGATGCTCTTGCAACTGCATTATTTTTAGTAGAGCCAGATCGCTTGAAAGAAAAATTTTCATTCTCATACCTCCTTCTTTATCCTGATTTTAGTATCAAAAAGTCCACAGACTTTCCAGGAGAACTTTACTATACTACATAATATGCGGCTGTCTTTTATCGACTCGTTCCTGAATCAAATTACGATGTATAAGCTTGTAATGCATGGCTTGCTGATCCTGTCCTGTATCTCAGTACTTTTTGGCTTCTTAGGTGTCCTCTCATATTCTGGTTTTGCTATGATTGAGACTTATTTTGTTGTGATGACAGGAGTTTGGGTCTCACATGTGATACTCGCTCGTTTCTTCAAAGCGACGACTAACGTTGAATCTTACATCATTACAGGGATGATTCTCTTTCTCATCCTTGCACCAATTGCAAGCATGACAGATGTGTATATCACGTTTGTTGCAGGTGTTCTTGCTTCAGTATCCAAATATTTACTGGCTATTAACAAGAGGCATATTTTTAATCCTGTGGCTATTTCGCTTTTTCTGCTTGGACTATTTGGTTTTGGGAACGCTATCTGGTGGGTTGGGAGCGCTGCTCTTTTACCATTTACATTGTGTTTTGGTCTCTTGGTCGTTAGAAAGATACGAAGATTTCATCTCTTCTTCTCTTTCGCCTTGATCGCTATTCCAGTGCTAACTTTTTTAAATATTGCACAAGGTGTGTCCATCAATGAATCGGTTGTTCTGATTCTTACATCATGGCCGTTACTATTTTTTGGGTCTATCATGTTGACCGAGCCAATGACAACGCCGCCAACAAAAAAACTCTACATGAGCTACGGGGTTCTTGTTGGATTGCTTTTTAGTATTCGATTTGAGCTAGGGCCGATATATTCCTCGCCAGAGTTAGCACTTGTTCTTGGTAATATTTATTCATATCTTGTCGGTCCAAAATATAAGCTATTTCTGTCAGTTATTAGTTCTAAGAAAATAGCATCAAATATCTATGAATTCGTTTTTATAAAGCCAAAGGGTTTTACATATAAAGCTGGGCAGTATCTAGAATGGACTCTTTCTCATCCTAAAAGTGATAGCAGGGGAGTAAGACGTTTTTTTACTATAGCCTCATCTCCAACTGAGGAGACTCTTAAATTAGGAGTTAGAGTAGATAGTGAATCATCCAGTAGCTTTAAAAGGAAACTACTTTCACTTACCAAAGATGCTCGAATTATTGCGACACAGCTTGCCGGGGATTTTACACTCCCAAATGACCCCACAGTTCAGATGACCTTCATCGCAGGAGGAATTGGCATTACACCATTTAGGAGTATGGCCGCATACCTTATTGATAAAAAAGAGAAAAGAGATATCACGCTTTTTTATTTTGCAAATACTGTGGAGGACTTTGTCTATAGAGATATTTTTACAAGGGCTGAGGCATACGGACTTAAGACTATGTATGTTCCCACAAGAGAAGCTGTGCATGGTGAGAGCGGAAGGCTCACAAAAGATATGCTGAAAAAATACACCCCAAATTTTGCAAAGAGAATGTACTACCTTTCAGGGCCAAATGCTATGGTTGAGGGGTATAAAGCCATGCTCCTTTCAGTTGGTGTACAGCGTAAGAATATCATTTCCGATTACTTCCCCGGATTCTAGCTAGTAAGCTACTAGCTGCTGGACGCTAGGATCTAGTTACTCAAAGGTGCTTGACATAAAAAACCCTGTGTTATACAATATACTTAACTAAGTTAATTAATTTAGTTAGGCAAATAAAAATGGAAAATATATCACTTGATAAGATCATTAATCCAAAGACAATGCAGCTATCAGCACATGGCGCAGGGCTTTTACAGGGAACAGCATACAGCAGGCTAAATTCGCATTTAAATAGATCCCTTGCATCTATGAACATCTCGATTCCAGAGTGGAAGCTCTTAGGTCAACTTCATGAATTTGGTGATGTTAAACTCTCCATGCTCGCAGAGCTCCTCAGTTATGATCCTCCTATGGTCACCAAGCTTGTTAAGCAACTTGAGAAGAAAGGGTATGTTTTGCGCAAGGCAGATAAGATTGATGAGAGAGCGAAAATAATAACTATAACAAGAAGTGGTACAGAGATTGTTCAAGATGCTGAGCCTTTTGTTAAAAAAGCGATGGCCCAAGTGCTTGATGGCGTGAGTAGAGAACACCTTCTAATATATCTTAAAGTGCTAACTGCTATCGTCAAGAATACGAATGTGTAAGAACACTCTTTCTTGACAGTGCAGTTTTTTTGTATAGTATACTTAAGTAAGTTAAATATTATATTAGTAAACTACATTGAAAGGAGGTGAAAAATTATGAATAAAATGATTCTTATTATAATCGCAGCAGTTGTTCTAATTGGAGGAGCTTATATGGTCTTTTCTATGAAAAGTGACACAAAGAACTCTATGGAGAACAAAGCTATGACTACCCAAGATGACTCCATGAATAAAGATGGAGTTATGGTTGGAGGAGCATTAATGACTCCCGATAAAGATATCGTGGATAATGCATTAGGCTCAAATGACCACACAACGCTCGTTGCTGCTGTTAAGGCTGCAGGGCTCGTTGAGACTCTTAAGGGAACCGGGCCATTTACCGTTTTCGCTCCAACAAATGAAGCGTTCGCTAAATTGCCAGCAGGTACAGTTGATACGCTCGTAATGCCGGCGAATAAAGCTAAGCTTACCAGTATTTTGACATACCACGTTGTTCCTGGAGTATATCGCTCTTCTGATATAACAGAAGGCATGACTCTTAAGACCGTTAACGGTCAAATGCTTACTTTCACGATGAAAGATGGTAAGTGGTGGATCAACGATTCAGCTATGATTGACATTGCTGATGTTATCTCATCCAATGGCGTGACACACGTTATTGATACTGTATTAATGCCTCAGTAATGGGGGATTGAGGCTCTATCCGCCAGGCGCCTGGTGGATAGAGCAAAAGGGTATATACTTATTACATAACTATGATTTTATTACTTGCATTCGCATTTTTATCTGGACTGGTCACTATTCTTGCTCCATGCATTTGGCCGGTCCTGCCCATCGTATTATCTTCTTCAATTCAGGGGGGTGGCGGACATAAGAGGCCATTGGGAATCACAATTGGTGTGATGCTTAGCTTTTTGATTTTTACTCTTTCTGTCTCAACTCTTGTCGCACTTTTCGGTCTTGATCCAAATGTTATCAGGCTTTTCGCAGTTATCATTATCGCTCTTTTGGGACTGACCATGGTCGTTCCTGCACTAGCAGTGAAGTTCGAATTAGCCGTATCGAGACTATCAAATATTTTTAACAGGACAGGCAAAGCACAGCAGAATGAATTTCTCCCAGGATTTGTGACAGGACTCTCTTTGGGCGTTGTCTGGTCGCCATGTGCAGGTCCAATTCTCGCGTCGATTGCTGCACTTGCAGCTACTGGTAATGTCTCTATTCAAGTTGTACTTGTCACACTTGCCTATGTCATAGGGGTTGGAATACCACTTTTTGCATTTGCTTACGGAGGACAGCGATTCGTGTTGAAAGCAAGAGGGATTAATAAATATACAGCCAGGATTCAGCAGGTCTTTGGCGTCATCATGATTATTACAGCTCTTCTAATCTATACCAATAAAGACAAAGAGCTCCAGATCGCGCTTCTTGACCGCTTCCCAGTGCTCGCTACGGCTTTGAACGGATTTGAGACCAGTGACACTGTGACCGCTGAGCTGCGCAAGTTACGTGGCGACAGTTCGGGCTTTGCGACTAAGAATAGCTCATCGCTTTATAACGAAAATAAAAAAGCTCCAGAATTTGTAGGAATTACAAAATGGCTTAACTTACCTGAGGGCAAAAGTAGCCTAACGCTTGCGGAGTTAAAGGGGAAAGTTGTGCTCGTTGATGTTTGGACATACACCTGTATTAACTGTGTTCGGACGTTGCCGCATGTCACAAGTTGGTATGAGAAGTATAAAGATAAAGGTTTTGTGGTCGTAGGAGTACACACTCCAGAATTTGCATTCGAAAAAGAGACTTCAAATGTCCAAAATGCGATTAAGCAATTTAAGATCAATTATCCCGTCGCACAGGACAATGACTTTGCGACATGGAATGCGTATGAGAATCTTTATTGGCCTGCAGAGTACCTGATAGATAGCAAGGGAGTCATCAGAAGGACACATTTTGGAGAAGGGAAGTACGATGAGATGGAAGAAGCTATTCAGGGACTTCTCAAAGAGGCTGGACAGGACGTCGAAGAGAGCATTTCTCAGACGAGTGATCAGACTCCTACAGCACAGACATCACCAGAAACATATCTAGGATCAGGACGCATGCTTTACCTTCAGGGAAGAGGAAAAGCAGACCTTGGTGAGCAAAATTTTGAGAGACCCAAGACCATTAGTCTGAATAAATTTTCATTCGTTGGTAACTGGACTGTTCAGGATGAATTCTCGCAAAGCGGTAATGATGCGTCCCTCATTTATAACTTTATTGGGGAACATGTCTATCTTGTTTTGAAAAAAGGTCAAGCAGTAGACGGGAAGATCGAGGTATTCATTGATGGGAAAGTTATCAGTCCAGAGCACTCAGGACTTGACGTAACTGATGGAGTCATGACAGTCTCTACTGATAAGCTCTATGACATTGTGGATATGAAGGGTAATACAAGGAATCATCTTTTAGAGCTTCGCTTCAAGACTCCAGGCGTGCAAGCATTTGCTTTCACGTTTGGGTAAAGTACCCATGATATTGCTAAAGCCTAAATATCGAACCACTGTGCTCCTCGTTACTCTTCTTGTTATAGTTCTTGGTTTTTTCTCAATTCAAATATTGTCACAGAAAAAGGTGTCAGAAGTGGATGATCCATGGAGGACTAAGCTTACAGCCCAACAATACTATGTCTTGCGAGAAGGCGGAACAGATGTGCCCTTTAGCAATAAAGAGATGCTTGAGAATCATGAGAAGGGGACATATGTCACTGCTGACTGTAATGAGCCAGTTTTTCGCTCCGAACAGAAATTTGATTCTGGAACTGGGTGGCCAAGTTTTTGGGCACCCATTAATGAGGATGCAGTTATTTTGAAGGATGACTACTCAGGGGGCATCAAGCGCATCGAAGTTATTGGTAAAAAATGTGGCGGACATCTAGGGCATGTCTTCGATGACGGGCCTTTGCCAACCGGTAAAAGATACTGTATCAATGCCTCAGCACTTAAATTTATCCCTGATAATAAATAGCCAGATCTGTTAATTCGTTGTACAATAAGTCCTCTCCTATGGTAGAGTCTCCAAAGATAAGTATTGTTAGGTCTCATCGAAGAACGATATCAGTCCACATTGAGCCGGATGGCGATGTGATCGTCAAGGCTCCAAAGCTCATGCCCACCTTCATGATCAATAATTTTATTTCCTCACATCAAGACTGGATTGATAAGCACCTCGCGCGAATTAAGAAAGTTCCAGTTGTTAAAAGAGCAAAAGATCAATATCTCTATCTTGGGCAGATGCTGACACTTGAGCCTTCGAGTGTCACAAAGATTTCGGTCAAGAATGATACATTATTTTTCCCACAGTCACTCATGTTTCGCAAAGATAAAGAGCTCTTAAATTGGTATCTGTCTGAATCAAAGAGAGTGATCACGCTTCAGACTGAGAAATATGCTTTAGAGATGAAGACAGAGTTCAAAGAAATTACATTCTCAGATACTAAGTCACAGTGGGGTAGGTGCACCCAGGATAATAGGCTCCAATTCAATTGGCGTCTAATTATGGCACCAGCTATGGTTCTTAACTACGTCGTGGTCCATGAGTTAGCACATACGATTGAGAAAAATCATACGCAGATGTTTTGGATGAAGGTGCGAGGCATCACCCCTTCATATAGGCAGCAAATTAAATGGCTAAAAGATTATGGCGCAACTCTTAAGATCAAGTAGTAAAAAACCCTGCGCCCAGAGGGGGCGCAGGGTAGTGTGTAATTGATCGTCCTAACGTTTTAGCTTGGTGGATCTAGATATCCCCTCGGAACGAGAAGGACGCCGTCTGAGTTTACATCTATGCAGATCCACCACCATTTGGAGATGGAAAGATCAAGTGGATCCCATCCCCAATCACCATCATCGCAGAGGTTGTCGGTGAAGGCCAATGTTGGCCAATTAACATCTCCCTCTTTGATTCTAACTGTTCCTTCGAAGCTGGATGCCTCCAGAGGAACTTTATTGGTCACAGACTCTTGGTGCTGCCAGGCTCCAAGAAAAAGAGCCACCATGAGTCCAAAAATTAATCCTAAGATGGTTCCGACCATGCCGGATTTGTTAATTCCTGTGCCTGGCGGCGAGAACTTTATGCAGCAAGCTGCACAAGCCAGTAAGAATAACAGTATCAAGAACATGATTTGTTCACCTTCTAGCCTCGCAGCATGATAACTAACGTCAACGTGTCAATGTTCACGCAGATTCTACCACAGAATTACCCTTAAGTTTATTTTTTCTTCTTGATGACGGGGAGGACGTCTGCAGATGCCTTTATAAAATCAGCTAACCATTCTCTGTCATCCCATTTATCCTCTGGTACTTTTAAATAATCCTTAGCACCTGGATATGGTGGAGTGGCGTGACTTTCATCTAGGAATTTGAGTCCTGGCTCGGTTGGCTTAATAAATAATTGATCGTCGCAAATAAGTGCGACAACTTTCTCATTACAATAAAGTGCATACTCACCAAACATCTTGCGAGTTCGGATCTCGCCAGCACCCGAGACTTGGTCTGCAATAAAATCTACAGTTGATTGCTTTGTAGCCATAGTGGAAGTATATCATCACATTGTTTTAGACATAGAAAATGTTTAGAATCGTGTCATGTCTGAGCAGCATATTCCAACAGAATTCCTTGGGGTTTTGGTTGAAGAGGAGATAGCTACGATATCGCTAGAAAAGGCTGTGCATGAGGTTGATCAAATAGTTGCTGATATTATGAGCGACCCAGAAGATACAAGTATGGACACTATTGATGGACTAGCTCCAGATGTATGGGCTCGAAGAAAGGGGATAATCCAACCTTATGCCAATCCGCGTGCTCCTAAAAGTGTTCGAGCAGTAGTGAATTATTATGATGAAAAGTTTGACCAATTTGGGAATACTCTTTATGGTCTGATTGAGCCTACGTTAAACTATGAAGGTGGTGATGCTTGGAGTGCAGATGGGACATATTTAGGGGTGCTCGAGCCAAACCCAGAACATGTTGTTGAGTGGAATAGGGAAGTCGAACGTGTAAGGGTTGAGGAAGCAAGGCTGAGAAAACAGCAGGAAAAATATGTAAATAAATTACCTGCCTGGGAACTCGAAAAGTGGAGAATAAGAAATAGAATTGTTTTTCAGCCTTTATCGGAAGACTATGATCCTTCAGTTGCGACGTATAACTCAACATTTATTGAAGAATTGATGAACGCTCAGGAAGATGATGAGGCATGAGAAATGTAATCGTTTTGTAAGTTGGTTGCATCGCTTCTCATCTGTATGTAAGATTGAGATATGGCAACACTTATAGTCACAGTTCTATTGGGATTAGTTATTGCGTTTTTTGCGACTCAGAACACAGGCACTACGTCTTTGTTCTTTTTTAATTATAGTATTCCTAATATCCCTGTTTATGTAGTCGTAGTTGGAGCACTTTTATTTGGCCTCCTTGTCTCATGGATCATTAGTTTGGTGAATGATATCGCGTCAGGTCTGACCATGAGGGGGAAAGATAAGAAGATTAGCGATTACAAAAAAGAGAACGCAGAGCATCTGAAGAAAATTCACCAGCTAGAGCTTGACAACGCTCGTCTAAAAGAACAAACACACAGCTCAGATGATGATAAGTCATTGTGAAAACACTTCTTGCTAAAACATGGCGCGCGTTATCCCTCCCAACCAATTTTCAGCTCGCAATTATGCGCATCTTCCAGGATCAGTTCTTAATTGGAGTGACTGGAATTATTTTTAACGAAAAGAAGGAAGTACTTCTTTTCAAGCATACATATCGCCAGACGGAGTGGAGTTTGCCGGGGGGTTACATTAAATCTAAAGAGCATCCATTTGAGAGTCTTGAAAGAGAAATACTAGAGGAGTCTGGTCTTGTTGTGAGCGTTGAAGATCAACTAAAGTTGCGTACTGATAGGTCATCTTCGCGACTAGATTTGACACTTATTGGTACATTCATAGGAGGAGAGTTCAGGAAGTCGCATGAAGTAGTGGAGTATGGTTTTTTTGCTTTAGGAGATCTGCCAAAGATTTCCAAAAATCAATTAATACTCATTGACTACGCATTACATATGAAGAAAAATAAAGAATAGATATGAAGAGAAAAGGTCTGCCCAAGAAAAATCATCTCTTGAGAAAAGAGATCCTCTTTTTAGTTTTTGTTGGTCTACTCGTTAGCATTTTTACATTTGTAGTTCGTGCAGCATTGACGTGGACTGAGGTGCAGCCAGTAGGTGATGTGGCAAGAGACTGGAATGTGACTGCTCTAAGTAATGATGGGCAAGTTATGCTTGTAGGGGCAACAGGAATCGATGGGAGACTCTTTGTTTCCTCAACAAGTGGGACTACATGGTTTGAAGCACAACCTTTAGGAGACACTGATGCTGATTGGCAGACTGTTGCGATGAGTTCAGATGGTGTAAAAATGATCGCCGGAGTGAATGGTGGCAGGATATTTGTTTCTTCGAGTAGCGGATCAATGTGGACAGAAGTTCAGCCTGCTGGGGACTTAGATAAATCATGGAGTGCGGTTGCGATGAGCTCAAATGGACAGATACTGTTCGCAGGAGTTAATGGAGGCCGAGCATACCTATCTACCAACGCAGGCTCAACCTGGACTGAGACCCAGCCAGCAGGTCCATCAGATCAACAGTGGGGAACATTTGCTATGAGTTCAGATGGAGAAGTCATACTTGCAGGTGCAGTTGGGGATAGACTTTATCTTTCAACTGATGGCGGAGATACTTGGGGTGATTCGCTAGCCGCAGGTGATATAGATAAAGATTGGTACATGGCCAACATGAGCTCAAATGGACAGACAATGATTGTTGGTTTAGCAGGTGGCAGGCTATATATCTCGACAAACACAGGCTCAACCTGGACTGAGACCCAGCCTGCAGGTGATACCGATAAGACATGGGCAATTAGCACTGTGAGTTCAGATGGTCAGACCATGCTGGCTGCTGCCAACCTAGGAAGATCATATCTCTCAGTGAATGCAGGCTCAACCTGGACTGAGACCCAGCCAAAGGGTGATGTAAATGCTGAGTGGAATACAGGCTTTATGAGTAGCGATGGTCAAGTGCTGCTTGCGGTTGAGTGGAATGGACGAGTGTATAAAGGTGATCTGCCTGTCTCGACACCGACACCAACACCAACCCCAGATAGCGGAAGTGGAAATACATCATCTGGCGATTCGCTTTCTCTCGCAATTACTTGTGGATCGCCAGAGCCAGTTGGTGCCCCAAATCTTTTTCAGATAGATACAACAACTACAAAAGCGAAGATCTATTTCTCGCCTGTGCAAAGTAATACAAATAAGTATGTGATCTCGTATGGCTACAAACCAGGTGAGGCGCGATTTGGAGGAGAACTCTCTGGCAACTCAACTGGTGTAAGAGCATATACGATTGAGTCGCTCGCGCCCAAGAGCACGTACTACGTCCGTGTTAGAGCTGGTAATGACTGTGCCACTGGAACATGGAGTAATGAAATGAAATTTACGACTTCTAAGAAGGGGAGTACATCTGGGAATAGATACTACAAGAACTTTGCTGCCAGAGTTATCGGCTCGATTACCCGCTACGTAAAGTTCTAGCGCATGAGATTATTTGCTATAATGACAACATAGCTATGGTACATACTACTTCAACAATTAATGCTTCACTTGAAAAGGTCTGGGAGTGTTATACGTCTCCAGAGCATATTACAAAATGGGCATTTGCCTCAGATGACTGGGAGGCTCCTCATGCGGAAAATGATTTACGAGTTGGTGGAAAGTTCTCCACAAAAATGGCGGCTAAAGATAAGAGTGAGCAGTTTGATTTTTCAGGTGTTTATTCGCAGGTTAAAGAGCATGAGTTGATTGCATATACAATGGATGATGGAAGAAAAGTTATTGTGAAGCTCTCATCTCAAGGAGATGCTACGAAGGTCGATGTTGATTTTGACCCAGAGCAAGAAAATTCAGAAGAACTACAGAGAACAGGTTGGCAAGCAATCCTCGATAACTTTAAAAAACACACCGAATCCTGCTAATATCTCCACCCAATTTTGTGAGAATATCCATCTTGTACGATGCATTAATGCATCGTACAAATTATCTCTCTTCTAGTTTCTGCTATAATTAGCCTCATCCTTTGACATAGCTCAGGATATAAATAAATATGAATTTATCAGTAGGTATTGTGGGTCTTCCAAATGTCGGTAAGTCGACACTCTTTAATGCGCTTTTGAAAAAGCAGCAGGCTTTGGCTGCCAACTATCCTTTCGCTACTATCGAGCCCAATGTAGGTATCGTGCCCGTTCCTGATCAGCGTCTTGTGACACTTGCCGATGTCGTGAAGATAGAGGAGTCGATGAGTTCTTTGCCACCGATAAAGTCAGCGACAGTGGAGTTCGTCGATATCGCAGGACTTGTGAAAGGAGCTGCAGAGGGAGCCGGTCTTGGCAATAAATTCTTGTCTCACATCAGGGAGGTATCTGTTATAGCGCACGTTGTCCGCGCATTCGAGGACGCTGATGTGCTGCGAGAGGGGAGTGTCAGCCCATCTGAGGACTATTCCACAATTCAAACAGAGTTGATCATCGCTGATATCTCGACGCTTGAAAAGACTGTTGATAATAGAAAAGCAGAGCCAGCCAAAAAGGCAGCAGCAGAGAAGTTATTGGTCGAACTTAACTCAGGCAAGAGAGCGTTTGATGTATCCCTAACTGATGAAGAGCGTGAGGCGATCAAAGATCTTTTTTTACTAACGAACAAACCAGAAGTCGTAGTTCTTAACGTTACAGAGGATGATTATAATGAGGCTTCCATCGCTAAAAAAATTGTTGAGTATGCAGGTCTGCTCAGCTTACCAGAGGACCGTTTCGTTGTGATTTGCGCCAAGATCGAGTCAGAGTTAGCAGGATTAAATACTGATGAGCAGAAAGAATATTTATCAGAGCTCGGTGTTAGTTCATCTGGACTTGAGCGACTCATTCAAAAAGCGTATAGCAGACTTGGTCTCATCTCATTTTTGACAGCTGGCGAGATGGAGATACGAGCATGGACCATTCGACTCGGTTCTACCTCGCTCATCGCCTCCGGCGAAATTCATCAAGATTTTATTAAGAAATTTATCAAAGCTGAAGTCGTCTCATTTGATGATTATGTGACCAGAGGTGGCCGCAAAAAAGCTCGTGAAGTCGGTAAGGCGCGGCTTGAAGGCAAAGATTATATCGTACAAGATGGTGACGTTATAGAGTTTAAGATCGGTGCTTAAATGCTAGAAAGAGAAAGCAACCCCCATTTTTCTCCAGACGCTATTGATATTAGTGATATTGTTAGTTTTATTGAGCACCCTGAAAAGCGAGTTCTCTACACCGTTGATATTTCTGCCAAAAGTGCACTTGCGCTTGGAAAGCATTTGAGAAGTTCATATAATTCTCAGCAAGATGGAATAAGCGCTCAAGTTGAGATAGGCGGCGGAGAGGCAGCAAATGGGGAAGGATCATATCTTAATAATCTTGCTCAGAGTTTTGTAGGCGCGCATTTAAGAAAAGACGAGAAGAATTCAGCTTGGATAAGACTAACCCAAAATGATGTTGAGTATGTTACGCAGGATCTAAGGACATCGATTACAGGTATGAGACTGATCATGAAAGGAAGCAATGAGAGGCCAAAGGTTGGTGGTTTTTTTGAACGAGTGATTCCATCAACTCTAAATGCCATAGATGGTGTACGCGAGTTGCAAGTCGCATTTTCGTCTGTTGCTCAGCGAGAAGTTTATCAAGACCTTCTCATAGAGCTTGAAGATCAGCGAAGAGATCTGAGAGACTATCTTGATAGGCTCAAGCAGGAATAACTCAGGCAAAACACTTGTTTCTTGGATTTTAAATAGATATGTATTCCCACTTGCGATAAGAGGCTCAAATTTGGTATCATTAGGCCTAGTTATGAGACTTTATGATTTAGTTTTGGTCTTCAAAACATCACTTACTGATGCTGATCGCAAAAAGACATTGGCTACAGTTAAAGAGTGGTTGGGAGACATTAAGATTGAGAGCGAGGATGAATGGGGTCAAAAACCATTAGCCTACAAGATCAAGAAAGAGCTTGCTGGATTCTATCAAGTTCTCCATTTGGCTGGTGAAAATGCTATCCCTGCAGATTTCGAAACACGCTTAATTAGAAGTGATAGTGTCATTAGACACTTACTCATTAGAACTAAGTAATAGTAACTAGGAAATAGCAGCTAGCATATAGTTGCTGAACTAATTCCTAGAAGCTAAATAAATTATGGCTCGGTCACTAAACAAAGCTCAGTTAATCGGAAATCTTACTCGGGATCCAGAATTGCGATATACGCCAAGTGGAGCAGCAGTTTGCTCATTTAGCATTGCAACAAATAGATCTTGGACAACTGATACAGGCGAAAAGCATGAAGAATCAGACTTTCATCGCATAGTTGCTTGGAACAAATTAGGGGAAATATGCAGTCAGTATTTGGTAAAAGGTCGTAAGGTATATGTTGAAGGACGACTTTCTACCAGGAACTGGACATCACAAGATGGTCAGAATAAATCAGTCACAGAAATTGTGATTGATGATATGATCATCCTTGATAAGACAGGTACACCTGTTGGCAAGACTGAAGAAGGCGAGGCAGAAAAGCCAGCCGAGACTTCAAAGTCTGTAAAATCAAAGAAAGAAGAGAGGGTAGAAGTCGAGCCAGAGCCAACTGAGCCAGTAGCATCAACTGCTAGCACTGATGAGGTTGCTCCAGACGATATTCCTTTCTAAAATATATGGCATTTAAAAAACCACTACGAAATAAAAAAAAGATAGTCGCACCTAAGAACTGCGCATTCTGTGATGACAAAAAGTTGCCATCATATGCAGATGTGTCAACGATCTCAAAGTATATGACTGATCGGGGAAAGATCATTGGTCGTGTACGAACTGGTGTTTGTGCACTTCATCAGCGTCGTCTAACTGACGCTATTAAATATGCGCGTCATTTGGCTCTACTGCCATTTGTAGCTCACGACTAAAGATTTTTAGTTACCTATGTCTTCACTGCCTATCACTGTCCCTCATGGCTATACGTCTACTGTAAAAGTAGGGGATCATGTGTCCATGAATGATGTCCTCGCTACTCCTCCCAAAATATCGCACACAGATACTTCACAAATTTCTCATGATGAATATGAGATCGATCTGACGTCTATCTATGCAACTCGTGCTGGGAATGTCGGAAGACTTCTTAAAAAATCCTTGGGTGAAAATATCGTAGTGGGTGATGTCTTGGCTGAGCGAACGGGAGGCCTTGGGCTTAAAAAAGAGCAAGTTGTTGCGACGGTGCCTGGTACTATCTATCGATTTGAACGAGATACAGGCAAATTAATTATTAAGAAATCACAGAGTAGTGTAGTTAGCGAGAATGTCTCGTCTGAAGAATTGATGCCAATTCTTTCTCCGCTTGATGGCAAGATCGCTGTGTGTAATAATGATCAGATTGTCATCGAGGGCAAGACAACTGCGCTTGCTGGGATAAAAGGAGTAGGTGGGAAGGCAAGTGGTGAACTAGTCATCATTGCAACCCAAGACGGAGAACCAGTTGAGAGTCGGTTGATCACGGGAGATATGATCGGGAAAATTTTACTTGTTCCATATATGACTCGCGATGCACTTGTTAAGGCATCAGCAATAGGCGTTTCAGGTGTAATAGGTATTTCAATAGTCCAAGAAGATCTTGACTATCTCGTTGAGAAAAAGCTCGGTCTCCCTGTCATGGATATTGATAAGGAAGTTGCCAAAAAATTAAAAGAAAAAAGTGGAAAGCAGATTTTTATTGAAGGATCAGAAAAGGTCTTGCTTCTTTCCTAAATTCATATGCGTACAATTCGTTTTATAGCCGTTATTATCATTGCTGGAATTCTTGGATACTATTTGGGTGTTAATAAAGTGGCGCTTGATTGGAATGCATTTCATCCTAGTATTCAGATCTCGAGCAAAGAGCCCCCAACTTCTGTGTCTACCCTCGACTTCTCAAAGTTCTGGACAGTTTTTGAGAAAGTCCAAGCTGATTATTATGACAAGTCTGCTATTGATCAGCAAAAGCTTTTAGATGGTGCCATTTCCGGCATGGTAAGTAGTCTGGATGATCCATTTACCACATATCTCCCACCTGTACGAAATAGTGATTTTAAGCAAGCAATGGCCGGTCAGTTTACTGGTATTGGCGCAGAGTTAGGGATGAAAGAGAAGCAAATAATTGTGATTGCACCAATTGATGGAAGTCCGGCACAAAAAGCTGGTATTCGTGCAGGAGATGCAATTTTGAAAGTAGACAGTCTCTCCACAGCAGGACTAACACTCTCTCAAGCAGTCGAGAAGATCAGGGGTCCTAAAGAGACCAAGGTCGCTCTCACCATTCTTCGCGCAAAAGATTCGTCACCAAAGGTGCTTAACATCACTCGAGACGTGATCACTGTTAAGAGTGTTACAAGCTGGCTTAAACCTATTAAGGAGGTTGAGGAGATCAAATTAAATGACACACTCAAAAAGAGCGGTGACTCAAAAATCAGCTATATCAGACTTTCACAGTTTGGAGACAATACCAATCAAGAATGGTTGACGTTCTCAAATGAATTAGCTCTTAAGATGCAGACTGACAAGAGTATCAAAGGTGTTATCCTCGATCTTCGAAACAATCCGGGTGGTTATGTCACAGATGCAGTCTTTATCGCATCAGAGTTTTTGAAGATGGGCCAAACTGTTGTAATTCAGGATTTTGGTAGTGGACGAGAAGAGCGTCTTAATGTAACTCGCAATGGTCTCCTGCTTGATACCCCTCTGATAATCCTCATTAACAAAGGCTCAGCCTCTGCTTCTGAAATTGTGACTGGTGCGATGCGAGACTATGATAGGGCAGTCATCGTAGGAGAGCAGTCATTTGGAAAAGGCACCATGCAGAGTGCTGAAGATCTTGGTAGTGGAGCTGGACTTCACGTGACAATAGCACGATGGCTCACGCCAAATAAGATCTGGGTCGGGAATGGCAAAAATGGAGAAGGCATTAAGCCAGATGTGACTGTATCACTTGATGAGAAAGATCCGTCCCGTGACACACAACTTGAAAAAGCAATTGAAGAGATTTTGAAAAAGTAAAAAATACTATTGCAATTTATTTTTTAATAAGTATAATAACTTTATGGCGACACAAAAAACTAAACCATCAACTGCTAAAAAGACTACAAGTCCAACTTTGAAAGCATCACCAGCAAAAAAAGCATCCAAATCAGTTGTAAAAGTTAGTTCAAAAGCTACTCCAGTTAAATCATCTCCAACGCCTACGAAAGTAGCAGCGTCTCCAGCAAAAACTCAGACATCATCCACTACTTCCAAAAGTACGCTCTCATCATACAGATCATCTGCTACAGCTACGATGAAGAGATTAAATATCCGTCCGATGCATGCAATTCTTGCAATTATCGTCTTACTTATCGTCGGTCTTTTGATTTATTTTAGAGGGTTTTTTGTAGTTGCAACTGTTAATGGCAAACCAATTGATCGACTTACTTACATGAAAGAGGTTGAGGGGATTTATGTTTCAGAAGCTCGAACAACTGCTGGAAAGCAAGCAATGAATCAGCTTGTAACAAAGACTCTCCTACATCAGGAGGCAGAGAAGAAGAATGTTTCAGTTACAGAGAAAGAGATTAATGATGAAGTTGCAAAGACACGTAAGAGTCTTGAAGGTCAGGGTCAAAACCTTGAGTCAGCTCTTGCTATGCAGGGCGACACACTTGCTAACTATAAGGAACGTATTCAGCTCCAGAAGCTATTGGAGAAGCTCGTAGGCGAGATCAAGGTGTCCGACAAGGAAATTACAGATTATGTTGAAAAGAATAAAGAGTCTATCCCTGCAGGAACAAAAGATGCAGATATCAAGGCGCAGGCTAAAGAGGCTTTGAGACAAGAAAAATTCAATACTCAGGTACAGACTCTTATCCAAAATCTTCAGAAGAACGCTAAGATCTCGTATCCAAAGGCCTAAGCCGCCACTTCTAACTCTCCTATCTAATCATCTCATTGACAAGCTATTCAGCCGCTGATGTATGATAATTATGTGAAGCCCCACTTCGCTCATGTTCGCCTCAAGGCTTACAGCCATGCAGTCGAATATTCGCTTCGAGGGGTTAAGAAGTTCTAGAGACTCTGCCTTACAGGCATTCGTCAAGAACTTCTAAAGGTGGTGATTATTATGGCGAAGAAAGTAAAAAAGACAAAAGTAGCAGCATCTAAAGGACATTCATCTCTTGCAGGTGAGCACTCACTTTTGATTATTGTTGGTGGTGGTTTTATCGTTATCCTTCTTATCCTTATGATCTTAGGAAGATCATCTGTTGCACGAAGATACGCAATGATGAAGCAGGAAGCGGCAACGATGACCAAGGAAGTTGCTGACGAGAATACCGTTACAATATCAGATGATATGGTAACTCCAGATAGTCTTACAGTTCCTGTTGGTACACAGGTCACATGGATCAATGCTGGTACCGCTGATCATAAAGTCACTTCATACAATGGAACATTTGATAGCGTTAATCTTGAAAACGGAGAAAAGTCGACGTACATGTTCACAACAGCAGGAACGTACACGTATACCGTTGGGGAGATGACTGGATCAGTTATCGTTGAGTAGAGCTTTGATCCTGTGAATATTTTTTGTCGAAAGAATATATCGACAGATTATTTTATAGGTATCCAGATCAAATGAATAGTCATATTCATCTTCCAGAAAGCTATCATTTGTGTCAGTCTGGACCTTTCCCAATAGACACCAGTTGTCGATGAGGAAGTAATCAGTCTTACCCTCAAGCTCATCTTTTTCAGTGATTATGATCTTCCCCTCAAATGGCCAGTTCTTTATGCGTTGTGTGCTAAATGCCTCGACGAATCTCATGTTATAGCTAAGACTATTTTCTTTTCCAATACATGCCCCTTTGCATCTATCTAATCTATGTCCAAAACAGGCACCATTTGTTTTTTCCAATCCTAGGAGCTTCTCGCAGAGTGAGTACTTGAGCGAAAGCGCGCTTTGGGATTCTTTTGCCTGTTTTCGCGTGCGGAATATGCCGAGATTATTCTCCATATCAGGAAGTTGTGTACTGGGAAGCTGCTCGAGTGAGGTCGTAAGGTAGCCATCTTTATTGATATTCTTTTTGAGAATGAGAAGTTCTTGGGTTTGACGAAGCATTTTATTATAGAGAGGAAGTTGCTCTTTGATCATCCTTGATTCAAGAAAAAGTGCACCAAGCTCACCTGCCGTTTTTATCGTTTCAATACGTGTGATTTGTTGACTAATATTCATTTCAGTAGGCGAGAGGATGTCAGAGAAGTGTGAGAGGACTCGATCTTTTAAATTGATACTTTTGCCAATATAGAGGGGAAAGTTGTCGTCTCCATAAAAAACATAGACGCCAGGAGACGAGGGAAGTGCGTCTAGTACGAGTGGATCAAGATTCTTAGGAAGATAAGGCTTCTTGAGTGTTTTCTCGATGGCAGTCTTAAAAATCTGCGGGTCGGTTCTTTCTTTTGCAATTTTAAAGAATTCATAGGTTGCTTGAGCATCATCAAGGGCTCTATGTCTATTTTCAACCTTAATATCGAAGTGATTTATGATGGTGTCTAAGTTATGTCTTGGGAGAGACGGGAAGAGTGTCCTTGAGAATCTGACTGTGCAGAATTGCTTTGGCGAGAATGACTTCTCGAGTCTTTTGAACTCACTTTTCAAAAATCCGTAATCAAAACGTGCATTATGTGCAACAAATACTCTATCTATTAAGAGTTCTTCGACGATTTCGTGAATTTCACGAAAAGAAGGAGCAGTCTCAAGTTCGCTTTGGGTGATACCAGTAATCGCTTGAATTGACGGTGGAATATATGCACCCGGGTTAATAAGTGAAGAGTAGGTAGAACTCACTTTATCGTCATCAACAAGGATGATTCCTATTTCGATGATTCGATCTGAGTGAGACCTCATGCCTGTGGTCTCAAGATCGACAAAGGCAAGTTTAGAGGGAAGCATGAGGGATTATCCTAGCAAACGTATCTGCAAATGGCAAATAGCTTATGGTAAATGGCAAAACTATTAGCTGTACGCTATACGCTATTTGCTCTATACTTAATTGATGGACAGTGTTTTCTTTGAGCTTTCGATTGTTATTATCGTTGCAGCATTCCTCTCAATTTTACTTCGTTATCTCCGTCAGCCATCTATAATTGCATATATTCTTACAGGCATTATTCTTGGTCCATTAGGCATTATCCATCTCAAGAATCCTGAGTCACTTCAGACATTGGGGCAGCTGGGTATCACGCTCTTACTCTTTTTGTTAGGTCTAGAGTTAAAGCTACACGAACTCAAATCAATCGGGAAGACCGCTCTAGTTATTGGCAGCTTGCAGATGGTGACTACACTAGGTCTCGGGTTTGGCGTGGCGACCTTACTTGGATTTAGCGCCCAGATCTCGCTCTATGTGGCCTTAGCGCTTTCATTCTCAAGTACGATCATTATTGTGAAGCTGCTCTCTGATAAGAAAGATCTTAATAGTCTTCATGGTAAATTAGCGATTGGTGTACTTTTGATGCAAGACTTTTTTGCGATTCTTGCGATCATTTTTATGACTGGACTTCATGGCGGGGGTGCATTTGAGATTGGAATTGCAGTTGGCTTCGTTCTTCTAAAATTACTCGTCTTGGTTGGGTGGATCTTAGTTTGTAGTAAATACGTCTTTCCGAAAATACTTCATAATTTCTCAGACTCTGGTGAGATACTCTTTCTTTTTAGTCTTGCTTGGGTTTTTGCAGTCACAGCAATTGTCACACTAAAGCCAATTGGTTTTTCTATTGAGATTGGTGGATTCTTAGCTGGACTTGCGCTCGCGAATACGCATGAAAATTACCAAATCATCGCTCGCATGAAAGCACTTAGAGACTTTTTCATGACGATATTTTTTGTGATGTTGGGGATTGAGATGGCATTTACCAATCTCCTGAGTGCGCTCTTCCCAGCGCTTATTCTCTCTGCATTTGCGATTGTTGTCAAACCACTGATTGTAATGATCATTGCCGGCTTGTCTGGATTTAGAAAACGAACTTCCTTTTTTGCAGGAGTCACAATGGCACAGATATCTGAGTTTAGTTTGATCATATTATTTCTTGGTCAGAGCAAAGGGATTATTCCAAGTGAAGTTGTCACAATTATGATTATTGTGAGCATGATCACTTTTACTATCTCAACGTATCTTATCTCGCATACAAATAAAATTTATAAAGTTATTGGAGGAAGGCTTTCATTTCTTGAGTTGCGAAAGACTGCTCATCGCCAGGAAGAGTCAGAAGATGATCTTAGCGGATTTGATAAGCATGTTATTTTGATTGGTGGGCATCAAATGGGTAAAAGTGTGCTTCATGCACTTAAACAGAGTAAGGAGCAGGTACTCGTGGTAGACTTTGATCCCGATGTCATCACTAAACTTAAAAAGGATGGGGTCGTGGCTGTCTTTGGTGATATCGCCGATCCTGATATTCAAGAAAGAGTGGGGTTTGAGAAGGCGAAAATGGTTATCTCAACGGTCCCAGATCTTGAAGACAATCTTCTCCTTATTGAAGGTCTAAAGCATTTCAATAAGAGAGCGAAGATTGTCGTTATGGCATATGAGCCAATGGATGCAAAGTTACTCTATAAAAAGGGAGCAGATTATGTAGTCTTGCCACACTTGGCTGGTGGACATCATCTTGCCAAGATCTTGGTTAATGATGACGATCTTGAGATGATTGAGAAGTATAAAGAAAAAGACCTCCAGTATCTAACATAAATATCAAATGGCTAATATCAAATGACAAATTTCAAATGGGTGAGATCTATTTGAGTTGGATATCTGACATTAGTTCTCGTCCTCAACATCTTGTGCAACTGAATCATCTGTTGGGTGTTCATCAGGAATTGCACCATCCATGATTGCTGGCAGATTGCCCCATGATTTGCCAATTCTATGGTCAGTTAATCTGTCTTGAGGAAAGTTATATGTCTTAATTTTTTCATTTCTCATACCATGTCCAACCTGATTGGCTTTTAATGACGAGTACTCAGCTTGTTGTTTTTCAACTTCATTTTCCCATAGTCTTGCACGAAGTAGTGTCATGGCGATTTCTCTATTTTGGATCTGTGATCTTTCAGCTGAGGAGACTACAGCAAGGCCTGTTGGAATATGAATGAGTCGAACTGCTGTTGAGACCTTGTTAACGTTTTGTCCACCATGCCCACCACTTCGAAATGCTTCAAAACTAATGTCATCTGGGCTGATATGGAGGTCGATATCCTCGAGCTCTGGCAGAACAGAAACTGTGACAGTTGACGTGTGGATGCGCCCTTTCTTTTCAGTCTTTGGAGTACGTTGAACACGGTGTACACCGGATTCATATTTGAGAGTATTGTAGGCGCCTTTTCCAGAGAGCTTTAAGACGTTCTCTTCGATCATCTCAGCTTTGAGATTATGCGTTTCTGCGAAGCGGATATACATACGCTTTAATTCTTCTGCAAAGATATTCGCTTCGTCTCCACCAGCTGCACCTTTGACCTCGATAATAACATTGCGATCATCAACGTCATCTTGAAGTGATGAAGCATTGCTTTGTGCTAAGCTGTCCTCGATAACTTTTTTCTGCGCCAAAAGAGTATCTAACTCTTCTTGAGCAAGTTCTTGCATGTCAGGGTCTTGGAGGAGAACTTGGGTTTCTTGGATTTTTTTATCAAGCTCCTCAATCTGTGTATAGCGATAATCGTTCATATGTATTTAATATCCAATGGCAAATATAAAATGTCAAATATCAAATGGCCTTGCCATTTAGTATTGGTAGTATTTGAAATTGGGGAAGAAGTGCTATTTGAGAGCCATGAGCATATCTCGAAGAGACTTTGGTGCCTCTGAGGACTTTTTCTTTTCTTCTTGCTTTTGAACGTGAGTAGCTTTGTACTCCTTTGCCTTCTCCTGTTTTTTCTCGAATTTTTGGATACGAGAAGCTGTGTCTACGAATCTTTGTTCACCTGTGTAGAACGGATGACACTTGTTGCAGAGCTCGATGTGTATAGTCTCTTTTGTGGATCCGATGGTAAACTTGTTACCACAAACACAAATAACGTTTGCGCTATCGAAATATTGTGGGTGAATTGCCTGTTGCATAGAGCTATTATAGTCTAATTTAGGGATAAATTCAACCCAGTGGTGGGTGAGGGTCTAGTATTGGTATTTCTTCCTCAATCTGTGGACAGGATGATACGGCACGCGTCTCTCTGCAATAAAAATTCCTACAAAAACAAGGAGAGCTCCAAGTAGGAAGATAGAGGTCAATTTCTCGCCAAGCAGTGGTACAGCGACTAAGATCGTGACAATCGGATCCATATAAAGAAAAATGCCAACTTCACTTGCCTTTACATATCGAATTGCAAAATTATAGAACAAATATCCTACAATTGAGGTAAAAATTGCACCGAAGAGTATACCAATCATGGATTGGACTGTTATAAAGGTGAGGATATTGTGGTTGGATGATTCCATGAGAAAGAACGGGAGGAACATGAGTGTTGAAAATGCGAACATATAAAAAGTCACAGTTGTTGTTCTTAGATGTGTGGTGTAGTTCTTGAGAAGAAAGGTATAGGCCACAAATGCAAGCGTTCCAACGAGGAACATCAAGTTGCCACTTATAGCACCATCTAGGCCTACGTCAAATAAGGGTCTTAGGATAATGACGATTACTCCTGCAAGGCTAATAATTGTCCCTAGTACGACTTTTGATTTCACTTTCTCCTTATAGAAAAGTGCAGATCCGATGATGAGAAAAATTGGGGCGGCTGCCGCGATGATCGAAGCATTGAGGCTCGAAGATATCTTCAGTCCAACTAATAGTAGTCCAATATGTACAAAGAACCCTACAAATCCTAGGACAAAAAGCGATATCACATCCTTTTTTGTAATTTTGAGACGATGCATTGTGAAGGGGAGAAGAATGAGTGCTGAGAGGAGAAATCTGATAAAGGCAAAAGTGAATGGAGGCATTTCCTGAAGAGACCATTTGAAAAGTGGGACACTTGCTCCCCAAATAATATTTGTGCCGATGAGCGCAATGATAGCGAGATGGTATTTGGACAGTCTAATCATGTTGGAACTATTGGAGGATTTCCAGTAGTGCTTTTAGTGTAACTTGTTTTTGTTCTTTTGTCGCCATATCCTTAAGCGATATTTTGTCGTCTTTTTTCTCGTCAGGTCCGATTGTTGCAACAAATGGTATGTTTTTCTGATCTGCGTACTTTAGTTGCCTATCCATCTTGGTATTTTCATCAAGGAAGAGTTCGGTTGGTATTCCTTGTGCTCGAAGCTCATAGGCAAGGGCGATTGATTCATCTGCTAGTTCTGGCGAAAATAGCGTCACAAGGACTTTGGCGGTGGCATTATCTTTACTGAAAAGCTTTTTTTCCTCCATTGCCTCCATCGTCCTATCAAATCCAAATGCAAATCCGACTGATGGGATCTGTCGCTTAGCAAACATCCCAATGAGGTTATCGTAGCGTCCACCACCGCCAACTGAGCCAACTAAGTACCCTTCGATTTCTACCTCAATAATTATGCCAGTATAGTAGTCAAGCCCTCGCGCAAGCGTTGGCTCAAATTGGATGATGCTTTTGGGAACTCCAAGTTTTTCAGCAGCGTCAAGAATTTTAGCAAGCGCAGGAGTGGGGGATGAATCTAGGAGTTGGTCCAGAGCTTTTGCATCTACACCTAAATCTTTGAGCTCTTTCTCAACTGCTTCTTTGCCAATTTTCTTTAACTTATCAATACTGATTACGGCTTGCATAGGCAAACCTGAGAAGACTGAGCGATCATTTACAAGGATTTTGAAATTCTTGAACCCCAGAGCTTGATAGCTATCTGAGATGATTGCAAGTATCTCAGCATCAGCAAAACTCGAAGCACTCCCAGCGATGTCGATGTCGCATTGTAGGAATTCTCGAAATCTTCCTTTCTGTGTATTCTCAGCTCTCCAAACATTTTGGATTTGATATCTTTTAAATGGCGTAGGGAGGTCATTCTGTCTTTGTGCAACTACGCGAGAAAGCGGGACAGTCTGGTCATAGCGAAGTGCTACCTTTCTTTTGCCATTGTCTGTGAATTTGTACATGAGCTTATCGCCCTCTTCACCATATTTTCCAGCTAAAATAGCCTCGTATTCAAGCGAGGGTGTCTCAAGTGGTTCAAAACCATAAGACTCAAACACCTTTTTCAAAGTGCTAATCACGAATTGTCTGCGTCGAGCTTCAGTCGGCAAAAAATCTCTAAAACCTTTGAGTGTCTGTAGTAACATACAGATAGTATACATTGGTTACGAATTAAAATGAAGATGGGCTACACTGCTGAGTGGGTGAGTTGAATGAGCTTATTATCTTGAATTGAATAAAGATCCTCAATCCGTACACCAAATTTCCCCTCAAGATAGACACCTGGCTCGATTGAGAAGACCATCCCCTCTGATAGATAGTCATGAGAGCTCGGAGATATTCTAGGAGCTTCATGAACATCAAGTCCAATTCCATGTCCTAGTGAGTGAGGGATTGATGGGTATCCTTTGGAGACAAGATATTCCCTCGCAACTTTATCCACATCAGAAGCTTTGATCCCATCCTTATTAATTATTCTTAATTCTTTTTGCAGAAAGTTAACTGCCTCCCTCTGTGCTTGTAAGACTGCCTCGTATACAGATTTTTGTTGCTTTGTTGGCTCACCGATAAAAAGTGTTCTACTCATGTCAGAGCAGTAGCCGTCTGTTTTAGAGCCAAAATCTAAGAGCACAGTGTCTCGGGTATTGAGCTTTGTGCTGTTTGGGCGATGATGTGGCATGGCTGAGTTGGCGCCAAAAGCAACGATTGTTGGGAATGAAAGTTCTGCACCTGATTCTCTTATGCGTTTTTCCAATTCCCATGCCAATCCCAATTCAGTGATCCCAGGTTTTAGGAATGGCTTGATAAGCTCAAATGAATTGTCACCGATCTCACACGCCTGAGTAATTGATTCTATTTCCGCAGGAGATTTCTGAATTCGAACTTGGGAGAAGTCTTTTGCAATAAGATGCGATGTGATTGCTGTCGTAAGTCTAAGATATTCTGCAACAGTAATATTATCGTTCTCAAATCCAATGTTGTGAAGTCTATTTTTTGCAACGATTTCAGCTAGGTTTTTAAAGAAATTATTCTCGCCTGAGTGCTCAATGATTTCAACATTTTTTACGGATTCTCTTACTTCAGTGATGTAGAGCGGATTAGTGAAGAGAAATCTATCTTTAGCTGTAACAAGAGCAAATGCATCTCTCTCAGTTGGTGAGAAACTATGGAAAGATGTTAGATGCGCAATATCGCTTTGATTTGAAAGTAGCATGGCATCTAATCCATTGCTCCTGAGAAAATTTTCAATGACTTTTTTGTCAATCATGTAAGCTATCGTAGAGGAGTTAGTTTGTTGCCACTCCCAGTAGATGTAACTGGATCTTGAGTGGTATCTACTGCATTATCTGGAATAACTAGGCGAGGATTCTTGGGGAGTGAGGGGAAGAGGAGGAGTCTAGTAGCAACAACTCTATTTTTCTCTTTTGCATCTGGAAATCCAATAACAATTACGCGAGTGCCTCTCTTTATTGTTGAGAATCCTGATTTCTCACCAGTTGTACCAGAGTACGAGATGGTCTTGGTGACGTTCTCAACATCTACTTTTATTTGGTCACCGGTCTCTTTTAGTAGGGTGAAGGTAAAATTCTTATCATCTATACTGTTGACGGCTCCACTGACAAAGATGGGAATATTGATGATAGAGATGAAGCGAGCGAGGAGATGCTCAGAATCTTTGTTATATAGTCCAACAACTGCTACTTTTCCACCAACCTTGAGATCTGAGATGCCTATATCATCTGATCCATCAGAGAACTTTGTTATTTCATCAACGTCAATCAATTTGATATCACCTTTTCCATCGGTAATAGAGATGAGATTGGATTTAATTTCTTTTATTGTTCCGATGAAGCCTTTCTTTTCAACAAGATTTAGCTCAGCAACGCGTGAGGCGATCTTCTCTTTTAGATTATTGATCTTGTCTGAAAGTTTTTGCGTAACTGATTCAGCAGTTGGTTCCGTGCTGCCAGTAGGGGTCGGTGTTGCTGCGTGCGCAGGAGCACTAAGGATAATTAATAGAAATAAAAGTATAAAGTATTTAGTCATTAAAATTCCTCCGAGACAAAACTTAACGTTCGGGTCAAAGTTTTTTCTTCGCCATCGGGAAAGATCGCAGTGATATTGAAAAGCGTTGTATCTTCATTAAGTGATGAAGTTACGCTAAAACTACCAGATGATGAAGGGCTAACAACCTGATCAGTAACGCCGTTTGAAATAATGAGCGTAGAGTTGGGCACTACTTTTCCTGCTATAGTGATAGTTTTGACTTTAGAAATTGATTCATCAGCTGGGGAGTCGATGACAAGATAGTTTGTGGACGAGGGGGTTGGAGTTGGGTGCGCTTTTACTGTAATACTATTTGCTCCACCGGGAACTTGCTTTGTGAGCTGAAATATATAAAAAGCTCCACCGGCTACAAGTAGCCCGACAAAGATTGCTATGAGAGATAAAATAAGCCTTTCTGCTTTCATATGCGTGATGTCAATGAATTGTCTTAATACACGAGAAGATAATAAGACAGTAGGAGTAATCGTGCCAGATGATGATAGGCGATTGAGGGTATGTTGTCAAGAAAAAGGGCACAAATTCACTATCTCTAGACAGAAAATTTTGCGTATGGTAGTATGACTGGGTGGAAGTATCAGTACAAGCAACAGACAGTTTAAAGATCAAAGGAAAGACGGCCTCTGTATTCTTCAATCCAATTGATAAGACCTCGCAATACAACGCAGCTATCCTCCTTGGGAGTCCAGCAAAGTCATCGCTAAAAATTAAAGACGATATTGTTGTTATCGATGGACCAGGAGAGTATGAAGCAGGTGGAATAAAGATTACTGGAACATCAGTGGGCGAGAAGACAGTCTTTACACTTTCAGTTGATGGTGTTGAGGTCTTGGTTGGAGATCGAGATGCGCTTGAGTCTGCGCATCAAAAACTAAAAGAGCATCACGTACTTATTGTGCGAGCTGAGTCTGTAGGCACAGCTGGATTTGCTAGTGCACTTGGCACAAATGCGACAGTATTTTTTGGGGCTCATGCGAATGAAGTTAGCGATACTTTAAATAAAGACTCTAAAAAAACAGTTAGCAAATACTCAATCGTTGCAGGTAAATTCCCAGCTGAAGTCGAGACGATTGTCCTGTCTTCAAGTTAATAATGGCAACACTTAAAGTTCTCCCCTCGAATGTAGACGCAGAAAAGAGTGTCCTTGGCTCAATTCTTATTGATAAGGATGCGGTAAATATTGTCTCTGAACTCCTGCGCTCTGAAGATTTTTACGACAGCACAAATGAAGTTATTTATTCTGTCATGCTCGCACTTTATGAGCAGCGAAAGCCTATCGATTTGATGACGATCACCTCTTATTTGAAAAAGAATAAAGAGATGCCAAAGATCGAGTCATCATACTTTACTGACCTTGTTAGTATCGTTCCAACAGCTGCCAACGTCGAGGAATATGCGCGCATTGTGAAGGAGGCATCGACTAAAAGATCTCTTGTCAGGGCTGGGACAGAGATTGCAGAGCTTGGGTACGATGATAAAAAAGAAGTAAAAGAAGTTCTCGATAAGGCTGAGTCCTCGATCTTTGCAATATCCCAAGGTAATATTACTCGTGGATTCATACCAATTAAGGATACGCTTTCTCAGAGTTTTGACAGGATAGATGAGTTGCATAAAGGGGGAGAGGGGCTTCGGGGAGTTAAGACGGGCTTTAATGATCTTGATAGAGTTCTCTCAGGGTTTCAGAAGTCAAATCTTATTATTCTTGCTGCACGACCTGGGCAGGGTAAGACCGCGATCACTCTTAACATGGCTCAACATATCGCGACAAAAGAGCGTAAAGCTGTTGCGATATTCTCCTTGGAAATGAGTAAAGAAGAGTTGGTAGATCGTTTTCTCGTAGCTCAGGCAGATGTTGATGCATGGAGACTTAAGACAGGTAAATTGTCTGAAGATGACTTTACAAAATTATCAAATGCGATGGGTGAGTTGGCAGATGCTCCAATTTTTATTGATGACACACCTGGTCTTAATCTCTCAGAAATGAGAAGCAAAGCACGTAGACTTCACATGGAACACGGATTAGGACTGATTATTGTTGACTATTTGCAGCTTGTTGATCCAGGTCGAAAAGTAGAGAGTCGTGTACAGGAAGTCTCGATCGTTTCCCAAGCTCTTAAAAATCTCGCTCGAGAACTCAGTGTTCCACTGCTTGCTGCCTCCCAGCTTTCTCGTGCAGTTGAGCAGCGTGGTGAAAAAAGACCTCAGTTGTCGGATCTACGAGAGTCAGGAGCTATCGAACAGGATGCTGACGTTGTTATGTTCCTGTACAGGCCAGATATGGAACTTGATGTGTCCAATCATAATATACCCACAAAAATGTTGATCGCTAAGCATCGAAATGGTCCGACCGGTGAGATCGACCTTCTCTTTAGAGGTGACAGGATCAGATTTTATAATGTCGAAAATAGTACCGTATCTAGTGAATAGACAAATGCTTTGTAAGTAAGCTAAAGTAGTAGAAAGTAATGATGAAAGGAGGTGAGATATAAATGGATCAAAATAATAGTGGTATTCCACAGACAGGTGTTCCAACACCTCCTGTAACAGATCAACCAGCAGCACCAGCTTGGACACCTCCAGCTACACCAGTAGCAGAGACTCCAGCAGCGCCTCAGACTCCAGCGGAGCCAGTTGTTCCTCCAGCTACACCAGCTTGGACACCTCCGACAACACCTGAAGTGCCAGCAGCACCAGCTTGGACACCTCCAGCTACACCAGTAGCAGAGACTCCAGCAGCGCCAGAGCCTGCAGCTGAAACTCCAACTCCTCCAACAGGCGGAACTGGATCAGCAGTCTAGTATTCTAACGTTAGGATATGCATAAAAAGACGGCCTCGCTATGCGGGGTCGTTTTTGTAGTTGGAGAACAGAAGATTATACCAATATATTTTTATATCCATCCCTAATGGATGCGAGGAGGCTGGAAGAAGTTTTGAAACTTTTATCTGTTTTGTAATTATGCCCATAAAGCTTGTCTTCAAACACGACGCCATTAAACTTTTTAGGATTTTCATATCTAGGAATAAAGTGCCCATGTAGATGCCTGAACTCATTTCCTAAGAATGCATAATTAAACCAATCTGGTTGAAATAATTCTTCGGAAGCTTTCTTTAAGTTTTGAAGGATTAAAAATAGTTCTGCTTGCTCCTCTGAGGTTGCTTGAGTAAGGTCGAGGGCGTCTACGCGTTTGCAAACAATCACACATCGTCCGAGATACCCTTGATTTTCATGGACATAGACTTCCCAGAAGTCGTAATCTCTAATTAAATTTAATGAAAAGTCGTTTGCCATAAAGTTGTGCCGGGAGAGGGACTCCCTCCTTCGCTAAAGCTTCGGGAGGGCAAGCGAACCAAGGTGGGCGAGAAGGGACTCGAACCCTTATAGTCATTACAACTAACAGTTTTTGAGACTGTCGCGTATACCATTCCGCCACTCGCCCATAAAGTATTTGAACGTAACTCAGCCTTGAATTACGAGTGTGTCTATTATATACTTCAGAGTATGACTATTCAACAGATTTACGACCTTGCAGTTGAAATGGGAATAAAGGCAGATCCTCGTGGTGAGAAGGCAGTCAAGGCACTTCTTGAGAAAAGGACAAAAGCCCACAAAGATTCTTCAGAAAAATCAAAGAAGTACTTTGACTCCGAAACTCTCAATTCTCCATATTCAGATTCTCGAATCCTCTTTGGAGATCCAAAAACTCCCGTAAAGAAACTTATTGCTGGCATTGATGCTGATGTTTCTGAAGTATTGATGGTCGATAGACTTAATGAGAAAGGTGAAAAGATCGACCTACTTATCACTCATCATCCAGAAGGTCATGCGCTTAGCAGTCTTCATGAAGTGATGGAGATGCAGGTAGATATGTTTGCAAAGGCAGGAGTTCCTGTTAATGTCGCGGACGCATTATTCAAAGAAAGAAGTGGGGAAGTGCAAAGAAGATTTAATCCACTAAATCACTCAAAGACAGTTGACGCAGCGCGGATCATGAATGTTCCAATCATGGCACTTCACACCATCTGGGATAACATGGGTAATGACTTCATGGAAAAGTTATTTGCCACCAAGACATTTGATACGGCAGGTGAGGTTTTGGAGGAAGTTCAAAGTATCCCAGAATTTGTCGAGGCTATGAAATCTAAATCAGGGCCCGATCTTGTATCCGGAAGTCCTTCATCACGTGCTGGTAAAGTAGTCGTTAGTTTTACAGGCGGTACGAACCCTTCAGTGAAGCTATATGAACAATTAGCAAAAGCAGGGGTAGGCACACTTGTTGAGATGCATGTTAGTGAAGATGCTCTTAAAAAGTTACGCGAACTTCATATCAACGTTATTGATGCTGGACACATGGCGGCTGACTCAATAGGCGCCAATCTGTTTATGGATGCGTTAGAAGCAAAAGGTGTCGAGATCATCCCATGTTCAGGATTTGTTCGTATCAAAAGAAAGGCTTCCAAATGATCTCAGTTACAGAACTTCGTGCTGGAACTACGTATGAAGAAGATGGACAGCTTTTGATGGTAGTCTCATATGAGCACATTAAGATGGGTAGGGGAAGTGCTAACATCAAAGTTAAAGTTAGAAATTTAAAGACTGGTTCTACACTTGAGAAAGGTTATACCAATGGAGCTAAAGTAAGTAACGTTGCGGTTGCCAAGAAAGATCTTCAGTACCTCTACAAAGACGATACCTCTGCATATTTCATGGATCCTGCTACATATGAGCAAATTCAGATTGACCTTGTGAAGATTGAGGACCATAGGTATCTTAAGGAAGGGGAGGAATTCAACGTGAGTATTCTTGATGGCGAGCCATTATCAGTTGCTCTACCTTCAAAAATGGTCTTTAAAGTTATAGAGACAACCCCTGGTGTTAAGGGTAATTCTGCTACAAATGTTTTTAAGGATGCGACACTTGAAAATGGTATTATTACTAAGGTGCCAATGTTCATAAATATCGGTGAGTCAATTCGTGTTGATACAAGAACTGGTGCTTATTCGGAAAAAGCAAATGACTAACAAAATCTTCGGCGCTTTTAAACAGCCATCATTTTCCTATTTGTGGCTAAGTGAGATCTTTACTCAGATAGCTTTCAACCTTTTTAATTTTTTCCTCATCCTTCATGTCTTTGAACTTACTAAATCAAATACAGCAGTCTCGCTCATCGTTGTTACTTTTACGTTGCCAGCAATTCTTTTTGGAATTTTGGCTGGGATTTTGGTCGATCGTTGGAGTAAGAAAAGAGTACTTCTCTTTGCCAATATCCTGCGTGGCATTATCATCATCCCTTTAGCTTTTTTCATCAATGACTTGGCTCTCGTGTTCATTATTTCGTTTTTGATCTCTGTTATTACACAGTTCTTTGTTCCAGCTGAGACGCCGTTAATCCCACTTGTCGTTCCTAAAGATATTCTTTTTTCTGCAAATGCTATGTTTGGTCTGGGACTTTATGGGTCGATCCTTGTTGCATACCTTATCTCAGGTCCAGTAATTCTTTTCCTTGGAGCTAAATATACGCTCCTCTTTCTCTCAATTCTCTTTCTGATTAGTGCAGTTTTTACAACCGGGATCAAGCTTGATCATCCAGGTAAAAAGAAAAAAGCACTGCTGCGGACATCAAAGGCTGCAATGATGGATGAGGTAAAGTCTGCCATCACAATGATGAAGGCTTCAAAGCCTATCTATAACTCGCTTTTTCTTCTCGCACTTTCACAGATCCTCCTTCTTGTTCTTGCAGTGATAGCTCCAGGATACGCAACGCAGATTTTAAAAGTAAATGTAAATAATTTCCCTATACTTTTTATTGCCCCCGCTGCTCTTGGAGTACTTGTCGGTGCAGTTGTGCTGGCAACATTCTTCCATGATCGATCACGCGAGAAGTTATCTACTGCCGGTCTTTTTCTTTCAGGAATTGCGATGTTCCTGTTGCCATATGGCGCCAATATCAGCGCAAGACAAATCATCCAAACTCTTAACGGATTTTTGCCGAAAGTCATAGATATAACGACTCTTCATATAGTTGTAGTTATCGCTTTTGTACTTGGATTTGCAAATGCATTTGTCTTCGTTCCATCCAATACTATTTTGCAAGAGAAGACGAGCGATGAATTTAGGGGTAAGATATATGGCGTACTAAATGCGCTTGTAGGTATTTTCTCACTCATCCCAATCCTGGTTGTTGGAAGTCTCTCAGATATCTTTGGCATTGAGAAAGTAATCGTAGGCATCGCTGTTATTCTTCTAAGCCTAGGTGTCTCTCGAGTTCTCTTTGATTTCTAATGCAATTTCTTATTATTATTCTCATTCTCAGTTTAGTAGTATATCTTTTTGCACTCCATGTGCTTGCAAAAGAGGATCTCGTTTTTGTGCGGAAAAATGTTACTTTAGAGACTCTCTTTAATCTTTCTTTCTACTCTGCTGGTCTTGGGCTACTTTTCTCAAGAATTGTATACGTTGCTCTTCATCCCAGTGCCGACTACCTTAATCCATTAGTCTTTTTACTATTTCCGTATTTCCCTGGACTATCCCTTCCAGGTGGAATTGTTGGAGGAATACTTTTTGTAACGCTTTATAACAGAAGAAAAAGGATCCCGACAGGAAGAATTCTTGATTTTTTTGCACTCTCATTTCTGACAGCCATGCCGGTAGGACTCCTTGGATCTCAGCTACTTATAGGCATGCAGGATCCTTTTGTTGGGATCCTCCTTCCAGTTATTTTTCTTGCGACCGTCTTTTTCAGTGCCAAAGTCCTACTACCACTAAACGTGAGAGGGGAGCTAAAGGATGGCTCGATGGGAAGTCTTATTTTGATTATTCTGGCGTCAACACTTTTGATAGCAAGTCTTACTCATGAACCTTTTGAGTTATCATTTTACAAGCAGTTTGATAATGGCTTGCTCTTAGGTCTGATGGTAACATCCTTGGTCGTTCTGCTGCGACAAGAGAGAAAAGGTCAGTTAATGAAGAAGCATCTCATGTAGCCTATAGTATATTATGACATTTAACGTACCTATAATTTTTGAAGATGAAAGCCTGGTTGTTATTAATAAGCCATCAGGTATGACTGCAAATCGCTCAGATACTACAGGAGGGGAGCAGACAGTGCAGGATTGGATGGAGGAGTACTGTGGATGGGAAAAAGGTGAGGCAGGTGGTGGTCCAGTGGGCGATGAGGCAGATGAAGATGGGTCAGATTTTAAGAGTCGATCTGGTCTCGTTCATCGTCTAGATAAAGAAACGTCTGGTGTACTTATTTTGGCAAAAAATGAGGAGGTATTTTTGCAGATGCAGTCTCAATTTAAGAATAGGGAAGTAAAAAAGACATACAAAGCACTAGCTCATGGTAGGGTCACGCCACCATCTGGCGAGATTAATGTGCCAGTGGGCAGGCTACCCTGGAATAGGCGACAATTTGGTGTTGTGGCCGGAGGAAAAGAAGCGCAGACACATTACGAACTTGTCTCGTATTATCGCTCTGACGACAAGAAGCGTGAGACATTGTCGATGTTGGAGCTTCATCCAGTAACTGGTCGTACACACCAGATCAGAGTTCATCTTCAGTACCTTGGACACCCAATATTCTCAGATTTTCTATATGCCGGAAGAAAGACTCAGAGAGATGACCGCGTATTGTTGGCGCGTGTGTTCTTGCATGCTGCCCACATAACGTTTATTCATCCAGTGACAAAAGAGAGCATGTCACTTGAGGCTCCACTTCCTCCAGAGCTGATTAAAGTAATGGACCACATGATACCAATAGTGTAGAAATCTCATATTTTTTGTATAATAGATTCAATTGGAGGTGATGCTTTATGGCAAAAGGAGGAAATTATTTTAAGGGAGAAAAGAAAAAGCAACGAAAAGCTGGTGATAAGCCGGTAGATTCGAGTAGTTTTGCACAAAGTGGAGCACCTACGTACACGATGCCTGAGCGTATCGAGAAGAAGAAAAATTCTTGGTAATCTGAGCATCCCATTTTTTCTGCCCATGAAAAAAACACAGTCCACAGAATCAAAAAGAAGTATTAAGATACTGATACTTTTCTGTGGAGTTGTAGGTTTACTCATAGCAGGTTCCCTCATAGTTCGACTTCTCGCCCTCATGCGTGAGAGCACTTTTGATGCTCAACATCGCTACACAATCTCATTTGTCTATAAAAATAATGTTGATGTTGTTTCGCTTGATCCGGTAGCAAAGTCTATGACCCATATGGTGATTGGGGGGAAAGTTGAGCCCGCCAAGGTTTATACTGAGACGGGTATTGTTCCAGATACGATTTTCATCCTCTCAAAGCCATTTGAAGGTGTAGAGAAGGTAAGTACTTATACAGATAGCGCTTTTTTTCATAAGGGTGGAGTGAGTTCAGATCTCTCAGTGTATGACCTCTTCAGGCTTTCATTGTTTACGAAAGGGATTTCAAGTGCCGATGCGCATACAGAGGAGGTCTCGCTGCCAATTGAGCCATCGAATATCGATATTCTCGTCCAGGAGCTTTTTCTAGATCAGTCGATCGCAGACGAGAACAAGAGTGTCTCTGTGGTGAATGGTGCAGGAGTCGTCGGGTTAGGTAAGAGGTTAGAGCGAGCCTTAGAAAATAGGGGATACAGTGTTATTTCTGTGACAAATGCTGACAAGGTGGCTACGAGCACTCAGATAATATTTTCTGGTGAGAAGAGTTATGCTATCAAAAAAATCGAGAATATCCTTGGAGCGAAAGCTGTCTTTTCAGAGAAGCAAAGTTTGTCTGATATAATAATCACGCTTGGAAAGGATCAGGCGAATTCTTGGAAGTTCTAATTATGATTTTACTTGTTATATTGGGAATATTTGTGCTTTCACTTCTTCTGGCGCTACGCTCACTTCACAAAATGTCAAAAGTTGAGCATGTACAAGAGGTTAAAGAGACATTAAAGTCTGGGAGAGTTCTCTACCAACATCATTCCTCTTCTGGTTCTGAGGTATCATCTTCATCGTAAGCTTTATCTTCGCCACCCGCATCGATTTTTGGAGCCTTATTCCCCGTAAAGAGCTTGGTTCTATCTGTTGATAGGAACGAAGGCTGATTTTTAAATTTAGTGACTCTTTTGACTTCGCGAATGAAGATCGTGACTTTATTGTTCTCAACAGACTTCACATATGAATCATAGGTATTACCTCCATCGATAAATCTGATAAGCCTTGTTCCAACATCATCTGGGAGCATTCCAATATATTGCTTATCTTGATCATTAAGGAAGATCTTCATCCTCTTAACTGCAAGGAGAAGGGTCTCGCCAGATCGAAGTGGAGATATTACTTTTTTATCAGCGACATTTACAAGCTCAATTACCTTAGTCTTGCCTGGTTCCTCAATAAAGAGGTTGCTTACAAGTGCGGTTGAGGTCATAGAGGACTTCATGGTGGATGATCCTTCATTCACTCGCTTAAGATTTCGAAGTGCGATTGGATTCTGTGCATCAAGTGAAAGAACCTTCTGGTAGAGCGCTTTAGCCTCTTTTCCATTGCCAAGACTAGCATGGGCAAAAGCTAGGCGGTTGAGGGTGTCGATGTCCTCGGGAGACTCGTCGAGCATTGATTGATTGATTACAATTGCCTCGTCCCATTTGCCAAGAAGTGCCGTTTGAATTGCTTGATTTTTAAGTTGTGTCATGAGGGATTTGGCAGAAATTTGAGACAATTTATAGAATGAAATTCTACTTCCTTTATTTGCAAAAGTCAATACAGAGAGGCTATAATTGGCATTGAAATGAGCGGACATTCAAAGTGGTCAACCATTAAAAGACAAAAAGGCGCTAATGATGCAAAGCGTGGTCAGGCCTTTACCAAGCTTTCCATGGCGATAACCCTTGCTGTTAAAGAGGGTGGTGGTATTGCTGACCCTGCATCCAACTTTAAGTTAAGGCTTGCAATTGATGCTGCAAAGACTTCTAACATGCCCAAGGATACAATTGATCGTGCTGTCGCTCGTGCATCTGGAAAAGATGCGAGCGAAATGTCTGAGGTTGTCTATGAAGGATTTGGCCCTGGTGGATTCTCAGTAATAGCTGAGGCGATTACAGATAATAAGCAGCGCACAACTCCTGAGATCAAGAGTACGTTCGATAAGAACGGTGGAACATTAGGTGTTGTCGGGAGCGTGAGCTATCAATTCGAGAAGAAAGGTCAGATCGTTGTAAAGAAAGGCTCGATGTCTTTTGATGAGATTTTTCTTGTCGGAGTTGAGGCGGGTGCAGATGACGTTGAAGATTCAGTTGAAGGGGATGAGATCGTCATTTATACTTCTTCGGATATGGTAGGCAGTGTGCGAGATGCTCTCACAAATCAAGAGTTGGATATTGTATCTGCAGAACTGATTATGAAGCCTATAGTAAATAAG
>JAGOPV010000025.1:3442-5556 GCA_017991775.1 Candidatus Levyibacteriota bacterium | reverse complement strand
CACAAATTTCATCATCTTCAAAAAGGGCTCTCATTTATTCTTGTCTTTATCGGAGCGAAGATGCTTTTAGGCATATTTCATCTCCATCTCTCACCACTTATCTCATTTGCAGTTATCGTGGCAGCCCTTGGTGGATCACTTCTTCTTTCCGTTCTATTCCCTAAGAAAATCTGAGAATATCCTCGAGGCTAACCTAGCCGTATTACCCTATAGTCCTTTGACATTTGGCAAATGGTGTGATACAATTCATTTTAGTTGCAGATTGTACTTTGGTACTTCTGCTTGTAATTTGAATTTAGTTTTTTAGGTCAAGATAAAGATACCCAATATTTTTAACCGTATCTTTTCCCCTATAATCCCTCTTATTAAGCAGAACTACAAAAGTATTATCTCTCTACAAATATGTACGCAAATAACCGCCCACAAAATTCACGATTTAGCCGTCAGAGTAATTCATCTGGATGGGGCAACTCATCGAGAAACGGTAGATCATCATTCCCTAGACAAGCGAGGACAATTAAAAAATTGGACTCGAATCTTTTCGTAAATAAAGCTGTTGAGGATCATGATGATGAAAATCACCTTTCAACTCTCCTTTTTGCAGATCTTCCTTTAAATGACAAATTGAAGCGAAATGTTCTTGAGCATGGGTATGAAAAGACTACTTTTATCCAGGAAAAGGCCATTCCACCACTTCTTGAAGGACGAGATGTTATCGGTATTGCCAATACTGGAACAGGTAAAACAGCATCATTTCTAATCCCTCTTGTAGACAAAATTTACAATGATAAAAATCAACGTGTACTTATCTTGGCACCTACTCGTGAACTTGCTATCCAAATTGATGATGAATTAAAGATATTCAAAACAGGTATGGATCTTGCATCAGTACTTTGTATCGGTGGAGAGAATATGCGTCGTCAGGAAGTAGCACTGCATCATAGTCCACATTTTGTTATTGGAACACCAGGTCGTGTTAAGGACCTCGTACAGCGAAGAAAACTTAACCTGATGATGTTCCAGAACGTCGTTCTTGATGAGGTTGACCGTATGGTAGACATTGGATTTATTCAGGATATTAAGTTCTTCATTAGCCAATTGCCACGTAAGCGTCAGTCTCTCTTCTTTTCCGCAACAGTTTCACCAAGCGTTAAAGATATTCTGGCAAGTTTTGTAACTGATGCTGTCACAGTGAGTGTGCAGAGTCAGCAAAAGATCAACACAATTGATCAAGATATCATTAGAGTCCGTGGTGGAGAGAAGAAGCTAGATATGCTTCATGACCTTCTCGCACAAGAGGAGTTCAAGAAAGTATTAGTCTTTGGAAGAACAAAATGGGGCGTTGAGAAACTCAGCACTGCACTTATCGAGCGAGGTTTTAGAGCAGCAGCGATTCATGGAAATAAAACTCTTGGACAGAGAAAGAGAGCGCTTGATCAATTTAAGAATAACGATATTCAAATCCTGCTTGCAACAGATGTCGCCTCACGTGGACTTGATATAGATGACGTTACACATGTTATTAACTATGATGCCCCAGAGTCTGCTGAAGACTATGCGCATCGTATCGGCAGAACTGGTCGTGCAGGTAAAAAAGGTATAGCAATTACCTTTGTTGAGTAATCTTCAGACGATTGACATCCTCCTTCGTGACTGTGATATGATTTTTACATGAAGTCACTTCCCCGCCTACTCTTTTCAATTTTACTTTGTGAATTAACTGGCTTTCTTAGTTCATTGTATGTCATGGGTGAGATCAATTCTTGGTACGCTACACTTACAAAGCCATTTTTTAGTCCACCAAATTGGATTTTTGGTCCTGTTTGGACACTACTCTACGCTCTGATGGGTATCTATCTCTATAAAGTCTGGGTCTCAAAAATGAAACTTCGATCTCTCCTACTTCCTCTTTTTGCACTGCAACTTCTTCTTAATTTCCTATGGTCACTTTTCTTTTTCAATCTCCATGATCCATTATTAGCGCTTATTGATATTCTTGCACTCTGGTTTGTATTATTTGTATTAATTGCAAAAACATCCAAGACTTCTTGGTCGATTGCATGGCTTCTGATCCCATACATTCTTTGGGTCAGCTTTGCTACTCTTCTTAATAT
>JAGOPV010000025.1:0-3342 GCA_017991775.1 Candidatus Levyibacteriota bacterium | reverse complement strand
TGTAGGAGGATTGGATGGTGTTGCATCAGGGAGTGTCTCAGTTGTAGAAGTGCTATTTTGTGGTTGGGAGATTGTTCTTGTAATGAAATCGTTCAGATTGTTGTCTGTGTCTTCGCTGTTGCCTGTAGTGACATCAGTACCACTAGTCATTGATTCAGTAGTAGAAGTAGCTACAGCTTTTCTTTCAGCACTTGCAGAAGATGTTGGATTTGGAGTTGATGCAGTCTCAAAATCTCCGGCTTCTCCCAGGCCTACTTTATCGACGAGAGTATTTCCAGCATCGCTAAAGAGGAGGACTGTGTGGCTTGCTGCGAGTAAATTCGAAGTGACTGAGTAAGTCGTATCTGCGGGGACTGATCCTGTATATCCAGTCTGTGGAGTAATCAGGAAGTAGCCGTGAGCTTTGATCGTCCCAGTCAGAGTAAGAACAAGATTGGACTGCGATCCCCCACTATTTTTATGAGTGAGTCTCCACCCACCCAGTGAGATATCGCTTGAAGTTGGATTGTATAGTTCTACGAATTCATCTCCAGCTGTTACACCGGCTATTTGGACTTCAGAAATAACGACATGATTTGAAGTTGCAGCTTTTGCAACTGGCGTACTCACGGCTAGAAATGAAAAGAAAATTAGACTGAGAAGAGGGAGGACGATCCAGGCGAGAATCGATTTGGGCATAACTCTAGACTAAATATAGATGAGCTTGCTGTCAAGAGGCAGTTTATGTGTAATGTTTGATACTAAGAAATTGAGATAGTACGATACTTAGAAAAATAAGATACCTTGCTCTTAATATCATAATATCGAGTATCTAATATCTTATTTTGTACGATCTTGACGACGTTTCTCAAAAACGACAAGTGCTGTGGCAATACTTACATTGAGTGAAGCTAATTCATTATTGATGGGTATATGTATAAAGATGTCACACTGCTTTTGAAGTGGTGAACTGATGCCAGCTGATTCTCCTCCAAAGAGGAATGCCACTGGTCCGCGAAGTGTGAGTTCGTCGTATGACTTTCCCATCCCCACTTCTACTCCAACAAGAGGGATGTTAAATTCTTTGAGAAGACTAATAGCTTGGAAAAGACTTTGTGCGATAACAGGAATGTAGGCCGCTCCACCTTGTGAGACTTTAGCAACGATGGGTGTTATTTCATGAACACCGTGAGGAGACACGATCACTGCATCCGCATTTGTCCCCCATGCTGTTCGGATGATGGAGCCTAAGTTCTGCTCATAATCAATCTGATTAAAAAGTAGGATAAGTGGATCCCTTTTCTCATCATCACAACGTTTGAGAATTTCTCGAAGAGATTCGCCTTGGTATTGCTGCATATATGCGACGACATTTTGCGCACTATCTGATCCGCTTAGTGCTCTAATCTTCTCAGGAGCCACAAAAACAAGTTCGACATTTTTCTTATGCGCCTGCGTAATGATGTCTGAGACTCTCCTATCGTTTTTTGCTGTTTTACCGATATAGACTATCTGCACTTTCTTATCAGACATGAGTGCGTCATGGACCATATTGCGCCCAACGATCATTATTGAATTATCAGTATAGTTATTCATGTTTATTGCTTTCTGTATTGTACTATTTCACGAAGCACAAAGTCATGTGTATTCCCAACTACGATAGAGCCTCTCTCATTTGTAGAGAGTGGCACTTGTTCAAAGCCTAGTCCAGTAATAAATGTGAGTATATCCATGAAGCGTAATTTTTTCTGAATAAGGAAAGCTGGAAGTATCATGGTAACAATTCCTTCAGGACGAAGAAGTTCAAGATAGGCTGTCCATGTATTCTTATAAAGCAATAGAAGTTCATCTTGCACATCTTGGATTGCCTGGATAGACCTTCTTTCTTGAATATTCGGCCCCATATATGGCTCGGTGATAATCGCCTTAAATCTTTTGTCTGTGAGTGTGCAGAGGGATACTACATCAGATTCAATAATTGTAGGCACAGATTTGCTCTTGGTCTGAAGATTTTTCTCAAGCCAGCCAACATTAGCTGTTGTGTCATGAATCGCTTTTTTGGAAATGTCCGATCCAGTGATGTCTGAATATTCTAGGAGGATTGCTTCTTGGATAATGGTACCACTCCCACAGAATGGATCTAGTATAGCTTCATCATGTCCCACATTTGTGATATTTAACATCATTCGCGCGATCTTTGGCGGCATGATCCCCGATTCCATATCGCGAAGTGGTCTACCAAAATCTCTCTTACTGAAGCTTTCATAATCTTGTACCCAGAGCGTTTTACCAATAAGAACAGAATCAGCTGTCTCAAACATCAAGATCTCTGCGCCAAGTGTTAACAATTTATTTTTATCTACAGAGACACTTGAAAGTGCTAGCTCCATCTGTCGTGGAAATCGTGAGTGAAATCCCTGAGAATCAAGATGATTTTTGAGGTGGTGCGCCATATCTGTAAGGAATCTTGAGGTGAAGAGAGGATGATCTGCGTTTTGAGTATAAAAGCTGAGTCCGAAATGCACCTTCTCAGATATATCAGTGAAGTATTTTATGAAGAGTTGATCTGAGGTGAGGTAGTTATTAATTTGGGTAAGACTAACTGGCTTTTTGAGAACATCATAGATCTCCCCCATTTTGATAGTGCCACCCAGCGTTATTTTAAGCGTATCTGCTGGAAGTTCATGGCATTTGATTACAAGAAATGCGTCAGATTCATGCTCAACAATAAATCCAATCTGTAGCTTCTCAAGTAAGATTTTTATCTCCAAGGTTGAGAAATCAGGGTATCTGCCGAGAACAAAAACATAGCTGTGTTGAAAGGTATTCATATGTCCTATATTATAGCAGTTTTAAGTATAAAAACCTGCATTCATTTAAAATATATTGACAAATCAAGCAAAGTTAATTAGTTTATATCCACATGCGGATATTGGCTACCGTTCTTTTTTTCTCCCTCTCATTTATTCTTTTTACTTCATGCACTATTCTCATACTCTCGTATCCTCGATTGTCTGCACAAATGTCTGTAAAAGGCATAGCAACTACACGAACAGCTGAAAATAAAACACAAAATATAAAGCTTTTAGCAGCACGTAAAAAGTCTCTTTCTCCAACCCCGATTGAATCAGCGCCAACTCCGCAAAAAACTTTGCCAGCGCAGAAAATAACACCAATACCAACTAAGAAGTTGGTCCCAAGCAGTACGCCATCATCTAAGATAGGAACTCCAAAATCAAATTCAATTCCGATTAAATCGGGACCAACAATTTCTCCGCCCCCTACCCTGATACCAACAGCTATTGCTAAGAAAGTTGAGGTAGTGCAATCTAGTGGATTATTTATCAATCAAATTAACGCATA
>JAGOPV010000012.1 GCA_017991775.1 Candidatus Levyibacteriota bacterium | reverse complement strand
TCACACCATCAATATTCTTCTCAATTACCTGTGGTCTTGAAACTTGGAACTCGTATCCTTCACGTCGAAGCCTCTCAATAACAATTGCAAGATGAAGCTCTCCACGCCCAGACACATTCCATTCACCAGTTGGAAGATCTTCAACGCGAAGCGCCATATCAGTCTCTAATTCTTTGTATAGTCGTTCTCTAATCTGTCGTGAAGTCTTGAACTCCCCTTCCTGACCTGCAAAGGGAGAGGTATTTACACCAAATGTCATCATGACTGTTGGCTCTTCAATGTTCAAAAGCGGTAATGCCATTGGATTATTAAGATCGGCGATAGTCTCACCAATAGTAACTTCTGGAATTCCTGAGATTGCGATAATGTCACCAGCATGAGCCTCTTTGATCACTGCCTTACCAAGACCTTCATAGGACATAAGGGATGTAAGACGCATTTTTTTCATCTCACCATCACGATTGATATGCATGATCTCCTGACCCTCAGCAATAACGCCATTATAGATACGCCCTGTTGCGATTCTACCTTTGAACTGATCAGCACTGATCGTTGTCACCAACATCTGAAGTGGCTTAGTATCATCTCCTGATGGAGGAGAAACATGCTCAAGAATTGCATCAAAAATTGGAGAGATATCTGTCATCGCAGCAAGATCTGGCTCTAGTCCTGCCATCCCGTTCTTTGCTGACGCATAGACGATAGGAAAATCTGCAATAGTGTCATCAGCTCCTAGCTCTAAAAAGAGATCCAGTGTCTTGTCGAGAACATAGTCGATTCGAGCATCTGGTCTATCAATCTTATTTACAACGACGATAATACGCAGCTTTTTTGCGAGAGCTTGTCTAAGTACAAATCTAGTCTGTGGCATTGGGCCTTCCTTTGCATCAACGAGCAAGAGACACCCGTCAGCCATAGTAAGTACACGCTCTACTTCTCCACCAAAATCTGCGTGCCCAGGAGTATCAATGATATTAATTTTAGTTCCTTTCCAGTGAACTGATGCATTCTTGGAGAAAATAGTAATACCGCGCTCGCGCTCAAGCTCGTTACTATCCATGATAAGGTCTGAGCCTTCTAACTCTTTTCCAATATCTGTCTTTGATTGACGCAAGAGAGCATCCACAAGAGTGGTCTTTCCATGGTCAACGTGGGCAATAATAGCGACATTTCGTAAGTTATTCATAAAAAACGGACCTTCCTAGAAATAGGAATAGTCCTATATTATTAAAACTATTATACAGGTTTTAGTCAAATAACTCAAGGTTGACCCTTGAAATATCTGCTTGGTCTGATACTATTCTTTGTATGAAGATATCCACTTGTAGAGCACGCCAAATTCTTGATTCTCGAGGCTACCCTACAGTTGAAGCTGATCTTATCCTAGAAGATGGGACACTTGGTCGTGCTGCGGTGCCATCAGGCGCTTCAACTGGCTCATTTGAGGCTATTGAGCTTCGAGATGCAGATAGGGACAATTACCAAGGTAAATCAGTCCTAAAAGCGGTCGAAAATGTGAATTCAGTCATCGCACAAGCGCTATTTGGAAAAGATTTTGACCAGGCTTCACTAGACCAAACCATGATCGATCTTGATGGGACTGACAACAAATCTCATCTGGGTGCTAATGCTATTCTTGCTGTCTCCCTCGCCTTTGCACATGCCTGCGCAAATAGTTCCAAAAAGCCACTTTATAATTATATTAAAAATGTCATCCTGAACTCGTTTCAGGATCTAAATGAGATCGCGAACAAACCGCCAGCTGGCGGACTGGATGACAAGTATGTTTTGCCTGTTCCAATGATGAATATCATCAACGGCGGCAAGCACGCTGTAGGCTCGACAGATATTCAAGAGTTCATGATCATGCCAGTCGGTGCATCTTCATTTTCCCAAGGACTTCAAATGGGTGCCAACATCTTTCATTCACTTGGCAAAATACTTCATGAAAAAGGATATGGGACGACTGTCGGAGATGAGGGTGGCTATGCCCCGGCAGTAAAGAATGGCAATAAAGAAGCCCTTGATCTTATCGCCCTCGCTATAGAAAAAGCCGGCTATCAACTCGGATCAGATATCGTACTCGCCCTCGATGTTGCTGCTTCCGAACTCTACAGTGAAGGTAAGTATGAGCTGAAAACCGAGAACAGACAACTAACAACAGATGAGATGGTCGCATGGCTTGAAGACCTTGCCAAGAACTATCCTATCATCTCAATTGAAGATGGGCTACATGAATCAGATTATGAAGGATGGAAAAAATTGACAGAACAAATTGGAGAGACTGTACAAATTGTTGGCGACGATCTCTTCGTCACCAATCCTACACGAATTATGACAGGTATCGAGAACCGCCAAGCGAATGCTGTCCTTGTTAAGCTCAATCAGATCGGAACGCTCACAGAGACACTTGAGGCAGTCAAAATGAGTAATGATGCTGGATGGAAGAGTATCATCTCCCACAGAAGTGGCGAGACTGAGGACACTACCATCGCACATCTCGTAGTAGGACTTGGAACTGGACAGATTAAGACAGGCTCTCTTTCTCGCACAGATCGTATCGCAAAATATAATGAGCTGCTTCGTATTGAAGAACAACTCGGAGACAAAGCAATCTACGCTGGGAAAAAAGTACTACAATCTAGCAGATAGCGCATGGCAAATGGCTAATGGCTAATGGCTAATGGCTAATGGCTAATGGCTAATGGCACTCTAGGATTTAGAATTTCTTAATATGGCAAAAATCTTTGAAACTGAAAATTTTACTATTGAGTCACCTGATGAAAAACCGCATATAACCCGGCTTGATGGTGGGCATATCTGGATACTCCCAAAGGTAGGTATTTCTGATAGAACCAAACTCTCCCCTAGTTTAGCAAAGGAACTTATGATGTTGACAATGATAACAGGAGAAGCAATGACCACTGTGATGAATGAACAAGGGGTCGATATCGGTAGAATAAACTATCAAGAAAATGGCAATTGGAGTGTCTTTGATCCCAAAGGACCTTATCTTCATGAGCATATTTATGGAAGAGCAAAATCAGCAATGATACAAAAATATGGAGATGCCCTCCATTTTCCTCATCTAGAAACAGGCTTCTATGATGATAATCAACCACTTACTTCTGACGATTGCGATAAAATAAAAGTAGTGATAGAAAGATTACTTCAAGAGGATAGATATATAAATTTTTGATATGGCATATTTAGCACTTGTAAGACATGGACAATCAACTTGGAATGTAAAGAACTGGTGGACAGGACTTACTGATGTAGACCTCACAGATATTGGAGTTGCTGAGGCTAGATCAGCTGGCGAACACCTAAAAGACATCTCCTTTGACCACGCCTTCACTTCAGTCCTCATGAGAGCAAAAAATACCTGGAAATATATTCAAGAAGAACTCTCAAAGAAAGATATCCCGACAACTGAGAATGCTGCTCTTAATGAGCGCGACTATGGTGATCTCACTGGAAAAGATAAATGGGAAATGAAGGTAAAGTATGGTGAAGAGCAGTTCTTGAAATGGAGACGTGGATGGGATACCCCACCACCCAATGGCGAGTCACTAAAGGATGTATACGCCAGACTTATACCCTACTTTGAATCAACCATTCTTCCACTTATTAAAGACGATAAAAATATCATCATCGTTGCACACGGCAATAGCCTTCGAGCTCTTGTCAAATATATCGAATCAGTCTCAAATGAAGAGATACCTATGTTAGAAATTGCAACTGGTGAGATCTATCTCTATAAAATCGACAGTGCTGGCAAAGTGTTTTCAAAAGAAATTAGGAAGGCTGCCAATCTCCATCCACAAGCAATTTAGAATATGAAAGTATATTTTGTAAGACATGGTGAAACTGAACTTAACAGCAAGAAGATGCATCAGACATCTGATACTCCGTTGGGGAAAAATGGCGAGTCGCAAGCGAAATTTGTTGGCGAACGTTTTAGATCAATCAAGATAGATAAAATTATTGCTAGTTCGTATACTCGAGCGCACCAAACAGCAATGGAAATAGAAAAGGCTACGGGAAAAGAACTAATTCTTTCTGATCTTTTTATTGAAAGAAAGAATCCTTCGCTTTATCAAGGCAAGCTACATGACGAACCTTCGCTTGAGCCAACGAAAAAGCTTATTGAATCAAAAATGGATGACCCTCTCTTTCATCACTCTGATGAGGAAAATTTTCATGATATTTTGAAAAGAGCAGATAATGCAATCTCTTTTATTATTGATCAGAAAGTTGAGAATCTTGCAGTCGTCTCACATGGATTTTTTCTAAGAGCTATTATTAGCAGGATGATCTTCCAGGACACACTTACGCCATCAGTATTTCGACGATACCATGATGGAGTCAAGCATACCAATACTGGAATTAGCGTTCTTGAATATATTGATAATAAATGGAGAATTCTCACCCTCAATGACTACGCCCACCTCGGAGAATAAACATACATTTGTCATCCTGAACTCGTTTCAGGATCTAAAATAATGAGATGCTGAAATAAATTCAGCATGACAGGAGTTTGCACTGCGAAATTCTACTCCTTCAAAAACTTTTTCCCTTTTAACTTCTCTGGTAGATAGCTTGTGCCTATTGGAGGGTGCATCTCGTATCCTTTTCCATAATCCAGCTCTTTCATGAGTTTTGTAGGAGCATTGCGAAGGTGAAGCGGTATTGGCTCATTTGGATACTGATAGACAGCTTCTTTAGCCAAAGCCATCGCATCATTGCAGGCTCGAGACTTAGGCGCTGTAGCGAGATAGACGCAAATATGTGCCAGAATTAGTTGTGCCTCGGGCATCCCGATCTTTGTAACTGCCTCAAATCCAGCATTAGCTTGGATCAGAGCTCCTTTATCTGCGATACCGATATCTTCAGATGAAAAGATGATCATTCGTCTTGCAATAAATTTGGGATCTTCTCCGTTCTCCAACATTCGTGCCAAATAATAAAGTGCTGCATCTGGATCAGATCCTCGCATCGATTTGATAAAGGCTGAGATGATATTGTAATGCTCATCTGCCTTTTTATCATAAAGCCCTGCAGTCTTAGTTTGAAAAACTTCTTGAATAATTGCTGGTGTGATTGACGCCTCATCAAAATTTGTTGCAGCCATTTCAAGTGCATTTAAAAGAATACGAGCATCCCCACCTGATAGTCTAATCAACAGCTCTTGAGCATCTTTAGTGATCTTTTTTTTATGATCTCCAAGTCCTTTTTCTTTATCAATAAGTGCGCGGGTAATTATCTTACTCAGACCATCACTACTGAGGCCTTTCAATACAAAGACTTTAGATCGAGATAAAAGAGCGCTATTTACCTCAAATGATGGGTTCTCAGTCGTAGCGCCAATAAGTGTCACAAGCCCTGTCTCAACATATGGCAAAAGCACATCCTGCTGTGCCTTATTCCAGCGATGAATTTCATCAATAAAAATAATCGTCTTTTTCTGAAAAAGGGTCTGCTCCTTTGCTTCTTTGATGATCTTTTGCAAATCTTCTTTACCAGTTGAAACTGCAGAGAGCATGTGGAAGTTAGAGTCTGATTCCTTAGCAATGATACTTGCAAGTGTGGTCTTACCAGATCCAGGAGGGCCCCAAAGAATGATTGAGGATAGTGAATCAGTCTGAATCATGCGACGAATGAGCTTGCCCTCGCCTACTAATTCTTCTTGATCAACGTATTCGTCTAATGAGGATGGACGCATCCTTGCTGCTAAATTCATAGAGGTGTTCTACCGGGTACTCATTCGGTGCGGATTGGTCCCATCAGCATATCATATGCATCTTCCGACACTCTTGTAACCTTAGCTATAACCGAACCTTTATAAAGATCTTCATGAATCGTATAAGTGCCTAAGTGACTTTCACCATTTGGTCGAAGCTGATATCCAACTTCATCTCTTGTGGTATTTCCTGCAGAATCTACATATCTTTTAACAAAGTCTAGTCGCTCATCAGACATTTGACCTTCAATCACCGCAGGGCCCCACATATCAATTATTTGACCTTTAAGAGATGCACCCTCACCTTCCGCTGATGGCCTTGTCTTGAAATATCCTCCAAATGCCACCTGCACATCGTGTCCATCGCCATCAAGACTAACATCTTGATTTGTGTAACTACCACCGATTAAATATAGATCAATTGAAGGCCGCTCTGCTACCATGCCATTACTATAATGAGTACCCTTGAGGATTACAAGAGGATTATTTGACTACTTGGAGATTGATATTCAAAGATGGAGCTGCAGCTGTGGATGATGGAGTAGAATTTACAGGCTGAGTTGGAGCGACTGTCGGCTTTATATCAAGATTACTAAAGATCATCGCACAGCTTTTTCCCTGACACGCAATACATGCAAATTTGGTACTCCCCAAGAGTGCAGCTCTGTGCACTGGAGAGTTAAGCCACCAAGTAAGAGCTTCTGATTCTGTACGCATACTGATCATATTCTCATTAGCACTAAACCCTAAATTTCGAGCCTTAAAGCCTGCATGCATATAACTACTGCCATATATCTCATTCTCTAATTCTGGTGCACGTGAGATCGCAACAGCACATACCCTTGGATCCTTCATAAAAGCCGGAAGGCCAACTTGAGCACGATAATTATTTACCATATTGAAAAGAACATCTGCATTAAGTCCTTCCCCTACCGCACCACTCTCAGGGATCGTTGGTGAGAAAGATGCTGCTGGAGTAGCAAGTGGAGCTGGACTAGGTGTTACGACTATCTCTTTAAGATCTGCCTGGTCTGCTTTCTTTAAGACTGTTTTGGATGGTGAAAATGAACTAGCACGATCATTGTTAGCCTGCGTAATAACAACAGATTGAGACGATATCTGGGTGATAGCCAGGAACTGTGAAGGCATACCATAGGTAAAAAGTGATGGAGTAACGAGAGATGAAGTAGTGCAAGGCTGAGAATCTGAAGCAATTTTAGCAACTGGTGAAGCTGAAAGTGGAGTTGTGGAGGCCTGGGCCATTTTTGCCACAGGAAGGACAAACATTGTCCCGAGCAGTAAGGACACGGCCAATCGGGTACTATGTACACGTAGTCGCATCAACGACCTCGAACTATACTAAAAAGACAGATAAAATGCAAATCGATGAGCTTTTGTGAGGACATTTTGAGGCTAAACAGCTATTTTATCGGAGTAAATGCACTAGCTCTGACTTTCTGATACAGTGAAAATCATGATACAAAAGCCTAAAAAGAAGAACTGGTACATCTATATGATCAAATGTGCTGATCAGACACTTTATACAGGAATCACTACAGATGTATCCAAACGCATCCAGGCTCACAATGGTGAAGTCAAAGGTGGAGCAAGATATACTCGATTCAAAAGACCTGTGACACTAGTCTATCAAGAAGAATCAACTGACCGCAGTAGCGCCTCAATTAGAGAATATCAGATAAAGAAACTATCCCGAGAAGAAAAAATGAAGCTGATCACTACTCCCATTTAAAGGTCTTGGTGGCAAGGATATACATCACAACTCCCCATACTACTACTCCAAGAAGGTAAGGTGCAGCTTCGACGAGCGTACCACCCTCTGTTGTAACAGATCTCACTGCTTGATTGAAATATGAGAGTGGTAAATTATTAGCAATTGGTGCAAGCCACTTTGGCAAAAGATCACTTGAGAAGAATACTCCTGAAAGCAAAAGTTGTGGCATGGAAACAAGATTTACGAGTGGACCAGCAGAATTCTCATCATCTGCAATGCCTGACAAGAAGAATCCAAAGCCAAGGAAGGAAATTAGGCCAATTGCTGATATCAAGAGTAACTCAAGAAATGTAATGATCCCATGAGGTAAGTAAAATTGGAAGAGAAGAACGCCTACAGCCAAGATTAATGTCGTTTGAAAGAGCGCTAGGATCAGACGAGATGTGGCCTGAGCGAACAGAATTGTGATCGGACGAGTAGGTGTGACGAACATTCTCTTAAAGACTAGGAGACGTCGAAGAGCAATAAAACCGAACACTGTGCCAAAAAGTGCTGTTGAAAGAAGAGAAAAACCTATTTGTCCTGGCAAGATAAAGTCGACATAGCGGGATTTTCGTCCCGATACCTCTGTATTCATAAGTGAGACTGGAGGATTAATGACATTGGACATCTTCAAATTTACCTGATCAACAACTCCTCGTATGATTGATTGAGCAGCTGATGATGTATTTGGATTAGCACTAGAGGTAAGGAGATTCACTGAGTAAAAACCTACATCTTGTGACTCAACCTCTAGAACAGCATCAATTTTACCTTTCTCAAGCTCCTCTTTAAGAAAAACATTCGTGCCTTTCTCAATCTTAATTGTTGAAATATTGCTAACCACACTCTGAATTGGATTGGCGATCTGACCATCAGGAATTCCGATTTTAACTAAGACTCCTCCACCACCTATCATCCCAAGTGCAACGATAAAGACAATTGGAAAAATAATACTGAAAAATAATGTCGATTTGTTGCGAATCGAGGCTAAAAGTGCAAATTTTGTAAGCGATAAATACGCTCTTAGCTGGCTTGGTCTTTTACTATTCATCTGATAACCCCTTTCCTGTCAGATGCATAAATACATCTTCAAGTGTTGCCTCTTTTCTGATTGTCTCTCTTTTAAATCCAGTTGCAATAAGCTCATTGATAAGTCTTTTTGGTGTGTCTATCTTTATAATTTTGCCCCCATCCATGATAGCAACTCTGTCACAGAGCGTCTCTGCTTCCTCGATATAGTGAGTTGTCAAAACTATGGTCGTGCCTTCTTCATTTATCGCTCTTATAACTTCCCAGAGAGATGCTCTCGCGTGTGGATCAAGACCCGTGGTAGGCTCATCAAGAAATAATACTGATGGCTTATTAATCAGTGTCGAAACAACTGCAAAGCGCTGCTTCTGACCACCTGATAACTTATTTACAAATGTATTGGCCTTTTCCTCTAGATCAACTTGCTTAAGAACTTTCATTGGATCTATTTTTACGTCATACATCGCTGCGAACATATTGAGAAGATCAACAAGGGTTAGTTCTGGATAAAATCCTGTAGATTGAAGCTGTACACCAATACTTTGCTTCACCTGAAGTGGATGATCACTCACGCTGTATCCATTGACGATCACTTCCCCACTTGTTTGCTTCTTGAGTGTCTCTATGATCTCAAGCGTAGTAGTCTTACCAGCACCATTTCGACCCAAAATACCAAATACTTCACCCTTCTTAACATCAAAAGAAATTCCGTCAACTGCGTTGAAATCACCATACGTTTTAACGAGATTGGAGACCTGGATTATAGAGTCAGAGGATGTTTCGGGCATACACCCAGCATATCACATGCTCTTTAAGAGTAAAGAGGATCATTTGTCTACTACTTTTAACTTTGGCCATTTAGCAAGCCAGTTCTTCTTCTCGACTCTTTGATGGAATGTCCTGATCTTCTCATCAGTTCTAAAAACAGGTACTAATTTTAAGCCAACAAGATCATCTACTCCATGGGGAGCAATTAAGAATGGTTTGCCATTTCTTAAAGTAACCCCCACGCAAGTTGCAGTTTCTACCCACTCAGACAAAGCCTCCTCAGACGATCGATATGGCTCACGCTTATGAAAATGGTGCATTCTTGCTTGATTGGTCACTGACCAGTTTTGATCAGGCATTTTATCGGTTAATATCTTTTGATACTCAAGTTCTTTTCTCGTTGAATCGCTAGATGCTTCACTGTCGCTAAAATCCGCTGGATCAAAATAAATAACATCAATATCTGTCAACGGACTACGCTTTGAATATTCGTGAAGATGATCCCAAACTTTATTTCTTGCAAAACCAGCCCCGATCATCCAATCAGGCAGCCCTAACGACTCGACAAGCTGAAGCACCTCCATCATCCATGGATCTTTCCTTATTAGCTCGTTGATGTCGCCAATAGTTTGAATCTTAAATCTAACATTACTTTCCATACGTTAAATCTCTAAGGTATATAAACCATTAATTCTTCAAAAAATCAGTCAGGGCGTGGCGACAAAGTGTAGTGAGATTTAAATTAGTCAGATCTTCAGATGGATCTAATTCAAATATACTCTCCCCCTCTGTGAGGACTAACTTAGTCCTATCAACATCTTCTACCAAAAAGATATATGACTCGACCTCACCGATATTTGGAATCTGGTCATAATAAATACCTAAGATCTTAAGTTGAGTATTTTTAACAACAAGCCCTACCTCTTCTCGTATTTCTCTTATCGCACAGTCCTCAAATGACTCATCTTCCTCTACGCTGCCGCCAAAAATTGCAAGCTTCCCTGGATTGACGATACCAAAGGTGTGATCTCTTTGCTGAAGGAGGAGTTTGTTATCTGTGGTCTTAATGAGCACACCTGAATATTGCATAGTTAATAGAGTATAGTCTATTAAGGAATGTTTTATTGTAACTGTTTGAAATTACAGTGAGCTAAATCACTTCAACTAGAAAAGAATTTATCTATACTTCTAAATGGCAGCTACTACAATGAAAAATCATAATATCGTTTATCAAGTTTTAGACACAGCAATAGAAAATAATTTAGGTAGTAAGGTAGCACTTAAATGTATCTCCGATGATCTCAGAACCGAATCGTTTACTTTCTCACAACTAAATTCTCATACAAATAAATATGCAAATCTCCTTATAAAATCGGGGGTAAAAAAGGGAGATCACGTCATCATCTTTCTACCAAGAACTTCTGATATGGTTTTCGCATTTTTAGGAACATTAAAATGTGGCGCAGTCGCCTGCCCCCTATTTTCAGCATTCGCTGATACAGCACTGACAGACAGGCTTTTGGATAGTCGAGCATCTACTATTATTACTAATAAAGAGCTCTTTCCTAAAATAAAAGCTGTAGAAGACAGTATCCCTTCACTTAAAAAGATCATCATCGTGGACAGTTCTGAAAATCCATCTGATCAATATCTTACATCACAGTCCCTAGCAACATCCTCGCCAGATTTTGAAACTGTGTCTTTATCTAAGGTGGATCCCGCCTATATGCTCTATACCTCAGGTAGCACTGGCAAGCCAAAAGGTGTAATTCACAAACATGAAAGTATTGACCAGCAGCTGGCATCTTCCAGAGAAGTGTTCGCGCTTTCAACAAATGACATCCTATGGTGTACTGCAGATCCTGGATGGATTACGGGAATAGCATATTCACTCCTATCTCCATTACTGAACAGAACTCTATCAATACTTTATGAAGGAAAATTTGATCCCAAACTTTGGTATACAATTATTCAAGACGAAAAAGTGTCAGTTCTCTATACTGCTCCAACTGCGATCAGAATGCTCAAAGGCGACAGCGAATCATCGTGGGAAAATTATGATTTCTCCTCTTTACGAATTATCGGTAGCGTAGGTGAGCCACTTAATCCAGAGGCACTTGTTTGGGCGGAAAAAGTTTTCAAGACTCGAGTACTAGATACATGGTTTCAAACTGAACTAGGTGCCATCACTATTGCGATGACTGAGAATATCACTGAGAGAATCGGCTCAATGGGTAAGCCTCTTAAAACAATTCAGGCAAAAATAATTAATGAAGATTATGATGATGTACCCATCGGTCAGAAAGGCCAACTAGCATTACGTCCTTCACAGACTTCACTCATGACAGGTATTTGGCAAAATAGAGAAAAATATCTATCCTATTTCAAAAAAGAATGGTACCTTACAGGAGATGAGGCATGGCAAGACATCGATGGGTATTTTTGGTTCTCTGGCAGAAAGGATGACATCATTAATACCTCAGGTAAAAGAGTGGGGCCATTTGAAATCGAGAGCGAGCTTCTTAAATTTCCCGGAATTCTAGAAGCTGCTGTTATAGGCAAGCCAGATGACCTTCGGGGCGAGATCATCAAAGCTTTTATCGTATTGAAAAAAGATCTTACTCCATCTGAGGAAATGAAGGGCGAAATTAAGCAATTCATGAAGAAGCATCTTGGCGGATATCTTTACCCAAGAGAGATTGAATTCATTGAGCGACTCCCAAAGACACGCTCAGGGAAAATAATGAGAAGACTCCTAAGATCAGCCGAACTAGGACTAAGCAAGGGGGACACTTCCTCAATCGACGATTAAGACATCTTAACAGCACTACCGGTTGCTTGATGAATATTTGTGAATCCGTCTTTTTTAAGTATCGAAATCAGACCTAGATTTATTTCCGACACAATTTGTGGACCTTCATATACCATGCCTGTAATAAGCTGAACTAGCGATGCTCCTAGTAAGATTTTTTGATATGCATCTTCTGCAGAGAATACTCCTCCTGTACCAATGATGATAAATCTGTCTTTATACTTTTTGTATGTAAGTTCAATGAGTTCATTTGATCGAGCATAGGTAGGTCTACCACTAAAATTGCCAACAGGAAATTTAGCGACCTCTTTTTGATCAAGCGCTTTGTCCTTCCTGTCCTTTTGCAGATTACCAAAGATCACCCCCGCTATTTTGTGCTTTGATATGACCTCAAGCATTTTCAGTGTATCATTATTGGTTTCATTGATTGGCATCTTTACAAAGATAGGCTTTTTAATACCCAGCATATCTACTCGTGACAATAATCTTTCCAGATTCTTTGGTGGATAAAACGTGACTTCACCTGATAAATTCGGGCAACTAATATTTAACTCGTAATATGCATTCTGAGTGGATGATTTTTCAAATTTCTTGAAAGTATAGATAATATCCTCAATGCTTGATTCCTGTGTATAGCATGATCCATCGTTTGATCTTCCTATACTGATCCCAATCGGTATCTTGAATACTTTCTTTCTCAATTTCGCTACTGTTCGATCTGCACCCATATTTTTAAATCCCTTATTGACCATAAGTGATTTAGATCGTGGCAATCTGCCTAGCATTGGGCGAGCATTTCCCTCATACTGATTTTTTGTTATTGTCCCAACTGTCCCAAAACCAAAGCCGATGGAAGGCAAAAGTAGTGTCAGTCTTCCTTCATAATCAAATCCTGCAGAAAGTCCAATGGGGCTTTGAAATGTCACACCCAAAATTTCTTGAGAAAGTATGGGGTCTTTAACTCTAAATACAACTGATAAGAGTTTTTTTATAATTTTGCCATCACCAATCGACTCACCAACTCCAATCATATGATTGTGGATATGCTCGGGATCAAAGAAGAAAAAGATCCGCCTTGCTACATTTTTATAAAAAAAATGAGCTATTTCCAAAAGAAGTGCTTGAACTATCACCCTGAAATTATCTCTTTAATTAAACTCCAATACTGTGACTTTAATCACAATTGATAAGTTGCTTATTATACCCTCTCCTGACCAACTCTTGATATGCATCCCAAACATTATTTGGAATTTGTTGATCAATCATAAATCCTTTCTCAGAATATAATTTAACTCTCTGAGTATCTCCTACAATTATGTTGATCATGTCATCTTTTGAAATCAGATCATTAGGATAGTTCTCATAACTAATTTGCGGAGACGTTATACTTGCTTTAATATCAGGGAAGAGCTTCATCCATGTTGCAAACTGACGTCTCTCCATATATGGCTTATGGACAAGAATTACGCTCTTAGGCATCATCCCATGATCTTCTAAGAGATTCATAGAAAAACTTATATTCTCACCAGTGTTTGTAGATTTATTTTCAATCAGGATAGCGGACTCCGGGACTCCCATGTTAATTGCAATCTTTGAAAAAATTTCTGCCTCCGAATCTGTCCAATTATTGGCAGTCAACCGGCCTAATCCACCGGAAAAAAGTATCCTTGGAGCCAATCCATCAAGAAAAAGTTGAGCTCCTCTCTCAGCCACTCGAGTATCATGGCTACCTAATACAATAATGACATAAGCAACTTCAACGTCCTGATGCATGCAATTGAAATCCCAAAGAATTTTTGCCAATTCGTCTGTCGATCTATCTTCCACATCAGAAGTATAACACCTCCAATCTAGCTTGCTAGTAATTTACGCTCATTTTAGGTAAAATTGACCTTGTCCCATTGCCAGATCGTCTAATGGTAGGACAACGGACTCTGAATCCGTTTATCTTGGTTCGAATCCAGGTCTGGCAGCTTATAAAAAAAGACAGATTTAAATCTGTCTTTTTTAAATTCAACCCGTCATCAATTTGATTACTTCATCAAAAGTGCGAAGCGAATAAGGATTGCGAAAAGTGCCATTCCATTAAAAAAGATGATAAGGCCAATTGGGGATCCCCAACTTGACCAAGAATTATCGCCACCAGTAACAGCCTGGATCTTTGCTAAATGTTCTATATGCTTGTCTTCAGTAGTCATGTAATTCACCTCCCCCTCGCCCGCCGATCTCTGCGCTCTAGTCGCTAGGGGCTTGTTAAATATCGAGATACTCGACAGGACTTTCTTCGTGTTTGGCATGTTCAATAAAAGTAAGATATAGATCTTCTGGAAGCTTGTCTCTTAATTCATCAGGGGATTTCCCAACGATTAATTCAGTTTTTTTGGGGTTAGTGAGGTAGTCACCACTCTCTTTCCATTCCATTTTATTTGTCAGGAGACTTGCTTTGCAAATAGTTTCAAGTGCGATGACCCAATTCTCTTTTTGGGTCTTAAATATAGTAGCACTCAGATACCAAGTTTTGTCATCACTAAATCCACTCCATTCACCAATTCTTGAGCCAATAAATCGCTGCTCACGCTCTGCGCCATCCACCCCAACCTTTATGGATACTTCCTTCATTCCCTTCTCTTTATTCTGATATCTTGTGACGTACTCACTAAGTGCGCGTACGATAACAGAAGATAACGCTTCTCCGGCAATTTCTTTAGCTGACTCAAAAAGTGAGGCATCTTTTTCGCTGACATAGATAGTTTTATTTGGCATATACGTATATTATACATATATGTAAAAATCAGTCAATATTGTAAGTGTATAAAATTCTTTCTGATATACTAAGCCCATGATCAAAGCAGTAATATTTGACGTAGGAGGAGTAATTGTCAGCAATGAAATGGAATCTGTCTATGAAGATATTAAGGGTACGTTTGGAATCGACACTCCTACATTTGAAAAAGCCTGGACTGAACTAATGCCCCTTCTCGGTACAGGTAAAATTACTGAAGATATATTCTGGAAAGAATTTCTTGAAATAACACATTCCTCCAAAAGCCTTCCCGAGCAATCACTACTTTCTCGAAAATATTTGGAGCTCACCAAGTTGAATACTCAAACGATAGAAATAGCAAAAAAATTAGTGGATGATGGATATCAAATTGCTCTCCTATCTAACACAATCAAAGCACATGTAGATATTAATAGTTCGCTTGGGTTTTTTGAGATATTTGATACTAAAATCTTCTCAAATGAGGTTGGGATGAGAAAACCTGATCCTCAGATCTTTCAGCTAGCACTTAAGAGACTTGGCAGATTGCCTCATGAGGCAATTTTTATCGATGATGATGAGACATATGTCTCGGCTGCATGCAAATTAGGAATAATTGGTATTATCTACAAAAATATACCTCAGCTTAAGAGTGATTTAACTCAAGCGTTAAACAAATAAAAAGATTGCTATTACTTTGGGGATCTATTCTTTTCTCAGTATTTTTTCCATCGCTTTTCCCTGTGCTAATTCATCTATCATTTTGTCCAAGTAACGAATCTCTTTCATAGTGGAGTCTGGCAGCTCTTCTACTCTTACCCCACAAATCACACCCTTAACAAGTGCCCGGTGTGGGTTCATTTTAGGTGCTTTTTTAAAGAAGGTCTCAAAATCTGTTTCTTTTTTAAGCTCTGCACCAAGACTCATATGAGAGTACCCTGTCAGCCATTCAATGATTTCATCGACCTCAGCCTTTGTCCTTCCTTTTCTCTCTGCTTTTGCAACATAAAAGGGGTAGACACTAGCAACGCTAGTCTTATAAATTTTATGGTCTTTAAAATTATCTTGCTTCATTGCTTTATTTTAGCATGATTATATTTAGGAAAAAGCAAACCTAAATTTAGTCTCTTGTTCAATTCCTATTAATAGATTATTGGTGCTTTCCCAATATAGGTACTGTCTTTTATGCAACTGGCCATAAAGATAGATATTGCTGCTCTTGAGATAGTCTGCCATGGCATTGGTTGCTGAAGTCCCACATGGTTTAATTTCTGAACTGTCCGATTATTATGAATTGGAGTACGAACAACTGTCCAATCAATATTACTCTTTTCTAGTATCAACTGCTGAGCCTTTGCATCGCTAATTCGGTATGGATCGATGAGAGGAAATAGTATGGATGAGATAGTCCCCAGGAATGATTTTGGATCACCTTTCACCGCCAATCCTGCACCAGTAATTGTTATAAATCTATTGACCCGCTTTTTCTCCATAAGAGGGATCAGGACAGAAAGAGCTTTTTCCTGAATAGGATACGGGGTCCTAAATCCATGTCCCAGTGTCGAGATGACTACATCGATATTCTCAAGTGCACCATTAAGATCGCTACTATTAGTAACATCTCCCGTGATTACCTTGAGATGCTCATCGGAAATCGTGACCTTAGAAGAACTTCTGACAAGAGCCACGACCTGAAAACCCTCCTTAAGCAAAATTTTCGTGAGGACTTTCCCCAAATGACCTGTTGCCCCAAGCAATAAAATACGTTTCATATTTGCTAAATGACTTCTTCGCTGATATCTAGTTCTAAATTTTGAGTACGACTCCTACAATGAGACCAATAATGGTCGCGACTCCTCCAACTAGAAAAATTTTAATGCCACTTCTAAAACGTGAGGTTTTGAGAATTGTTCCCTTAATATAACCTAGTAAAAATAAGCTGATAAGCGCAGAAGATACACTTACGATAAGAGAGTATGGAGATTCGAGAAAAATAAATGGAGCAATTGGGATAAATCCAACAACAAAGTATGAAACAAGCATATAAAGTCCACTTACAAGCGGATTCGATCTTTCATCCTTATGCCTATTCAAGTCTTTGACAGCATCGTCGCTAAGGTATTCCCCTGCCCCCATAGATACAGCTTCTATAGCAACTCCAACAAATCCAGCTAAAAGAACAATTGACTTACTATCTGCACCGATACTTATGCCAGCAACCAATCCTGTTGTTGAAACCAAACTATCTTCAATACCAAACAAGACGCTTCGTAAATATTCCTTGTTTTGCAATATCTTCATTAAATTTATTGTAGATGAAAGATTATGCAATAAAAAGCTCTACTTACTTCCTGCAGATAATATTATCCTGAAAAAAGGTTCTCGCCATTTAATTCATTTGCGATAACCGACTGGACAAAAGGATCATCCTCCCGCAGTCTCCCCTCTGCGATATATTCCCTAATACTAAGTACCATTGCAGCCCTCTCTCGATCAAACTTTATTCTATCTGAAAATTTAAGCAGCTGATCAGGGACAAAAGAGCACGACATGTCTACCTCAATCTGCGATGAAACCATATTATTCTTCTCAATGATCTGATGCTCAACGCGCTCCCCCCAAGGTAGCAATTCTGGACTTCCAAACTGTTTATCTATATAAATCAGATGCCCCTTACCCATCCTCGCTGTCTCTTTCCTTTCACCAATTCCATTTGTCTTCATCATTGATACTACATCTTCATCCCAAACTCTCCCTAGCTCTGCAGCTAAAGGATGTGGGGCGTGTGAATTACTCTCACCTGAGTATCTCATCCAATACTCAGCCATTCTCATGTTGCCTAGCAGGAAATTTTCTCTAAAATAAACATTTGAGTTCAGTGGCACATCATTGAGTGGATTATTCTCATTATCTTTTCTAAGATGCAGATTTGGGATGTTGCGAACAACTTCTCTAGCAAATGGATCAGCGCTGATTTCTAAAAGATTTGCGCTGATAATAGGTGTCTCGCCATCCTTTAATGATTCAAATCTGATTTCCTGCTCACCTTCCATTTCTCCAATATAAATATGACAAACGGCAGACTCTTTTGACTGCATGATTGGTGCCAAATACTCTTTGTCACCAACAGTCACTTTAACTCCTTGTATGGAGATGTTAGGATCCAACATTCCTCGCACCTCAATTCCATATAACTTCAGGGGATCTGCGTCAAATGATGATGCAAATGCATCTTCATCTGAGAGCAGTTCTAGCGCTAACGTATTAAACTCCACTGACGAAACCAGCCTCTCTGCACGCTCTTCACGTACCCCTGGATAATCCTGAACATATTCATCAAAGTCAAAGTAAGCGTGTGGGGGCTCTTGACTGCGCATTGATTCTGCAACTCCCCCTAGGACCACTCCGACAGCACCAACTGCTCCATATTTGATAAGGTTTCTTCTTGATACTGATTCTGCCCCTGCCATTTGGCGAGTATAGCACTTTAGGCACAAATTTCACCATAAATCCTCATTGACAACGAATCCTTTGTGCGAAATACTGATATTGTAGTAATTATCATTACAATAGTACTTACAATTAGCATTACATATATTTGAGGCTATTTCTAATGAGGTTGTCAAATATATTTACATATAACTTGACAATTGAGGCTAAATATGCTATACTACACCTATGTACGAACCTAACTTTACACTCACACTCCCCATGCTCAATAAGCTCGGTACTATCGAGCGACTTTATGGTCAATTAGTCAGTCAAAAGCTGATGCCTTCCCTTGCATTAAGGCTCAACCAGGAGAATCAAGTACTTGCTACACATTACTCAACCAGCATTGAAGGCAATCCTCTGTCGCCACAGGATGTTACCAATATCGTGCTTAGCGACAAGATCCCTACCACCAAGTCAGAACGTGAAGTTAAGAACTATTTTGCTACCATCAACCATCTCTTTATCCTTGCTCGTAATCATGAAGAGATCAGTGTGGATATCACAGAAGAACTCCATAAACTACTAATGAAAGACATCATGGATGATGCTGGTCATCTTCGAGATGGATCAGTCTTTGTTGGACACAAAACTGAGACAGAAATAGTTGTGAAGCATAATCCACCATTTCATAGCAGAGAAGAGATCGCGAGAGCTCTAACAGAACTCTACGAATGGGTCGATGCAAAAGATGAATATCATCCACTTCTTAAAGCAGGCATTCTCCATCACCAATTTGCCTATATCCATCCATTCTTTGATGGCAATGGTCGTATGGCACGTATCCTCACAACATATTTCCTACTCTTAGCTAATTACGAAGTTGCAAAATACTTCATTCTTGATGACTATTACGATATCGATCGGCATCTCTATTCAGACACACTCCACACTGCTGACAAAGGGGACAAGACTGCCTGGCTTGAATATTTCCTGGAGGGGATTGCCCAATCACTTCAAGGAGCACTTGGCCGCATCAATGATCTTTCGAGAAAAAGTGTTGATGAGGTCACAGGAGAGAAGAGAGTTCTTGTCTCAGCTAGAGAAGAGGAGGTGCTTCAAATCGTAATTGATAAAAAAGCTATCAAATCCTCAGACCTTGAGGAAGCATTTGGAGTTAGTCGACAGCAGGCTCATGCGCTGCTTTCCTCACTAGTTCGAAAAGGTCTTCTTGATAAATTCGGCAAGACAAAAACAAGCTACTATAAATTAGCCAAGAAACAATAATTAAAAATGAAACTAGGTAAATACCAGCACTTCAAAACAAAAAATTTCTATCAGGTCATTGGGACAGCCAAGCACTCAGAGACACTAGAAGATTATGTTGTCTATGAATGTCTCTATGAAAATAAAGAAAGTAAGATTTGGATTAGACCACAAAAAATGTTTGAAGAAAATGTGGTCCTTGATGGAAAAAGTGTCCCCAGATTTAGATATATTGAGGAATAGATTTATTTATGAAGTCCAAAAAACCTTAAGAGGTAAGGTACAAAAATTAGACCACCCACAATTACAGCTCCGACAGTTGAGAGAAGGACCATCCCCGCTGAAACATCTTTAGCAATCTTTGCATCTTCTCTGTATTCCTTTGTAATAAGATCTACCATGTGCTCGATCGCTGTATTCACCATCTCAGCAATCATCACTAGCACAATCATCACACCAAGAATGCCCATTTCAAAAGGATTTACATCAAAAAATATACTTGCTCCTATGACAATTACAATTGCAAGAAGATGAATTTTGAAATTTTGATCATTATTCAGCGCGAACTTAATTCCATTCCATGCAAAGGTAAAAGATTTAAATAATTTTTTATGCTCGACTACCATATGATTTCAGTGATCTTCACAATAGTATACAAGATTACAGTCAAAGATATACCAAGTGATGCACCTGCAATAATTTCTCTCACTGTATGCCTCTTAATCTTAACTCGAGACCATGCTACGATCGGGACAATTAAAATTAAAAAAAGATACTTTGGTCCATATAATAATCCAAGCGTTATTACAAATGCTGATATAGTAGCGACATGAATACTCGCCTTTATTTTTGTATTTATAAAACTAAGAAGTAGTACGCTTGCGAAAATACACGCAAGCAGAATAAACAAAACCACCGGAGCATCTAAATATAGAAGTGAGACAAAGTAGAGTGCTCCTACCAGCATGACAAAAAGGAAGAGCAATGGCCTCTCCTCTCTCCTTGAAACATCGAAATCAGTAAAGTAACCTTTTCTCACGCCAATTCCAAGGCAAATTCCGATTAGCATCACAAAAAACATTGAAATAAGAGTCCAGGTCATAGCCTGCGAGGCATCTCCCGTAGATCTTAAGACCAAGAGATACGGTGTGGGAATCAACAGAAATACTGGATTAAAGATGAGTGAGATAATTCGGGCAAGTAGTATCATTTGTTATTATTGCAGTCTATCAATTACCTCAGTCTTTGGAAGGATTGCTAGTGCATCTGGAAGTGGTAGGCCTCGTTCATTTCCAGTGAAAATGTAATAGAGTACCGACATTTTTACACCAAATTTTTCAAGTGCTGCTTTAAAGACTAATAGAATTGATGCTGCATTCCAATCAGATAATTCATCTAATGCCGCAAGAAGGTATCTCGTAATATCTTTTTCATTTTCGTTTCTAGGAGCTACGTTTGGATTCTCAAAAATCCATTTTGTAATATCTTCAAATTCTTTAAGAGTTTGCATTCTTGTCTTTACAAGCGGCATAAGACTGCGAAGAATATCTTCATCGAAATCTTTTTTAGTATATTCTCTCAGGCGAGATGACAAATCCTCATCGCTCAAATTTTGCATATACTGCTGATTCATCCATGAGAGCTTCTGGAGATCAAATCGAGCACCTTGTGAAGTTATTTGAGACATTTCAAATAACTCAATAAACTCATGTAATGTATATATTTCTTTTCCTTCTGGATGATTCCAGACTATATTTGAGAGATAGTTCAGCACAGCCTCTGGCAGATACCCTCCATCTCTATAGTAATCTACTGACGCATGACCATGTCTTTTGGATAGCTTACCTTTTCCATCACTATTTAATATCAGCGGAAGATGTGCGTGAATTGGCATTTCCCAGCCAAAATACTCATAGAGCATAATATGCTTTGGAGTTGATGAAACCCACTCTCTTCCTCGGAAAACATGTGTTATCTCCATAAGATGGTCGTCTACAACAACTCCGAGATGATATGTTGGAAACCCATCAGACTTTACAATTACTTGATCATCAACAGTTGATGCATCTACTTCGATTTTGCCCATGATCAAATCGTCCAAAACAATCTTTCTATCATCTGGAATTTTCATTCTGATAACGTGAGAAACATTGGCAGCCAACTGATTCTTTATCTCCTCAGGTGAAAGGCTCCTGCATTTTCTGTCATACATTGGCATTTCATGCCGCTGCTCCATTCCTTTTCGCATCTCTTCAAGACGTTCTTTAGTACAAAAACATA
>JAGOPV010000003.1:64027-74941 GCA_017991775.1 Candidatus Levyibacteriota bacterium | reverse complement strand
TGTACTGGGTCTGGATACAGAGAAGGACTTCCTGTGCTTCGGCATCATCCTTTTTCGTGTAGTGATTGTCATTGGTTGCCACAAGAGGGATGCCTAGTTTTTTTGAGAGTGCGATGAGTTTTTCATTGGCGATGATCTGGGGTGGGACATCGATGTGACGTTGAATTTCAAGATAAAAGTTGTCTTGGCCAAAGATCTCATTGAGTTTTTTGGCTCGCTCCTCACCTTTTTCTTCCTCACCATTGATAAGAGGGTCGGTGACATAGCCATTTACACAGGCTGAAAGACAGATAAGTCCTTCATGATATTTTTCAAGGAGCACCATATCCACGCGTGGTTTGTAATAGTAGCCATCAAGATAGGATATCGAGACGAGCTTCATGAGGTTTTTGTATCCAGTCTCATTGGTCGCAAGGAGTATAAGATGGTTGTAGTTCTTATCAACACCTGCTTCTTTATCGGTATGACCGCGTGAGGCTATATAGACCTCACATCCGATTATAGGCTTGATTTCAGCTGCCAGACAGGCAGAGTAGAATTTAATCACTCCGTACATGCTGCCATGATCTGTTATAGCGAGGGACTTCATGCCAATAGATTTGGCATAATTGACCATCGATTTTACCTTTTGGAGTCCATCTAGGAGAGAATATTCGGAGTGGTTATGTAGGTGTACAAAATCAGCCATTAATCAGTGCGTGTCCCATTAGGCTCAGGGATTTCTTGCATACTTTGGTCGAATACTGAAACTTTATTCCTGTCTTGCTTACTATTATACATTGCACGGTCAGCCCAATCTATGAACTCTTCGGGAGTTGATGGAACCTCGCTATCCTCTCCAAATGTAGCAAGGCCAATACTAAATGTTGTTGGAATACTACCCTCAAGTCCATTTGCTTCTCCTAGGGTGCGAATACGCTCAGCAACAAGATAAGCAGTTTGGGGGTCTGTATCTTCTAACAAAATAACAAATTCATCCCCACCCTTTCTGACTATGGTATCAATTGATCTTACTGCTCCTCGAAGTATGTTAGCGGTATCGATAAGTTTTTGATCCCCAACTTTGTGACCGAGTGTGTCATTCACGGTTTTAAACTTGTCTACATCAATAAAGAGCATGGCAGTGCGATTTCGCGCAATCAATTGATCTGAAATTCTCGCCAGGAGTTCAGTTTGTGCATAAGCGGAATTGCGAAGCCCAGTTAAAGGATCTTCAAAAACTCTTGATTCGAGTCTATTAATTCGCCTTGCTGCAACAACTTTGTCCTCAGCATGTCTTAGTATGATTGGGAAAAGCTTCTCGCGAGCGATTTCGTCGTTTGCAAATAGACCTTCAGTTTCAGTCAAAACTTTTCTTTCCTCATTAACGTAAGCCTCCCAGAACGAATCATTGTATTGCGGTAGTGAACTTTCTAGTTGCTCCCAAGGAGTAGTTTTCCAGGCACCCTGCTCGGGTTGAGGATGTGAAGGCGATTTAAACTTTGAGCTAAGATGAGCACGAATTTTATCTTCGCTAACCTGTGGGTCGTCATGGTCCATCATCTTTCTAAAGAAGTCTTTTGCATCCTGAATATCAGGATCAGTTACTCGCTCTCGCTCTGGTCTAGATGTGCCAGGCATTATGAGCTCGCTTGTTACCTTTTGAGAAAAGTCAGCAAGAGATGGGGGGACAATTTCAGTTGACTTTTGATCAAAATTTCCGAGTTCGCCTGTTTCGCTCATACTATTTTTGGAGGGTGGATTCGAGTGCTGACTTTACAATCTGTGTATCGACCTTTCGACCAATTAAGCGCATGCACTGCCCAACTAAGAACATTATGACAGATTCTTTTCCTGATTTGTAGTCAGTCACAGCCTTCTCATTTTCTGATAGAACTTTGTTAATGATGGTAGCAAGCTCTGTTTCATCTAATACGTCTACTTTATTTTCCGAGGATATTTTTTCGATAAGTTCTGACTGAGAAGTTGAGGTATGGTTAACTTTCTGATTGATGATCATGTTGGCAATTTGCTTAGGTGTGATATTTTCAGTTGAGCCAAGTGACACTGTATCTTCAAAATAATCTGCCAATGATCGATCCCGTGTGAGTATCTCTGCATCATACTGTGTCAGACTGTATTCAGACATAAATCTGTCACTTCGTTTTTCCGATAATTCTGGCACTTTGGAGAGAATACTGCTAATTGCCTCATCTGAGTGGATGATAGGTGGGATGTCTGGCTCAGGGAAATATCGATAGTCATTGGCTTCTTCTTTGATTCTTTGCGAGTAGGTTTCGTTCTTTGCCTCAGACCATCCACGGGTCTCTTGTGTTGGGATAGTACCTGACTCCAAAATTTCTTTTTGCCTGACGAGCTCGAATTCAATTGCTTTTGCGACAAAGCGGAATGAATTGATATTTTTGACTTCAACTTTGTATGGCGGAAGAGATGTGTCGCCCTCTTTCTGCAATGATATATTAGGCTCAAGACGCATATCACCTTTTTCCATATCTGCATTTGAGACATCAAGATATCGAACAATTTGCTGAAGGCTCTGGAGGTACTCAGTCACATCTTCTGAAGAGTGAAAATCTGGCTCAGTCACTACTTCGACCAGGGGAAGTCCCGCTCTGTTGAAGTCAATAAGGCTGGTCTTAACTCCATCGACATCCTGGTGAGTGAGCTTGCCTGTATCTTCCTCCATGTGGACACGTGTAATGCCGATCTTTCTCCCGGACTTTAGTGTAATAGATCCATTTTTGCCAAATGGGAGATCATACTGACTGATCTGGAATCCCTTTGAAAGATCTGGATAAAAATAGTTCTTACGATCAAATTTTGAAAAGGTATTGATCTCACAATTGAGGGCTTGGGCGATCATGATGCACCACTCAATTGCAGTTCGGTTGGGAACAGGAAGTGCGCCAGGGAGTCCAAGACAGACTGGGCAAGTATGCGTGTTGGGTTCTTTACCAAAGTATTCGACGCTGCAACCACAAAACATCTTAGACTTTGTCTTTAATTCGACATGGACTTCAAGTCCTATGATAGGTGTGTATGTCATAGAGATGGCCTTTCTTTCCAGACAGGATTTGTTGCTTCATATGCATGTCCAACTTGAAAGAGCAATTCTTCGCTAAAGTGAGGTCCTAAGATTTGAATTCCTACAGGGAGTCCATCAACAAATCCTGTTGGCACACTCAGACCTGGGACACCTACGAGATTTGCATGAACTGTAAAGATATCTGAGAGATACATAGAGAGTGGGTCTGAAGTCTTTGCGCCTAACTTCCATGGAAGTGTAGGTGAAGCAGGCGTGATGATGACATCCACACTCTTGAAGGCTTCTTCAAAGTCCTGCTTGAGAAGTGTTCTTACCTGCATTGCTTTTTTGTAGAACGCATCGTAGTATCCAGCAGAGAGTACATATGTTCCAAGCATAATGCGTCTTTTCGCTTCATCTCCAAATGATGAGCGATTGTTGCCAAATCTCACTCCATCAAAGCGTGCGAGGTTGGATGAAACTTCTGCAGTCTGGATAATATAGTAGACATCAATCGCAAACTGGGTGTGGGGGAGTGAGATCTCTATGATCTGTGCACCGAGTTCTTTATAGGCTGCTAAGGCTTCGTCTGTTTTTGCTTTTACTTTTGGATCTAGGCCATCCACATAGTATTCCTTCGGCACACCGATCTTAAGTCCCTCTACGCCTTTTGCAATATCTTTCGTATAGTCAGGAACAGCTACGTCGGGAGTGGTAGCGTCGAGTGGGTCTTGTCCTGCTGTCACTTGGAGATAGAGGGCACTATCCTCAACAGTCTTGGTGAAGTGACCGATGCTATCGAGGGAAGAGGCCATAGAGATGACGCCGTATCTACTGACTCTGCCATAGGTAGGCTTGAGTCCAACAACATTACAAAAGCTCGCCGGAAGTCTAATCGATCCACCAGTATCTGTGCCAGAGGCAACAAGAGCCATTTCAGTTGCAACTGCAACCGGTGAGCCACTACTTGATCCACCAGGGACATATTCAATGTTGTATGGGTTCTTGGTGGCTCCAAAATCAGAGTTCTCACCACTGGATCCATGAGCCCATGCATCCAGGTTGGTTTTACCTAGGATGACTGCACCAGCGTGTTTAAGTTTTGCGACTACAGTCCCGTCGTACTGGGGGATATAGTCCTCAAGTACATTTGAGGCTGCGGTCGTTCGTATATCTTTTGTCGAAAAGATATCTTTGAGAGCAAGTGGAATACCAAGGAGTGGGGTAGACTCTCCCTTGGCAATACGAGCATCTGCAACAGTCGCCTGCTCGAGAGCTTCATCTCTTGAGATAGTGATGAAGGCATTAAGCGTCTCGTTATGCTCGCCGATATTTTTGAGATAGAACTTGGTAAGATCAACACTTGAGATCTCTTTAGAATCCAATTTCCTTCTAGCCTCTTTTATAGTTAAATTATTCATTTTATTTGTTTCTTCTTTTAGTAATTTTATCTACTTTCTTAATGACTTCGTCTAGTGACTTTCCCGTCTTTAGTTCAAGTTCTAGCCCAGCTTTTTCATTTGCAATTTGAGGCATTGCTTTTATGATCTCATCAAGCTTGTATTGGATTGCCTTAGTATCTGCTTTCTCAGATCCTTCAATAACTAATGCGATTATAAGTGTAACGATAGCTAAGAGGATGTGAAATATCTCATAGAACAATGAGTCAAATCCTGTATATGACCATAAAAAGAAAGTAGCGAAAAGGAAGACTGAAAGCCAGAGTATAAAGGGAGGATGACCAATTGCCTCAAATAATTTATTCATAGCAGTATAAACTTTTCTATTCATTGTCAAAAATTCCTTTCACAGCAAAGTATCCTTTGTGAGTATGCGCAGCTGGAGTAAGTGCTTCTGTCTGAGTAAGAGAAGGGGATGTCTCGTCAGCTCGTAGCACATTGGTGAGGCCTGTGACCTGACTCGTCTCTTTAACTCCAGTAGTGTCTACTTCAGATAATTTCTCGATGTGTTCGAGGATGGAGGAGAGTTGAGTCGAGAACATTTCCTTTTCAGATTCTTCAACTTTGAGGTTGGCTAATTTGGCGATGTGGGTGATATCTATTTTCATGTTAAATCTGTCATCCTGAACCTGTCTGCCGGCAGGCAGGTTTATTTCAGGATCTTTATGTGCCTGATGCTGAATCTAGTTCAGCATGACAATAAACCGCATTATACTGCAACATTGAGCCTGCTCGCAATGAGGTCTCGTGCTTGTTCTTCAAGACTGTCATCTAAGTTTCTCAAGATGATTTTTTCTCCGTACTTTTTCTCAAGTGCAATTGCGAGGATGTGGTCAGTTAGTATGGGATTTTTTGGCAGAATTGGGCCATGAGAATAGCTGCAGAAAGTATTTTTATAGACTGCTCCCTCAGTACCATCACTTCCGTTGTTGCCAGAACCTCTGATAACATTGCCAAGAGGCTCTACATCTTTTCCAAGATAAGTCCTTCCGCCATGATTTTCAAAACCAATGAGAAGAGTGTTATTGAGGGCCGGAGATTTGAAAGCGAGATTGCCAATGAGTCTAGGAGTATTTATGCCAGGATTTTCTGTGTAGATATCGATGATGCCTAGACCCTCGATGATCGTACCATCTGCTTCTTTGTAGTACTTGCCTAAAAATTGATATGCGCCGCAGATATAGAGTCCAGGAGTGTTGTCTTCTACTTTTTCTTTAAGCACATCTGATTTGCCCTGCATAAAGTCTTTAGAGACGATAGTCTGCTGTCTATCCTGGGCGCCTCCCATGAAGATCAAGTCTGCCTTTTTAAGAAGATCTGAACTATCTCCAACCGATATTGGTATGAGCTTTACCTCAATATCTCTCCACTCAAGCCTTCTCTGGAGCGCGAGGATATTTCCATGATCTCCATAGGTACTCATAAGATCTGGATACAGCCAAGCCATCGTTATAGTTTTATTTGTCATAATATTTTTTTACCAGTTAATTCCTTACGTACTTCAAGCATTGCAGTGTATGTAGGGAGAATGAATAATGATTTGTCAGTTGCTTTGATAGCCATAGCAAGGGCTTCTTGAATACTAGGCTGGACTTCAAATGATGGTATGCCTGCATATTTTAATCGTAAGGCGAGCTCAGCTGCTCTTGTCCCACTCAAAGTAATTGAGATCTCTTGATCAATAAGGGTTTCAAAGTCCACATCCCAAATCCATGAGATATCTGTTCCATCAGCTGCATTGTCATTAAGTGCAAATAGGATGTTTTTTGTTTTTTGTTCAAGAACTGTCGCAAGAGCCTGGTCAAAGCCAGCAGGATTTTTGGCAAGGATGATCTGGATTTGTTTTCCGTCGATAAGGAGTTGCTCTTGCCTTCCAAAAGATGGGCTGAAAGTCCTAAGTGCTGCATCTATATCTTCATTTGGAATTTCTAAGAACTGACAAGTAAGAACGGCAGCATGGGTATTATATTTATTGTAAAGTCCAGTTAGTGGATAGTATGTAGCTGAAGTTGTGGTGTGCGTTGGATGAATCAGTTGGCAGTTTGAGCATTCCCATATGCCAAGATGTGAATAGAAGGTCTTGGTATAGGTGAGTTTTTCTCCACAGTTAGGACAGAAGGTAGAGTCAGATGAATGATCGATCCCAGACTTTTTTAGAGACTTTTCGTTCACTCCAAAATAAAGTTCATCCAACTTCGATTTTTTTCCAAGATACGCAATTTGTGGATCATCAGCATTTAAGATAAGTTGGGTAGTATGTGGCAGTGTGCTTAGTGCCTTGTGCCATCCCATTGCGATACTATTTACCTCCCCATATCGATCGAGCTGATCTCGGAAGAGATTGAGTGCCACGATGAGATCTGGTGTAACTTCTTTACAAGCAAGCGGAAAAGAGCTCTCATCAATTTCAAACAGAAGGAAGTCAGCAGAGATCTTTTTTGAGAATGAACTATTAAGTAGAATAGTTGAGGCTATGCCATTGAGCATGTTGGCACCAGAGATATTTTGGATGACTCTCTTTCCACTTTTTTCCAAGATATGTCTGATAAGTGAAGTAGTCGTTGTCTTACCATTTGTCCCGATAACATAGATGATTTTGAGCTCTGGATTATGGAGAAGAACCTCTTTAATAAATGAAGAGTTAAGTTTTAGGGCGATATGTCCTGGCCATGTGGTACCGTTGCCTAGGTTAATTTTTTTACTTAAGCTGGAAAATGCTTTTCCCTGTGCAATGATAAGTGAATTCTTCACACACTTATTGTATCAGTTTTCAGTCATCATTCTTCAGAAGTCGGTACATTTTGTGCTTATTCTAATACTCTAGTGGACTGAAAACAGAGAACTGAAAGCCGAGTCTTACATAGAGCGAAGTATTTTAATTCGTTCTTCAATTGGAGGATGGGTATTGAAGAGCGATGCCAAAAATGTTTTGGCACTTTTCCCACTGAACGGATTGACAAGAAAGAGATGCGCCGTCGCATTAGTAGCCTTCTTGGTTGGGACATGAGATGCAGATATTTTTTCAAGTGCACTAGCAAGACCTTCTGGGTATCGAGTTAGGAGTGCCCCAGATGCATCAGCTAAGAACTCTCTTTTTCGCGATACTGCTAGTTGAATGAGTGTTGCGACAATTGGCGTGAGTATCGCAAATGCGATGCCCAGGGCGAGGAAAATGGCATTGTTACCTCGATCTCGATCATCATCACCCCTAAACCACAGACTTCTCATAAAGAGATCAGCCATAATAGCTACAAACCCAACAAGTATTGCCACAACTGCCATGAGGCGGATGTCGAAGTTTTTGATGTGTGATAACTCGTGAGCGATGACGCCCTCCAACTCTGCTTTGTTAAGTCTCTCAAGAATTCCCGTGGTAGCACACACGACTGCATGCTTTGGGTCTCTACCAGTTGCAAATGCATTGGCAGATGCATCTTCCATGATGTAGACATCAGGCATTGGTATTCCAGCTGCGATTGATAGATTTTCAACAACGTTGTAAAGGGTTGGTGCTTCTTTTTTGGTAACTTTTTTAGCACCAGTTGTTGCCAGTACGATCTTGTCAGAGAAGAAAAAACTTCCGACAGATGTAACAATCGCAAGTATAAAGGCAATGATTCCAAAGCCTATGCCAGCATCGCCTGATGCCTTGCCATAGACATAGCCAACAGTTGAGATAAAGAGGACAAAAAGGAACATGATAAGCCATGTTTTTCGGATGTTGCTACCGATTGCACTGTAGATATTCATAAGGGTTGGGAAGAATTAGAATGCCACTTTAACTGACTTTCGTTCTTCTTCTGTTGCTGCGAAGAATTCTGCAGCCTTGAAGGAAAAAAGATTGGCGATGATTGAGCTTGGGAATGTCGCGATCTTGGTGTTGAAATCAAGAACGTTTGAGTTGTAGAACTGTCGAGACGCTGCAATTTTGTTCTCAGTATCTGAGAGTTCATCTTGTAATTTGCCGAAGTTCTCGTTGGCTTTAAGCTGTGGGTAGTTCTCAGATACGGCAAAGAGTGATTTAAGTGTGTCCGTGAGATCGTTATTAGCCTTAGCTTTTGTCTCTGTTGAAGACGCTTTCATCAGACTCGTTCGAGCTTTGGTGATATTCTCTAGAAGTTCTTTCTCGTGCTTTGCATAGCCTTTTACAGTTTCAATAAGGTTTGGGATAAGATCTGTTCGTCTTTTGAGTTGAACGTCGATATGGGAAAGAGCCTCTGCGATACGCATTTTTGCAGTGACGAGACCATTGTATGTGAGCCAGAGGTAGAGAAGGACTGCACCTAGGATGATTGCGATTATAAGTATCATAGTTATTTAGAGAACCAATCTCTCAAATCATTATACCTCAAAGAATTGAGAATGTCATCTTTTGTGGCCCAGCCACGCCTAGCTACACCTACGCCGTATTTCATAAGTTGCATTTGATCAGTTGCATGGCTATCAGTGTTAATGAACATTTTGACGCCAGCGTTGACTGCCATTCTGACAAGTTGATCTGAAAGATCAAGCCTGGATGGAGCAGAGTTGATTTCAAGTGCTTTATTTTCCGATACACAAAAAGCAAAGATCTCATTCCAGTCTAGGTCGTATCCATTTCTTTGATTGAGGAGTCTCCCGGTCGGATGGGCAAGGATCTTAGCTTTTTTGTGAGATAGACCTTTGAGAACTCGCTTTGTCATATCGGTTTTGGAGAGTGTAAAGACACTATGTACAGAAACGATGGTAGCATCCAGAAGTGAGAGAGCATCTTCATCGATTGCTAAGTCACCATTGGGCAATATATCAGTTTCGAGTAAAGAAAATATACGTATACTCTTATTACTCTTTTGAAGCTGATCAATCTTATCTTTGCGTTTTGAGAGTATGGCATAGATCTCTTTGCTAGTGTGTTTTGAATGACTTGGATTATGCTCTGAAAAGCCGAGATAGTCATACTTGAATGCTATTGCTTGAGATAGCATTTCCTCCATAGGGCTAATGCCGAGATCATGGCTCGGCTCGATACGGAAGTTTGAATGGATATGAAAATCGCCTTTGATATCTGCGAGTTCAATTAGTTTTGGGAGACTGTTTTTCATGGCTAGCTCAATTTCGCCAGTATTTTCTCGAATTTCAGGAGGAATCCAAGCTAGGTCGAGAGCTTTGTAGAATTTTTCTTCAGTGTCATACATGTGAAGTTTTTCATGATCATCTTTTCTACGGATCCCATACTCAGACAAAGATAGGCCTTTTTTGAGTGCATACTCCCGCAATTTGACGTTGTGTTCTTTGCTCCCAGTGAAGTGTTGGAGGAGGGAGCCAAATGCTTCTGGTGGCTGGACCATAAGGTCTATATGTTTGCCACCGGAGACCAGAATTGAGGCTGAAGCATCACCTTTCTCAATTATTCGCTCAAGATATGGATAATTTACAAAGTGATCCAGCACTTCTCTTGGATGATATGTAGCTACGGCGAGATCAACATCTCCGATGGTTTCTTTTTGGCGTCTCAGGCTTCCGAGTGTCGAGATAGTGATAACTTCATTGCACTTATTCATGTGTGTGAGTACTTGATCTGCAATATCCCCAGCAAGAGGCAGTGCCATGCGAGATGTCTTGGTAACACCTTTTTTATATTCAGAAAGTGCGCGAAGTATGTCACTTTGTGACTTTTCTCCAAATCCTGTCAAAGGGGCGATTTTATACTCAAGTGCAAGTTTTTCGACGTCTTTCATTACTGTCTTAGGGTCAGTGAGACCAAATTCTGTCACGATTCTAAAAGATTTTTTAGGGCCGAAAGAAGGAATATCTAGGAGTGGGAACATAGCTGAAGGAAGTTTGGAGAGTACTTTTTCAAAATGTTCTACCTTACCAGTCTCAATCAACTCTTTCAGATATGCTTGAAGAGATGGCCCAATCCCTGGTAGTTCTTCAAGGCGATCTTCCTTCAGAAGATCTTTAACTTGGATAGAGGATGAATCTATTGCATCAGCTGCTTTTTGATATGCAATAATTTGAAAGCGATGCTTGGCATCATCAAGTACTGAGTATGAGGCAATCATATGACGAAGCAAGAGGACAATGTCTTCGTTATTCATATTGCCAGTCTATATCAAGATCCAAATACATTGCAACAGCCTCATAAGCGTTGACTACGCACGCCTGATTTGGTAGGATACCCACACTGCATATGGAGTAAGTCTCAAAGGATGTAGTATAATTGCATTCTATTGAGCTTGCATCTATTGCAAAGTTCATATTGGGGGTGGTAGCTCAGTTGGTTAGAGCGCCTCCCTGTCACGGAGGAGGTCGCGGGTTCGAGTCCCGTCCATCCCGCTCATTGGGGATACCCCGCTTAGCGGGGCAAGGGTTTGGGGTCGGTATATCACCTAGGACAGTAGGCTATACAAAAGGCAGGAATATGGCAGGTAAAAAAACAACAACAGC
>JAGOPV010000003.1:59270-63927 GCA_017991775.1 Candidatus Levyibacteriota bacterium | reverse complement strand
TTGTCGTTATCATTGCCTCACTTTTACTTATAACTCTTCTGAGAAGTCGAGGCACACAGTCCCCAGCAGTTCGACAAGAAACTTCATCAATCGCAACACAAAGAACTCAGACTGAGGAGATCTCACTAAATGGCCAGAAATCCTATGTCATCCAAAAAGGTGATGATCTTTGGAAAATCGCACAAGCTCAATATAACGACGGCTATAGTTGGGTGGAGATTGCAAAGGCAAATAATCTTTCAAATCCGAGTGTTATCAAGGTCGGGATGAAGCTAGTGATCCCAAATCTTACCAAGTCCAACTTGGCTGACAAGAAAAATTCAGATGCAACGTCAAACGTTGCCATGACGAATGTCACGCCGTCTACTGTTGCAACTATTACTCCAACATTGACTCCAGCTCCTACAAAAGCTGAGCCAACAAAAGTAATGGCTGTAGCAACTGTAACAGCTAAGCCAACTCCTATCCTTCCGCCACAAAATATGGACAATGGTCCTAAGATCGCAGGCGCTACTTATACAGTTGTTGCTGGAGACTATCTCTGGGAGATCGCACAAAGAGCCTATGGAGATGCATATAAATGGGTAGATATCGCTAAAGCAAATAATCTCTCAAATCCAGACTTGATCTTCGTGGGCACCAAGCTCACCCTTCCTCGCTAAGCTAAGCTAAGCTCTAACTTTCTCGTTCATAATTTTTTCAAATTCAACTTATCCTTGCTATATGCTGCACTCAACTCCTTTTGTACGATGCATTAATGCATCGTACAGTACAAAAGAAAATTCTTGTGGTAATATTGAGATGAAATTGCGGGGTTAGTACACCGGTAGTATGCTGCCTTCCCAAGGCAGAGAAGCGAGTTCGATTCTCGTACCCCGCTCATTGGTTATGGGCAGGGTTCGACTAAGTCCTGAGCTCGCCGAAGGATTCCCTTTACCCGCTCATTATAAAATAAGACAATGAAATCAGATTTAGAAAATAAGATAAGTCTCCAAGGATATAAGGGGACTTTGAAGGGTCCCCTCAAGCCCACAACTGTTACATTTCTAGTGAGAAATGATGAAGTTCTGTTAGGGATGAAGATGAGAGGGCTTGGAGAGGGTAATCTTGTAGGAATTGGTGGGAAGGTGGATGCAAAGGATCGAAATGATGTCGATCAAGTTGAACTTGATGTTATAAAAAATGGAGCGGCTAGGGAGGTAGCTGAGGAGATTGGTGTCGTTATCGATCCAAAAAATCTTGAGTCACGAGGCTCAATGGAATACTATTTTCCACATAAAAATGGTGAGTGGAACTTTGTATCACATGTTTTTGTCACCGATACATGGGAAGGAGAGCCTGCTGGAGTATTAGACTCAGCTGGAGTTGTTGAAATAGAGCCAATATGGATCAAAATATCTGAAATTCCCTTTGAAAAGATGTGGGACGATGCAAGGTATTGGCTTCCACAAGCTTTGACAGGAAAATCAATTGATGGTGAGTTTTTATTTAGAGAGGATTTAAAAGTTGTCGATTACAGGATGCAAGAAAAATGAAGAAAAAAGATTCAAAAGGCTCCGCATACGCATCTTCTGGCGTTAATTATGAAGTGATGGACCCTATTAAGAGGCTAGCGCAGATTAGGGCAAAAGCTACAGCAGGTAATCTTGATCGATTTGGTATGACTGAGGTCGGGGCAAGTCGTGGAGAGTCAGCATACGTCTGGGAGGAAAAGGATAGCTATCGTGCATTCGTAATTGAAGGTCTTGGATCAAAAAATATGGTTGCTGATGAGGTGAGAAAGTTCTCCGGGAAGTCTCACTATGACGCAATAGCGCAAGACACGGTTGCAATGATTGTCAATGATCTAATTGTTGTTGGGGCAGATCCTCAGGTGGTCAATGCATATTTTGCTGTAGGAGATTCGAACTGGTTTCTGGATGAGGAAAGAGCGACTGATTTGATTGAGGGATGGGCAAAGGCAGTGAATATGTCAGGAGCTGTATGGGGTGGAGGAGAGACGCCAACACTTAAGGGAATTATTAATCCCGATACAATTGATCTTTCGGGATCTGCGGTTGGGATTATTAGTCCCAAAGAGAGATTGACTCTTGGAGATAAGTTGAAGGAAGGGGATGCTATCTTTCTCATCGAAAGCAACGGGATACACTCAAATGGCTTAACGCTTGCAAGAAAGATTGCAGATGAATTGCCAGATGGGTATCAGACTACACTTAGTGATGGTTCATCATACGGCGAGTCACTTCTTAAACCTACGCATATTTATGCAGGAGTTACTAGGGAACTTTTTGAAGCAGGCATCGACATACATTACATGGTGAATGTTACAGGTCATGGGTGGAGGAAGCTGATGCGAGCTAATAGGGAGTTAACATATGTTATTGATCGATTACCAAAGGTTCATCCACTCTTTGATCTTATTCAAGAGAAGTCTCAAAGTAGTGATGAGGAGATGTATGGGAATTTTAATATGAGTGGAGGTTTTGCTATTTTTATGAATGAAAGTGACGTTGAGCAAGCGCAGAAAATTGTGAAAGATAATCATGGTCTAGAATCAGGCAGAGTAGGAGAAGTGAGAGAGGGAGAGCGTCAAGTTATTATTCAGCCAAAGGAAATTATCTTTAAGGGAAAATCACTAGGTGTTCGCTAAAAATAACTGATAGGGTTTGTCATCTTGACGGGTATTTTTCGCCTCTGTTATATTTAATCGTGCCCCGTAGTACTACAAAAAAAAGAAAATTAAAGTATATATTTGTCTCCGGTGGAGTCATCTCAGGCATCGGTAAAGGTCTCACTTCATCCTCAATTGGCGTCCTCCTCAAAGCATCAGGCTATAAAGTCGCTCCTATAAAATTCGAGAATTATCTCAATATTGATTCTGGCACCATCAATCCTATAGAGCATGGCGATCCTTTTCTTTGCGAAGACGGGACAGAGACGGATATGGATATAGGGTCATACGAAAAATTCTTGAATGAGGACATGGGTAAAGAAAATTTCGTGACCATTGGTAAAATTTACCAGACAGTTATCGAACGAGAAAGAAGATTTGAGTATAACGGTGCTACTGTTGAAGCGATCCCACACATTACTGACGAGATAACGAGTCGTATTCATGAGTTATCAAAGAAAAAGGATGCGGATATTGTCTTGGTAGAGCTTGGTGGAACTGCTGGAGAGTATCAGAACATATTGTATTACGAGGCATCACGTATCTTGACGCTGCGACATCCAGGCGATGTTATCCATGTTCATGTCAGTTATGTTCCTACCCCTCATCACCTAGGCGAACCTAAGACCAAGCCGACTCAGCTTTCAGTTCGATCACTTAATTCTATGGGTATTCAGCCAGACTTTGTTATAGCCCGATCTGAAAAGTATTTGGACAAGAGAAGGCGTGATAGATTTGCACTTTTCTGTAATATGCACCCAGAAGACATCATCTCTAATCCTGATCTAGATAGTGTATTTGGTATCCCAGATATGCTTCATAAACAGGGACTTGATGCTCGTATCTTGAAAAAGCTCGGACTTCCAGCCAAGAAGCCCAATCTTAAGGCATGGAATTCACTTGTCGATAAGATCACTGTAAAAAAGAAAAAGACAGTGGAGATAGCAATTGTTGGAAAATACTTTGGAACCGGTGATTATCAGATAAGGGATAGCTATGCAGCCCTTCTTGATGCACTAGATCACGCGAGTTGGGAAGAGGGTGTTGAAGTGGTTGAGAGGTGGATCCATGCTGAAAAAGTTGAGGAGGCGATAGCTGCTGCTGTAAAAAAGAAAAAGACGCCAGAAGATGGTATTAGAGACTTATTAGGGACTCCGGATGGGATCATCGTACCAATCGGCTGGGGTGAGAGGGGAGCAGAGGGTATGATCGCAGCAGCATCTTATGCAAGATCGCAAAAAATACCATATCTTGGACTTTGTTACGGTATGCAGCTGGCAGTGGTAGCATTTGCTCGAGACGTTCTTGGATGGAAAGATGCCAATACGACTGAAAATGCTCCTAAGTCAAAGCACCCAGTTATTCATATCATAGAGTCTCAAAAAGCCATGCTTGAAAAGCGGGCCTATGGTGGCACGATGAGACTTGGGGGATGGGAAGCACATATGGACACTTCATCTCGAGCCTATCAGTGGTATAAGAAATACGGTGCTTTGACTAATGAGAAAAAGGCGTTATCAAGTGAGCGTCATCGCCATCGCTATGAGTTTAATAATGAATTCACTAAGGATTATGAGAAGCATGGCCTGGTGATATCTGCACGATCAGTGGCCGAGAATCTGTGTGAGATCATCGAGCTGCCAGAGAAGGACCATCCTTTCTATGTAGGTACACAGGGTCACCCAGAGTACAAGAGTAGACCGCTCAAGCCACACCCACTCTTTTTGGCCTTTCTCCAGGCCGCCCAAAATAATCAGAATATTGAATGAAGATTTATGAATAATGAATAGAAATATCTTCAAATTCCTTCATTATTCCTTATTCATTAATCGTACTTCACAAACCCAGTGTGTTTTTGCTATAATAGCTTCATGATTACAGCGATTGATTTCATTCCAGGCGATATTGTACGCGTTCACCAGAAAATTAAAGAAGGCGAGAAGACTCGTATTCAGATTTTTCAAGGCACAGTACTTCAGATCCGCG
>JAGOPV010000003.1:0-59170 GCA_017991775.1 Candidatus Levyibacteriota bacterium | reverse complement strand
TATAATAGCTTCATGATTACAGCGATTGATTTCATTCCAGGCGATATTGTACGCGTTCACCAGAAAATTAAAGAAGGCGAGAAGACTCGTATTCAGATTTTTCAAGGCACAGTACTTCAGATCCGCGGCCGTGGTGACAGTAAAACTTTCACAGTTAAGAAAGAAGTTGGTGGCGTTGCTGTTGAGAAGATCTGGCAGATTGGCTCACCATTTATCGAAAAAGTTGAAGTAAAAGAGCACTCAAAGTATCGCATTCGACGTTCAAAGCTTACCTATCTTCATAAAGAGAAGATCCGCCCATAATTAGTTATTAGAAGATAGGAACTAGGAATTAGTTCAGATCTTAACTAATTTCTAGCCCCTAGTAACTAACTCCTCATCTCACTTATTATTTAGTTGTGTCGCGTTTTAAAAAGGATCAGGGTGATAAGGGCGAGTTACTTGCCATTAACTATTTAAAACACCACGGATATATGATAATCGAGCGAAATTTTAGAACTCGAAGCGGTGAGATAGATATCATTGGGATAGATATATCTGAGAATATTCCCACTCTTTGCTTTATCGAAGTCAAAACTCGTCAAAATAATACATTTGGAACTCCTCTTGAATCCATCGGTTATCTCAAATTACAGGCTATGCGACGAACTGCGCTCACATATTTAGCACACCATCCAAATCTTCCTAAATTACTCCGGCTAGATGCTGTTTCTGTAGAGCTTAGTGATCAACCACAAATTTCTTTGGTAAAAAATATAGGATAGTTATTGAATCTTATAGCTAGAAATGGTATTCTTACAATCTAGTATGTATAACAAGAAAGTAAAGATTGTAGCCACCATCGGTCCCTCCAGTAATACCTTCCAACTCCTCTTTGATCTTGCACGAGCGGGAGTCGATGTCTATCGTATTAATTTATCTCACCAGCCAGCAGAGGAAGTAAAGAGACTCATTGCAGATATGCGCATGGTTGAAAAGAAAATTGGACGACCTATTTCTATCATGGGTGACCTCGCTGGACCAAAAATCCGTATTGGTAAAGTTGAAAAGGGTGTAGTTCTTACCAACAATAGTCTCGTTGAGGTCTGGCACAAGGCAGTCGAGGGGACAGCTACAAGACTTTCTGTTAATTATCCCACCATCATTCCCCAGCTTAAGAAAGGTGCTGAGATATTTGTCGATGATGGCAAGATCCGTATGGTCGTTGAAGTAGAGGGTAAGGAAAAGGCTATCGCACGTGTTGTGGTGGGTGGACCGCTGGTCTCCTTTAAAGGATTTTATGCACAAGGCCTTTCGCTTGATAATCACGGTCTCACGAAAAAAGATCGAGAAGATGTTGAACTGATGGTAGAAAATGGCGTTGATGCTCTCGCCATTTCTTTTGTTCAAGATGAAAAAGATGTCACAGCTGTTCGTAAAATGCTACCAAAAGACTCCAGCATCATGCTCATCGCTAAGATCGAGACCGCAAAAGCGATTGAGAATATCGAAAAGATCATCACTGCAGCAGATGGGATCATGGTAGCCCGAGGTGATCTTGGTCTTGCAGTACCAATGAGTGAAGTACCACATCTACAAAAAAAGCTCATCACACTAGGTCTCAAGAGAGCCAAGCCTGTGATCACTGCTACACAGATGTTAGAGTCGATGACCTCCAATCCATTACCAACGCGAGCTGAAGTCACGGATGTCGCCAATGCTATTTTAGACGGAACTGACGCTGTGATGTTGTCAGGTGAGAGTGCGATGGGTAAATTTCCTGTTGAGACTGTGACCATGATGGCTCAAATTATTGAGGATGCAGTGCCTTATGTCACTGTCCGTAAGTATGATGATGAGCAAGCTATTGGCAATGCAGTCAGTCTCTCAGCAGGGGATATGGCAGATCAGATCGGGGCTAGACTTATCGTCGCATTCACTCATCAGGGAAAAGCTGCACGGAGGATTTCCAGACACCGTCACTCCCAGATCATTATTGCGCTATCACCGGTTGCTGAAACTATTAGGCATCTTAACTTCTCCTATGGTGTCTTTCCCTTCATGATCCAGCCTACAAAAGGATTTATAGACATGACTGTTCAGGCTAAGGAGATTGCAACGAAGAATTCTGTCATCTCACTTAAAAAGGGCGAAGCCTTTGTGATAGCAGCTGGCATGCCCTTTGGTGAATCGGGGACGACCAATATGATCTTGGTCGAAAGAGTATAAGATATGAGTGAAAGAGAGCATATAGAAGAAAGAGTCTTCGATCTAGATGGGGAACAGGCACGCGTGCCAAGCAGAGAAGCAGCTCCCGCAGCTGAAATCAGCGAAATACCAGGAATATTTCACACACCTGACATGACTAGCGTATATAGAGATCTTGATCCTCAAGATGGAGCAGTAATAGGGCTGGATATTAATTCAGAAGGCGCAATTAGGAATTTTCAAAGACAATCAGATACTTTTTTTGACCTCGTCGAGCTGGATATGAAGAATACGCCAGCCGGAGGGATAGTACCATTGAGTGGCATCAGATATCTATCAACCGAGCGTGCTAGATACAGTCAAGATCCTGCAGATGTAGATGGGCCAGAAGACTTATCTACGAATCGTCCTGGGAATATCGCAAGAAGATCCGACAGCATTAAGCCGTATCCAGAAGAAGATCGATTTGACGATCGCAATAATAGCGATATTTTTGATGGAGTTATTGGTCATGCTCACCGGGGTGGTAGGCTTGAACAGGAGGCACAAAGAAGAAATAGAGCAGTATTTGATAGACAAGCGTGGAATGATCTTAGCTCTAAAGAATAAATCCCCCTCGTCATTCTGGCAGACACGGAAGAGAGATTGTTCATTTCCCCTCAACTGCGCGGATCTCGTCTCTAATCAGTGTTGCTGTCTCAAAATCTAACTTATTTGCCGCTTCCTTCATCTCTTTCCTGAGCTTTTTGATAAGATCCTCTTTCTCATCTGGAAGAAGTACTTCCTTTTTACCCATTTGAATAAGGACATCTATTGATAACTTCTTCTCGTCTTTCTTTTCTACTTCCTGTGTAAGTCTGTCTCGAATAGCTTTCTCAATATTGGTAGGTGTAATGCCATGTTTCTCGTTATATTCTAACTGAATTTCTCGACGTCTCTCGACCTCACCGATCGCAGCTTCCATTGATTTGGTTCGACGATCTGCATACATGATGACCTCAGATGCGATATTACGCGCAGCTCGTCCCATGGTCTGGATAAGCGAGCTTCGACTGCGTAAAAAGCCTTCTTTATCAGCATCAAGGATCGCAACGAGGGTGACTTCTGGTAGGTCTAGTCCTTCTCGCAAAAGATTGATACCGACCAGTACATCGACATCGCCACGTCTAAGCTGATCTAGGATGTCTTGTCTTGCTAACGTATCAATATCTGAGTGAAGATAAGTGACTTTTATTCCTTTTTCTTCAAGGTAGGAAGTTAACTCCTCAGACATTCTCTTTGTCAGAGTTGTGACGAGTACGCGTTCTTTTTTGACAACTCTTTTTTCAATTTCAGCCAAAAGATCTGCGATCTGACCTTCAGTTGGTCTGACTGAGACCATAGGGTCGACGATGCCAGTCGGTCTGATGAGTTGCTCAACGATGCCATCCTCCTCAGTTGCCAGAGATAGCTCATACTCATCAGGGGTGGCTGAGACATAGATAGCTTTTTGAATATGACGCTGAAACTCTTCGAATTTCAGCGGTCTGTTGTCTAGAGCTGATGGGAGTCTAAAGCCATAATCGATCAATGTCTCTTTGCGTGAGCGATCACCTGTATACATACCTCTGACTTGAGGCAGGGTGATGTGAGATTCGTCGATGATTAGAAGCCAGTCTTTACCTTTGTGATCGAAGTAATCTATGAGTGTATATGGTGGATCTCCAGCTTTTCGTCCATCGAAATAAATTGAGTAGTTCTCGATACCATTGACGTAGCCGACTTCTTTGATCATCTCAAGGTCAAATTTTGTTCGCTGTTGGATGCGCTGAGCTTCGATAAGTCTGCCCTGGGACTTAAGGTGGGTGACGTGCTTTTCTGCGTCTTCAGTTATCCTTTTGAATGCGTTTTCATAAGTAGCTGGATCAGTCATATAATGTTTTGCTGGGTAGATGACAGCTTTTTCCATTACTTGGACTGTGTCTCCAGTCAGTGGATCAAATTCACGAATTTCAGTGATATAGTCCCCATTCATATCAATTCTGATGCCTGTATCCATATAGGCTGGTAAAAGTTCGATCGTGCCACCGCGGAGTCTATAGGTACCTCTCTTGAACTCATAATCATTACGAGCGTACTGGAGGTCTGAAAGTCTGACGAGGATATCTCTTTGTGCTACTTTCATACCTGCCACGAGAGATAGGATGAACTTTGAGTACTCAACAGGCGAGCCAAGGTTGTAGATGCAGGAGACTGATGAAACGACGATGACATCATCACGGGTTAGGAGATTGGTGGTGGCTGAGAGTCGTAACTTATCGATCTCATCGTTAATCTGAGCTTCTTTCTCAATATAGGTATCAGATGTTGGCATGTATGCCTCTGGTTGATAATAGTCATAGTAGGATACGAAGTAGGAGACTGCATTATCAGGAAAGAAATCTCTAAATTCTTGGTAGAGTTGAGCTGCAAGAGTTTTGTTATGTGAAATAACTAATGTTGGTTTTTGGGTATTTTGTATGACGTTGGCGATAGAGTAGGTCTTACCACTACCAGTCACACCAAGTAGCACCTGGCTCTTCTTGCCAGCATTAATTCCATCAGTCATTTGCTGAATAGCTCGAGGCTGGTCGCCGGTAGGTTTAAAATCTGATTTGAGGTTAAATTTCATGAAGCCATTATACCATTGATGCCTCTAAATAGCTGATAATTATCTTGATCTGGTTTGCATTATATTGAGAGATTGACAAAAATATACGAAAAAACGTATATTTTATACATACAGTTTTTCTGCCCAATAGAAAAACTGCTCAAACTGTATGGCAGGTGTATTATATAGAAAAGAAAGAGAATTACTAACATTTTTAGCACAATTTCAGTCTAAGAATGGTTACTCCCCAACGCTCCGAGAGATGGCAGATGCCACAGGACATAAAAGCGTTTCTACTGTTCACGCTATTATTCGTAACCTCGTTGATAAAGACTATATTAAAAAAGACGATGGCAATTCTCGAGTACTTAAGATCAAAGACGAGAGCTTTATGCCGACGCTTTCAAAGGAGATTTCTCCATCCATCGATCTTCCACTGATGGGATTCATCGCTGCTGGTTCTCCACTTGAGCCACATACTGATCCTAATGCTACCTTCCAGGTTTCAGCCTCTATGCTATCAGGTAAGAATACCTCCTATGTCTTGCAGGTGAAGGGTGAGTCAATGATCGAAGATGGGATATTAGATGGCGATTTTGTCGTGATTGAGAAGGTGAGTACTGCGATTAATGGCGAGATAATCGTAGCTCTTGTTGATGATAATTTAGCAACTCTTAAGAAGTTCTATAAAGAAGATGGAAAAGTCATTTTGCGTCCTGCAAATGCTCGTATGGAGCCTATCTATCCTACCTCTTTGCGCATCCAGGGAAGAGTAGTTGGCCTCGTCAGACGGTATTAATGCTATAATCACCCCATGATAGGGACTTTATACATCGTTGCAACTCCCATTGGTAATTTAGATGACATCACGATAAGAGCTATTAAGACGCTTTTTTCAGTGGATGGTATCGCATGTGAAGATACTCGAAAGACGGGTTTTTTACTTCGTGAGCTACAGAAGAGACATCCAGAATTTGCATTTCCTCAAAATGGTGAGAAGTTTCAACGCATGCTCTCATACTATGAAGAGAATGAGGAGCAGCGTATTCCAGAGATTGTCTCAGCGCTTGAGACAGGTCTTTCTGTGGCGTTAGTCTCAGATGCTGGCACACCTTTGATTTCAGATCCTGGCTACAGACTCGTTCGAGAGTGTGTGAAGAAGGGAATTCCAGTGGTGACAGTTCCTGGAGCTTCTGCAAGTATTGGCGCACTCACATTATCTGGTTTTCCAACAGATAAGTTCGTATTCTACGGATATCCGCCTCGAAAAGAAGGCAACAGAAAGACCCTTTTTGAACACGCACTTAAGGCTCAGGAGAGTGTCAGTGCTACGATGATATTTTATGAAGCACCACACAGGCTAGGAAAGACTCTTGCAGCGATGAAGGAGACATTTGGGGATGCTCAAGTCGCCTTGTGTCGAGAAATGACAAAGACATATGAAGAGATCATTCATGGCACGTTGACTGAAGTAATTGAAGTATTTAAGAAGAAAGAGCCAAAAGGAGAGTTCGTGATCGTTCTCAACCTCAAACAGCTTGACTAGAATTAAGAAGAAGTTGTTCTATTTCCAAAAGTCTATTGTACTTTGCTACACATTCTCCTCGCGCTGGTGCTCCGAATTTTGCATAATCAGCTCCAATTGCAACTGAGTAATCAGCAATAAAATCATCATTGGTTTCACCATTTCTATGCGAGACGATGAGTTTGAGACCGGCGTGTCGACCCATTTCTACAACGGCAAGAGATTCAAGGACGGTACCAATTTGTCCGGGCTTTATGACAAGGCCATTGATAGATTTACTATTGAGGGCTTGTTGTAGTCTAAATGGATTGGTAGCGGTGAGATCGTCTCCAACAAGGAGTGCTTTACTAGTGAGCCTAGTGGAAAGTGTGCTCCAGCCCTGCCAGTCTTCTTCACTTAGTGGATCCTCAAGATAGATGAGATGATATTTTTTAACAATTTCTTCATAAAATGTGATTAGTTCATTTGAGTTCATAGGAGATTCTTTATCTTTAATCTTGTATTCCTGATCCTGAAAGAAGTTCTTTGCAGCCGCATCTAGGCCAATGAAGATGTCATATCCAAGTCTAAAGGCAGCCGATGAAACAGCTTGGGAGATAAAGTCAAAAGCATCGACGTTATTTTCAAAATTTGGTGCAAATCCACCCTCATCTCCAACTGTTGTCGTAAGTGATCCCTTTTTAAGCTGACCACGAAGACTATTGTAGACAGTGACACCCATCATAAGTGAATTTGAATATGATTGAGATGTCGCTGGTATAACTAAGAATTCTTGAAAGTTGATGTTGTTCCCAGCGTGCCTACCGCCGTTGACCATATTCATTGCAGGAGTAGGTATTCGTAGTGGCACATTCTCTTTTGCCAGAAAATTGCGTAGATAGAGAAAAAGTGGGGTAGACTGACTCTTGGCTCCAGCTTTAGCAAAAGCCATAGACAGTGGCATAGTGGTATTCGCTCCCAGCTTAGCTTTCGTGTGAGTTCCATCTATCCCAATGAGTGTTTGGTCAAGGAGTTTTTGGTTGGTCGCCTCAATGCCTATGAATTGTGGTGCGAGTGTGCGTGTGATCATGTCAACTGCTTGAAGAACACCCATTCCCATATGTCTTTTTGGATCGTTGTCACGAAGTTCAAAAGCTTCGTAGGTGCTTTTGGAAGTGCCAGATGGATTTGAGGCTGTTGCTATGCTGCCATCTGATAATTCGACGAGAACTTCAACAGTCGGGAAACCACGTGCGTCTAGGATTTCTCTTGCCTTGATTTGTCTAATTGTGGCCATACGTTGATTTAGATATTTTGATACTTGGAGATTAAGATATTAAGAAAAAGGAATACATTGCTCTTAGTATCATGGTATCCCAATATCTCAGTATCCTATTTCAGTAGTCTCCTCTCACTTACTGCAATATTTTTTCGAACTGTCTCGATCACATCTGGAGAGACAGAAACACTTGTCACTCCCCATGACACGAGTTTTTCAACAAGTTCTGGATAAAGAGAGGGAGCTTGACCACAGATAGATACAGTTACCTGATGCTTGTGAGATGTCTTTATCACATGTTCTAGCGCCCAAAGCACTGCTTCATTTTGCTCGTCATACTCTGAAGCGACCTCGCTATTGTCCCGATCTGTGCCTAGCATGAGCATGGTCAGGTCGTTTGAGCCGATTGACACACCATCGAGCCCTTCTTTGATAAATTGCTCTAGAAGGATGACATTTGATGGGATCTCGACCATCATCCAGAGCTTAAAGGTAGGTGATCTATAAAGGCTACTATTGCAGATGATTTTTTTCACTTCACGTAGTTCTTTGACTGTGCGTACAAATGGCACCATTAGGGAGAGATTTTTGAGACCTTTTTTATTGCGAACAATTTTGATCGCTTCAAGCTCAAGTTCAAATACCTTTGGATCATGCATGTATCTGAAGGCACCTCGGTATCCTAGCATTGGGTTGGGTTCAATTGGTTCATACTCTTTACCACCTACAAGTCCACGATACTCATTGGTCTTAAAGTCGGAAGCTCTATAGACAACTGGACGTGGGTAAAAAGCCTTACAGAACCGTTCTAATTCTTGTGCCATGGTGTTGATGAAAAGATGCTTCTTGCCATCATGAATGAGTTTCTTGGGATGTATGCCTATATTGGCCATGATAAATTCTGCGCGTAGGAGTCCAATCCCATCAACATGTTGAGCTGCCACTTTCTCTGCCAGGTCAGGTTGAGCAAGATTGACATACACCTTCGTGGAAGTTTTGATGTGATCTGTTGAAACATTGCTGTGGGCTGAGTTGATAATCGCATGTCCACCTTTGTAGACTTCGCCTTTCGCACCATCGACGGAGATCGCCATGCCATTTTTCAATATCTGAGTAGCCTTTTCAGTCCCAACGACCGCTGGGATGCCTAGTTCTCGCGAGACGATAGCGGCGTGAGAAGTGCGGCCACCTTTGTCAGTTACAATTGCGACAGCTTTTTTCATGCCCGGGACAAAATCAGGATTGGTTTGGGAGGCAACCATGATATCACCAGTCTCCATTTTGGAGAGATCTGCGACGCTCTTTATGATCTTAACTAGACCTGATGCGATGCCAGGGGAGGCAGGTGCGCCTTTGAGGAGAAGTGGAAGTGAGGAGAGGTCTTCTGTCTTTTCTTCCTTACCCTTTTTAATAGTTGTGATAGGTCGAGTCTGCACGATGTAGACACCAGAGTCATCAATTGCCCATTCGATATCTTGGGGGAAGTAGTAATGTTTCTCGAGCTTTTTACCAAGAAGTGCGAGGTCGAGGATGTGATTGTTGTTGATCTTCTGTTTTTTGCCGTCCTTTTCAGAAACTTTTACCTCCTTGTTCTGTCCTTTTACTTTGTCCAAACGAACGTTCTGATACGCAATAGATTTTTGTGTGATAGTCATTGAAGATTTCTCAACTTCATAGTGATCAGGCGTGACTTGTCCTTGGACGATCATCTCGCCAAGTCCATAAATAGCTTCAATCACGACTTTAGACTTGTCATTGGTAACTGGATCGATCGTGAACATGATGCCTGATTGCTCCGAGAGAATCATTTTCTGAACTACTATGGCGATACCGATCTGGAAATGATCGAACTTTTGTTCATGTCGATAAAAAACAGCCCGAGCATTAAAAAGAGAAGCCCACGCTTCCTTCACCATCTGGATGACATTTGATTCGCCAGATACATTAAGAAAGGTCTCTTGTTGACCAGCAAAGGAAGCGCCAGGAAGATCTTCAGCTGTAGCAGATGAGCGGACAGCTACGAGTGCATCCGAGAGAGGACCACTAAGCGTTTTGTAGGCTCTAAATATTTCCTGTATGAGATCCTCGCTCATTTTTTCAGCGATGATCATCTTTCTGATATGGGCCGCTACCTGATCGATAGACTCAGGTCGATTATAGTCAATTGTGCCTATAAGGTGATTAATTTTGGTTGCGAGATTGTTCTCTTTGAGGAAGTGAAAGTATGCGTATGAAGTCACGACAAATCCATTTGGGACAGGGAATTTGGCTTGGGTCATTTCGCCTAGATTTGCTCCTTTTCCGCCAACTACAGGGATGTCATGTTTGTCGATATCTTTAAACCACAGGATGGAGGAAGTTACTTTGGGCATTACCTTTTATTATGAGGAGGGGTGTTAAAAATTGCAAGAAGACTCAGGAAAGAAATGCCTCTCTGACCGATGGGGCCAGAGAGGCTGATGAATGATTGCTAGAATCAGTGGACGTATACCTGCTTGCGCATGTGCTCTTCAGCGACTGAAATCGCTTCTGCATGCGTATTGCAGATATGAATATACGGTCCTGGTTGACCCGAAAAAATTCCGGATAGATCAACATTGTTCAAAATGATGTTGTGTGACTGGTCTTGTCTTCGAATGGCTCCTTTAAGAGCGCTTAGGATGTCTCCGTCATTGCCGGAAAGGTCCCAAATACGAATAATTTCAGTCGGTTTTTGCCCTCCTTTTGGTGCTGAGGTGTAGACTCGTGTCTCAGCATTGGAAATCTCCTTCAGAGTGAGCATCTTGATCGCAAGCTGCTGAAAGTCGTCACACCCCACGAGAACAAGGACAACGTCCTTGAAACCTCTGGGTAGTTGAAGCTTCCCTCTTTTACTCGCCATCGATCTACCGTTCATTCCAACTCCTGTTGACTGTAATGCCCCTCACGTGAGCGGCCGACTCAATTTCGATAGTGTATCGAAACTCAGTTCGCCACTCATGTGTCTTCTAGCAATATTAATGTGCAACTTTTATCAATCAAATCGCAGTTGATAAGAAAGAGAAAAAGTATCAGGTCAGTATACTGAAATCGAATCTAGAATGCAAGCTATAGGCTCTAATAGTTGAGGTTATTCGGAGAGTTTTGCCTTAAACCAATCTACAAATGGATTGATGGCTGGATCCTGGTCATATCGGATTGCCAAGAAAAGTGTGAGATAGCTGCCATAGAGTAGTGTCTCCAGGAAATCGTCATATACACTGGATCCAGAGGTGGTGAACTCGTGATATACATGTTCATTTTGCGTAACTACTTCCATGGTAAGTGTCATGCGTTTTTTGATCTTCGGTGAGAAATTACCAGAGTTAAGAAAGAGGAAGTGGAGCTGAGTGTGCTTAGGAAATCGTAGTCCTTCCATAAGATGATGGTTTAGATCAGGTACTAGATAAAGTGCTGAGAAGGTCTTACTAGTCTCGTTAAATTGATTACGAAGAATTTGCGTGTTGCCGGAAAGATGCTCTGCTCCAATCACAATTGGGATCTTATTTTCAAATATCTCAAAATCAACCAGCGCCTTTTTCTTGATATCTTCCTTATTCTCCTCAAGTCGAGTAAGTGCATCTTTGATCTCGCGATCCTCAACAGTGATGATGCCAGCTTTGCTCAAAAGTCCAATGAGTCCTAGGATCGTGTAGCCATTACCAAGTCGGGGAGTGCCAGCAGGATTGAGGACCCCATCAAAGATATACGCGGGCACGTTATTGGTCTTAGCAAATTCTGCCAGCTTACCACCCTTGGTGAGTACGATCATTTGTGCGCCTTTAGCTAGTGCCTCATCTGCGCAAGAGAGGACTTCTTCAGTTGAACCAGAGTAGGATGTCAGAACGACAAGCGATTCTTCATTTGCATACGCAGGGAGGTGATAATCAGTAATGACCTCAGTCGGGTAGGAGAGTTCGTGACCTAAGAGTGCCTTGATGACTAGTGCGCCATAGATAGATGCTCCCATCCCACAGAATATAATGTTCTTGACTCTTGTATCATCGATATTGATCTCAAGCGCGTTGACCTGATCCCATGCAGCTTTGAGCTGCTCGACCATCATCTCAGTTGAGCGATAACTGTCTTGTGGGTCTATTTTTTTAACTGCTTCTAAATCTGTAACGTCTTTCATAATATTGTTCGAGCAAAGCGAGAACTAACTTCTCATTTCATTCGAAGAATAAGTAGCCATTCCCCATTAGCCATGAGCACGCTCACTCTTCCTCATCTCCTCAGTCTCATCGGGTCTTTTGTAGTCATCTTCAAGTCGGTAGGTCACGCCTTTTTCAGGAGATGAGACTTCAAATATCTCGCAGTCAGTCACACCAATGAGTCGGTGTCTCTGTCCCACCATGCTAGTAAAGCCTTGATCTGGGAGAAGTGTGGTCTCGATAAGTTCGCCCCCATCAGTGTCCCACATCACTTTAGCCTCGCCACATTTGAGGATCCAGCTTTCTACTTTCTCATCATGGACTTGAAGGGATAGTCTTTTGCCAGCATCAATATGGATGATTTTTCCAGCATAGGGGAGGTGAGGTGGAGTAAAGATAATTTCATGGCCCCACGGCTTGTCTACCTTAATTACAAATGGTTCGTTGGAGAAGGTGTCCTTTTTAAACTGCTTATAATCCTGCATTTTTATGATAATACCACTAGAAATACCTTACTACAAGAGACTTATTTTAGACCAAGTTCATTTTGAATTTCTTTAACAATCTTGTCAAAAAGCTCTGGATTTCCTGCGACAATTACTTTTTTATTATTAATTTCTATCTCTTCAACTATCAGACCAAACTCTTTCATGAGTATAATTCTTGGCATTTGATCCACCACTTTTGTTTTTTGATTGAGGACAAGGTATCCCTGAATTGCGTTTGTGAGAATATAGATTGCAAAACTTGCACCCGTAAGTCGTATTTTCACTCCTGAGGTAGTTAATGAATTAAGAATATTTAGTTTCCATTGATGGTCATCATCTCCACTGCCAAAATCAACATCGACATAGTTATTAATACTCCCAGATTTCTCAGGAATTGAAACCTTTACATCATTTACATATGCCCCGTTTCCTTCACTACCTGAAAAAAGTTGTCCAGAGACTGGGTTGAAAATAACACCAAGAATCGGCTTCTTATAGTGGGTGAGTGCAACTTGAATATAAAATAGTGGTAGACTACCGATGAGATTTTTTGTTTGATCGAGCGGGTCAATTACCCAGTTATAATCACTTTTCTCATCATCCTCACCCTCCTCTAAGATAAATCCGCAGCCTGGAATAAGAGGAGTGAGCTCTCGTCTTAAGTAATCCTCCACTCTAGTATCTATTTCAGTAACAGGAGTTTTGTCTGATTTAATAGTAAAGGGAGTCTTGTCCTGCCATTTTTCAAGTATGATTTTTGAGGAGTCTTTAACAATCTGGGAGACTTTCTCTTGAAGCGAAAGTAGTTCTGTAGTGGCAAACATTACTTAAATACGTCTACCTTTATTGTTGCAATGATGGCTTCAAATTTGGATGCAATATCTTGCTCTATAGCCTGAGCCTCTTTTGTAAGATCCTCTTTAGATTTTTCCTGAAGCCTTCCCTTAACAGCCGTATAGTATTTCATTTTTGGCTCTGTTCCAGAAGGTCTTGCATGGACTACAGTCCTCTCATCGTCTGTAAAGAAGAATGAGATCATGTCGCCCTTATCCCACGCCCTAGTCTCAATTAGATCACCAGTCTGGCCATCTCGAAGTTCCCCAGTAAGTCGATCCAGGACTTTAACAATTTTTCTACCAGCAATTTCTTTTGGAAGATCTTCTCGTAGTTTTACCATTGCTTGATTCATCTGATCAATCGCGCCAAATCCCTCAATTACCTTGTAGTAGAGGCTCTCAGCATAGTAACCGTACTTTTCGTAAATAGATTCAAGAAGATCCATTGGATTTGTATTATTATCTTTGCAGTAGGCAGCCATTTCAGCTGCAATAACTGCTGGAGTTTCAGCTCCTTTATCTCTGTAGGCTGTGCCATAGAGATATCCTACGCTTTCTTCAGCTGCAAAAATGAAGTGTTTATCCGCAGGTAGATTTTGGATACGATCTCCAATGAATTTAAATCCAACTAGAAGATCACCAATTGCTTCCACCCCAAAACTTTCTCCGATATCGCGGAAAAGATCCGTTGTAACAGAGGTTTTAACGATAACGGGGTTGGTAGGCATTTTATTGGCCTTTGATAAGGTGTCGAGGATAAAATAGGTCATAATTACAGCACCCTGATTGCCATTGAGTGGAGTCCAATTACCATTCTTATCTGGGACAGCCATCCCAAGTCTATCAGCGTCTGGATCAGACAGCAGAACGATTTGCGCGTCAGTTTTCTTGGCAAGTTCTATAGCCTGCCTATATACTTTTGGAAATTCTGGATTTGGGAACTGACCATCAACATTTGGAAAATCGCCATCAAGACTCATTTGCTCTTCAACTAATTCAATATCATTGAATCCAAGCTCTTTAAGAACAGGCAAGACTGACTGAGATCCTACTCCGTGCATAGGAGAATAGACTATCTTGATATCTCTTCCCGGGTAAATATCTGCTGCCTTTGCGGCTTCTGCGAAAGCCTTGTCTACATCCTCTCCAATAAATTTGATTAGACCCTTTTCCTTAGCTTCGTCAAAATCAATTTTCTTAATTTCAGTTACTGTTTTGAACTCAGCTTCAATAAGTGCTCCAGTCTCAGGAAGAACTTGAATACCATTTTCATCGTAGACTTTATATCCATTATATTTCGGTGGATTGTGACTAGCTGTAAGTACAATTCCGCCAACACAACCCAAGTGTCGTACAGTGAAGGAAAGCTCTGGCGTCGCTCTATAATAATTGAACATATGGACCGGAATACCATTTGCAGCTAGCACTCTTGCAGTTTGTTTGACGAACTCTTCTGAGTTATGGCGACTATCATATGCAAGAGCAACCCCATTTTTTACCATGTCAGATTTGTGCTTAAGAAGATACTGGGCATAAGCCTGTGAGGCCCAGCGGATCATATAGTTGTTGACTCTATTGGTTCCAACATCCATAAGTCCACGAATTCCACCTGTTCCAAAGATTACTACTCTGTAAAACTTATCCATAAGGTCTTCCCAATTTCCTTCATGAACCTGCTTTGTTAGTTCGGGAATAAATTCCTTGAATTCTTCTTCCGTAAACCATTTGGAGATTTCATCAAATGCTGTTTGATTGAGCTTTTTTTCTTGGAGAGCTGAGGAGAGAATGTCTTTAATTGCTTCGTCCATAGATGAGTAGAATAAAAATTATCTTAGATCTGCAGTAATAAAATGTCAATGGCAAGATTGAGTGGCATGCTTAATTCGCCTGTTTTTTGCTCTTTATCAAGTGTAAAAAGCTGTTCATGTATTTGTAAAAGCTGAGACTCTGAGAATAATTTGGCTTGTCTTGCAACTTTCCCTTGCTGCCATGGGGCGAGTCTTTTGGCTTCATCGATTGTTTCACTAGATGGTGTTTGAAGAGCCAAAAGGAGTCGAATATGGCGAATGAGCATAAAGAAGACCATCTCAGCGTCAGTTGTTTTGAGTGTTTCATGATACATGCGTACGAGCTCCTTACCAGCCCCAGGCTTGATAGCGTCAAGGAAGAAAAAGAGTGTTTGGGGGAGCTTATATGTCTTGATGGTTGGGTGATTAAATAGGGAAAGTGATTTTTTATCCAACTCTTTGTTCTCCCAAATATAGATTTCATTTTCAAGTGTTTTGCTTTTAAGATACTCCACGATAGCCTCAAATTCTTTTTTGGCTTTTCTCTTCACATAAAGCTGCTCTATGATGATGACTTTCTCAGTTTCAAAAAAGCCACCACCATCAATTCTTTGCGAGAGATCTGTCATATTAAGTGACTCAGGAGATATCTGGATTCCCTCAGGGAATTTGGACTTGATGTCATTGAGGTAGTTGCGAGATGAGGCGATATCATCGCCGTGAATGATGGTAATCATTAGTGGATTATACCGTAAGACTGAGGAGTTAGTTGTTAGGAATTGGGAGTTAGTTGTTAAGCCTATTATGAATGAACTAGTTCCTAGCCCCTAGTTTCTAGTTCCTAGTTTCTAGTTCCTGAATGGCTAGAGGTGGTTTACCCATTCATAGATCGAGACAAGTACTTGGTTGAATGATTTCCTATCGTCCTGGATTTCTTTTTTAGGAAATGATTTTTTAACAATTTTTTGTGTAGGTTCGACTGTTGCGCCAAGCACTTTAGGCAGTGTTGGAGAGCCTTTCGTTTTTGCGATATCTTTGAGAGCGTCGTACTGTTTAGTAGAGTTGCCTGATGAAGTGAGAAATGAGAAGTGCTCGAACTGTCCGCTTGCTCTGAAAAGAAATGGCATGACGGCTACGATATCTGGATCATTCCAGACTGACTCAAATGCGGTTTTATAATACTCGGCCCTCTTTTCATCACTTACTTCATTCCCAGACCAACCAGTCTCTGTGATAAAGATGGGGAGGTCTTTGTCAGAAAGTGCATCGATAAGATCTCTCTCAAAGCGAAAACTAGTGATACTTTTGGAAGTATGGACATCTGGTGGTTGAGAAAAACCAGGATTAGGATATGAGTGACTTGCGAATCCATCTATTTGATTGAAAATTCCTGGAACTGCAGTGTTCATTTCCTTCATAAAGGAGTACTGATCCCTGTATTGTGTCCCATTATTTGGAGCAGCATTATCAAATCCACCTCCGATGATGAAGAAGTCCTGATTGCGAGATTTAAAAGCCGTCACAGCGTATGAAAGTAGAGTCGCATAGTCTTTTGGGTCTGCAGATCCACCCCATTCGTCTCCACGATTGACCTCATTAAAAGGGATGATATATCTATTCTTAGTAGGCCAAGTGAGTGAGCTAAGAAAGTTAGCGAAGTCTAGGACATCCACCTCAGTTGGCTTACGCCAAACACTGGTATTAAAGTAATCACCCTCGGTTGCTAGTCTGAGAATTGGGATGAGATGAAGTCTACCTGCTTCATTGAGGAAAGTCTGCCATTTTTTGATGTCTTTGTCATTTGACTGAATCGGGATGATGACATATCCCCAGTCTCCATTATTATTTACAAGCTTAGCGGCGTCAGCGAGTTCTGTTGGGAAAAGGATATGTATCCCAACTTTGTTGTTAGGTCTGCTAAGTGGGTTTTCAGCGGCATGAGCTCGAGCGGGTAGGAAAAGTAGTATTCCTGCTAAAACGAGCAGTAAGAGTTTCATGGAGTCCCAATTATAGCAATATGAGGGTAAAAATAGCTATAATACAGCTCTTATGACAAATTTTTGGTCGACACTTCCTAAGCCATTTTTCGTGATGGCTCCTATGGAGGATGTTACAGACACGGTTTTTCGACAGATCATCAGGAAGTGTGGTGCACCAGATGTCTTTTTCACTGAGTTCACCAACGCTGATGGTCTTTTTTCGCGTGGTTATGAATATGTCGCACGACGCCTCGTGCATACATCTATCGAACAGCCATTGATCGCACAGATCTGGGGTACGAACCCAGATAATTTTTATAAAGCAGGTAAGCTACTTTACGAGCGAGGGTTTGTGGGGATCGATATCAATATGGGCTGTCCTGAGAAGGGGATAACAGCCAGAGGAGCATGTTCTGGCCTCATCAATAATCCACCACTTGCAAAAGAAATAGTACAAGCTACCCAAGAAGGGTCGCACGGCCTTCCAGTTAGTGTGAAGACTCGACTCGGATTCAAGGAAATGATCACAGAGGAGTGGGCTTCTTTTCTTTTAAATCTAGATCTTGAAGCTCTGACCATTCATGGCCGAACTGCCAAAGAAATGTCTGAAGTGCCAGCGCACTGGGATGAGATCGGGAAAGTGGTAAAACTCAGAGACAAAATGGAGAAGCATACTGTGATCATAGGTAATGGTGATATCGTCTCCAGACAAGATGGATTGGATAAAGTAGCAGAGTATGGGCTTGACGGAATCATGATAGGAAGGGGGATCTTTAAAGATCCGTGGATTTTCAATAAAGATCATTTTGGAGATGCAGTCACGCAGAAAGAGAAGCTTGAGATGTATCTTGAGCATGTAAGACTTTATGAAAAAACGTGGGAAGATACAAAGTATTTTCCAGTTCTTAAGAAATTTGCCAAGTGTTATATCAATACAGTTGACGGAGCATCAGAGATGAGAGATACCCTCATGCATATTGAAGATTTTAAAGAATATAAAAGTCAGCTTGAAAAATATCTTTCAGGTATATAAGGTCGACCCCCGGCATTTGATTGCCGGAGGTCGAAGTGTTGGTGTTAGAAGCTACTTGAGGATCCTCCATCAGAGAATCCGCCGCCGCCAAAGGATGCGGATGATCCGCCGTCAGAAAAACCTCCACCTCCAAATGAAGGTGACGATCCACTAAAGCCACTATCATAACTGGAACTACTCCCGCTATAACTATGGCTCGAATGTGAAGGAGGAGAAAACGTTGCATTATCGTGTGCAGTCATTAGCAGCAAATAAACCGGCAACCAGTTGATGAGCGTGCCTTGAGTCTGCTGGAGATGCAACGCTTGCAGGTAATTAGAACGTGCCTCATCAAGATGGGGCTGGAGTCGAGGATTGCGCTCTGCTCGCTGCTCCATATCTTCAATGAGGCTGGACAGTTTGTCCAATAGTCCTGGCCCTTCCTCCTCGGCTCTTTTGTTGAGGGCAGATGCTTCACTTGCCAAGTTTTGAACATACTTGGCTTGTTTCACCAGCTTTTCGAGGATTTTCTCCTGTTCTAGCCAGTCAAGTGTCTTCCCCTGAATGGGATCGAGTTCTTCTGACTTTTCAAGGAGACGCTGGTGCAGTTCTTCAATGCTAGCACGCACACCCTCCATGTTCATCTGTGATCCAGTGATGGATTCAGCAGATTGCAGGAGTACTTGCGCACTCTTTAAGAGCCTAGCGCAACTCTCCTTGGCAGACTCGATCATCTCAGGAAGGTTACAGACATCGCTGAGAAAAGAGAGATCTTGATTCAGGATGGATTCGAACGTTACGAGTTCAGTCTGAACTCGGTCTGTGTGATAGATACTTCTTGATAAGGCATCTATCTCGCGAAGTGCTGATGCGTAGGTTCTCTTTTCGAGCTCGCGCATCATGGAGTCGTATCTGTTCCAGATCGACTCTGGCCACTGACTCTTGATAGTTGTATATGTTGCTTGCGCAGATTTTTTCTTCACAGCCACTGCGCCTGCCTTCTCAACAAGTTCTCCGAACTTGTTAAGATTCCAAGTCCTTTGCTTTCGATGCAAGTTAAGCTCGTAGGCAAAGACTGCAAGAATCACAACTACCACAATGAATGTGATACCTGCGATGAGAAATTTCCAGTACGAACGTCCGTCGGATTTCTCCTGAGGTGTTGAAGTGGAACTCACGGGTGCAGGGGTATTTACGACAGATGAGACAGAAAGTATTGCTTCTATCCCGTTTACGCCGTCAATCATCCCTTGACCGTAGTCTCCTTCTCTAAGGCGTGGTCTGATCGACTCATCTTGGATGTCACTGATGACATCTTCCGTGAGTATTTCTATCAAACCTGAGCCCGGCTTGATCGAGAACATGCGATCGTCTACTGCAATGAGGATCACGACACCGTTGTCTTGATCTACCTTGCCAACTCCCCAGGAGTTACCAAGGCCTTTTGCATAGTCGAGTATATCCTCAGATCCCGTTGTCTTGACTGTCACGACCACTATTTCAATGGTCGTTTCGGCCTCAAACGCAGTGATGTCTGCGGTCAACGTGGCCTCATCCTCTATCGAGATGACATCGGCAAAGTCACTCACAACGCCGATGCTGGCAGGGTACTCCTGCGCAAAGGTGAGTGATGCTGTGCCCAACATCATCGATGAGACGATGAACAATAGTAACGCTAATCGCGTCATTGATTTCTCCTTCTGACTTGTTCAAGAGCAAAATCAGTACACGTGTACTGATACTGGGGTGTATTATAGGCTTACTAGCGACTAAAAACAACCATTAGGGGCTTAGTAGCCTTTGCTCAATATATGTCGGCAATTAAAAATTTATTGAGAATATAGGATAAATTTCGCACCTGAATTCGATCTTAAAAATTTGCACTTCCAACTTATATTTTGTGCGTATTTAGCTTTTCTCTTCGTTGACATATTAAGATACTTTATGATATATTCCAGGTCGTTCCACAAAAGTATCAATTATGAACAAACTATATCAATTACTATTCTCCTTCTTTGCCTTAGTCTTTACTTCCTTAGCAGTTGCAGGGTCTTCATTTGCTTTCTCCTCGATTCTTAGTGCGAAAACAATTGGTGGTGGAACTATCGTCGATGGAATTAGAGTTGAAGAACCTGAAAAAGTATTTAAGATTTCAACAGACAAGCCACTTATTGAAGGATACTCACTCAGCAATACTCAGATAAGTCTTATTATTAAGAATAAACCAGTGTATGGAGAAGTCCTCTCAGATGAGAAAGGTTATTATTCATATCAAGTAAAAACTCCATTGGAGGCTGGAAAGCATTATCTCTATATCAGGGGTACAGATACGAACAACAATGAGAGTAAAGAAATTTTGCTTGCAACCTTTATAGTTCCAGATGTCCAAGTAAAATCAGCAGCTATTTTCACAAATCCGTTTTCGGGTGGATTTCATCCAAATTCGCTTAATACTTCTATCGGAATTCTTAGCTTTATTCTCTTTTTGGGAATACTCTACGCAATTCTCCACAAGAGACTTCAAAGTAGATAAGACTCTTTGTTCATATCTACCATGAAAAGACTAACCTTCATATATCTTCTTGCACTCGTAATTCGATTTATTTTTGCAGCTCCAATGATTCACGATTGGGATGGTTTTGTATTCACAGAAAGTGCGAAGAATTTTATTCAAGGTGAAACTCCTTATCAAACTGTTATTAAAAATGATCCTGTGATCTATCCTGACAGTGAAAAGCCAATGATACAGCAATGGTACGCATACCCACCCTTGCCATTATTGATGTTCTCAGCACCACTTGCTCTAGTATCATTTTTCAACATCAATATCCCTCCAATCTTTGAGACCTTACTTATTAAAATTCCTTTCATTTTTGGAGATCTTATTGCAGCACTAATTGTACGTAAATTTCTTGAGAAGAAAGACAAGAAACTTGCTCAGAGAGCAGAATTACTTATTCTCTTCAATCCACTTTTGATTTGGGTAAGTAGTGCTTGGGGAATGTTTGATATTTGGATGGCTAACTTTCTCCTGCTGTATATAATGGCACTTCGAAAATCTAGAACTGTACTTGGCGGAGTATTCCTTGGACTCGCGTGCACAATCAAGCTATTTCCTGTCTTTTTTCTACCAGTCATTGCGATATATTCCTTTAATAAGATAAAAGCTCTCAGAGCTCGCGTGACTCTTCTTGTAACTTTCCTTACTACTCTTCTTGTAGTATCAGTCCCATTCTTTTTGACCAGTCCAAGAGGATTCATCAATCAAAACCTTCTTATGCATCTTCAACGTCCACCACAAGGCCTCAGCATTGCTCCTTTATATGAGTACTATCAATATCTTTACCATCTTCCATCACTCCCAATTGCGACAATATGCACGATACTTATGTATCTAACAATTTTAGCAGTGAGTGTTCGTGGAATTGTCTCAATCAAGACAAAAGAAGAGAGTTTGATTTGGAGTCTTGTCTCAATATACATGGCAATTCTACTCTTCAATAAAGTAGTAAATGAGCAGTACTTTGTGCTCTTAATTGTCTTTCTGACGATACTCATTTATACGCCAATTACGATTTACATTCATTTTCCCTATAAAATTCTCCATATTACAAAGGCAATTGTCACATATAGTGTTCTTATTGCAGCAACGATTCTTGGTTTTCACTTCCTGAGCTTCCTTTTGCCAGAAGTTGTTCTTAAAGAAATGAGTAGCTCTATCAACCAACTAGTATTTGATCTTAGTCGACACTTCAATCTACCTATATATACCTATCCTGATACTGTCTTAACTTTTTACAATATTCCCGTACTTATAGCTACGATCCTTATGCTCCCAGTTTATGCGATGGGGTTAATTATTCTGGGTATTACATGGAAGCAGGTATTTCAAGATTTTGGAAGAATAATTACTCAGTTAGGAAGTATCTTTAAGACTCTTTTTAAGAGATTGTATCTAGTCGCATTTCTAGTGTTATTAACATTTGGAGCAATTGTTGGCTTTGTTATTCATGAACCAGTGGGTAGATATATTGCTGAGAATAAGTTGTTTATGCCAATTACACTTCTTGATGCTACAGACCTAAAGCCGCTCCCTAAGAATCCGAGAATTGGGACTTTTTATAACGTCTGGTGGAATAACTTTAGCCATTATAAGTCGTTTCCATATGGCGCATGGGACAAGACTACGCTAACACCTCTAGGTGGGTATTACACTTCAAAAAATTCATACTATGTAGAACACATTAGGCAGATGAAAGAGGTGGGAATTGATTTCGCGATCATTCCGTACCACCTTTATGATAGGCAAAGATATCTTACTTTTGGTTACTACGCGCAAAAAATGGGGCTATATTATTCTCCGATGATCGAGATTGGTGACGTTCTCAATTATGATAACTTTAGACCTTTGCTTTCAAATGGAAAACGTTCACTTGGATTTGCCTTAACAGAAGAGTCTGAGAAGGAGATGAAGAGCATTATAGTAAGTTCTATTTCTGACAACAATAAGGATAAGGCACTTCTACGCATTGACGGAAAGCCTGTAATATTTCTCTATGATAGTCATTGGTATTTCCCAAGTTGGGATACTCAGAGTAAGGACGATCTTACTAAGACGATCATCGCAATGTATGCGAAAAAGTCATCAAAACCATTCGAGGAGATATCATCTGCATGGGGTGTTCAAATTGCATCAAGAGAAGACATGCTCAAGTATTATCCAACAGAGACTATTGCCTTTCATGACGATACTCAGACTGCGCGAGATTATAGGGAAGCATTTTTACTCGAGTACAAAGAATATTGGGCATCCGTTCGAAAGTATGTTGAAGACAAAGTGGGACCTGTATATCTGGTGAGTAGTTACACTTCAAAAAGACCAGATGAACGGGAGTTTGCAATTATTGCTGACGATTTCTCTGATATGGCAGTTTTTGACGCACAGTTTACATACAGTCCGTCTAATACATGGACCAGTTATAGAGATCAGTCGTTAAAAAAGAAACTTTCTATTTGGTCAGATCAGGTTGAGGCGCAAAAAGAGAGAAGTGAGCAGGCGAAGTCTCCACTATTCCTGCCAGTAATGAAGCAATATGATGATACTAAGGTGCGACAGAGTCTTGGATTTGTGATTCCTGAAAAAATAGGAACTCGATCTGTCTATGAAGCAACCTGGCAAACTGCTATTGAAAATAAAGCTGACTATACACTTATAACATCTTGGAATGAATTTTTTGAAGGCACAGCGATCGAACCATCAGTTGAAAAGGGAACTTCATATCTAGATGAGACAAAGAAATGGATCAAAATATACAAGGATTCATTAGAGGAGGACGGAAAATGAATGTTGCTATAGTTCTTCCAACATATAATGAGAAAGAAAATATCACAAGAATGTTGACTGCATTGTCATCTGAATTCGCAAAAATTGAAAAATCCACCATTTTTAAAATGCAGGTTTTAGTTGTCGATGATAAATCTCCAGATGGGACGGGAAAGATCGTTGAGAGTATTATAAAAAAGAATAAGAGAGTCTCTATGATCAGTGGCAATAAGAATGGACTCGGTAATGCATATATTAGAGGATTTCATCACGCTATGAACAACCTGAAGGTCGATGTAGTTATGGAGATGGATGCCGACTTCTCACACAACCCAAAGGACATTAAGAGACTTCTTTCACCTCTTGCGAAGGGATACGATTTTGTCATTGGATCCCGATATATTGAAAATGGATCAATTCCTGCAGATTGGAGCTTTATGCGCAAAATGAATAGCCGCTTTGGTAATATTTTTGCACGTTATGTAGCAGGTATTTATCATATTCATGACTGTACAGCAGGATTTAGGGCAATCAAGACGAGCCTACTAGAGCAGATGTCGCTTGACCAGCTAAAGGTTGAAGGGTATTCATTTCAAATGAATCTCTTGCACAGAGCTCTTCAGAGAGACGCAAAAATTAAAGAAGTGCCAGTGGATTTTATAGATAGGCAATTTGGTGAATCTAAAATTAGCACAAGCGATATCATTGAATTTGTACAAAACGCATTCATGCTGCGATATTTAGATACCAAGTTAATTGTTCATGGAATATTATCTAATGGTCTTTCTCGACTCCAACGGGCAAGCTAGCACTCTTATGCTACACTAGACTTATGATTTCAAACGCGCGAGAACTCCACGCAAAGGCAGCGAAGGCACGTGAAGAAGAACAATTCCATGAGTCACTTAGCTTTAATGATGAGGCACTCTTTGCATACGATAGCGAGGGAGATGCGCTTGGTTTTGCTGAAGGTCTGGGTTGTCGCTCCATAACTCTTCGTGTCTATGCAAATCTTCATGGGAGTAAAAGACTTTTAGTTCTAGCCAAACATGAGATGACAGCAGCTGTCCAGATCGTAAGAAGTGCAAATGACCCCTCAGCACTTCCAATGCCTCTTTTCAATCTAGCATGTGTTCTTGAAGACCTTGGCGAGTTAGATGAAGCAGGGGAGGCATACAAAGAGGCAGTTGAAAATATCGAGACGAATCCTCCAGCAGATCACAATAAGGTATCTGTGAAAGCAAATATGCATGTGCATATGGAAGTATGTCTCTTTAAGAATGGGGACGAGAGTGCACTTTTGAGAGCTGAAGAAGCACTGAATGCACTTGAAAATTCAGATGAGTCAGATGCATATGCGAAAGATGTATGGGTGTCTGGAGGATATATGAGACTTGCGAAAGCTCTTGGAGAAAAAGATGATGTAAAGGCTCGGGGGTACTTAGCAAAAGCAAAACAAATCATCGATGCCAATCCTTCACTCACTCTGCGTAAAAAGCAGTGGGATCAACTTTCCTCTCTATTAGCTTAAAAAAGCGGGGGAATCTTACGACTCCCCCCTTAAGTTAATTTACTTGTAGATCTAGCCGAACCACACGGGATCATCGGGTGAGAGTTCAGCTATCAGGGTACTTCCTGACTTGAAACCCGCTCCGAGCAGTTTGCGTGGTGTTAAAGGAATTACTGGTTTTGATGTGCCTCCTTTGAAGATGACACATGGAGACTCTCTGTTCATGACCCTGACCACGATATTTCCGGTGTTGAACCAGTCTGGCAGCCTGATGGCAACACCTCCCCCTTGAGCGTCTGTAGTGATCTTGCAGTCGTCGCAGTCCTCGCAAGGAGGCTGAACTTGTGAGACCTCAATTTTCTCAGGATAGAGCTTGAGTCGATGCTTGCCGAGTGCTCGATCAATCCTCTCGACTTTTTCTAGCGCTTCCTGCTCCCAATGCAAAAGAGCGGGTATTGACAGATCGAATGCGAGAGATAGATGGAGGATGCTGCCGCCATGATAAGGTCCTGATCTGAACTTGTACCACTCGCTCCAAGGCTTGATAACGAGATGGTTGACGATCAGAATATGGCGATGACTTGCATGATTACTACCTCCGGCCCAGAGATGATAATCGGCAAAGAACATTGGATTGGTCTCGGGAGATGACGTATCTCTTTGGAATGTCACCTCGATTCTTCCTCGAAAATCCTCGTAAGGCGATGGAGAAAAGACAAGTGTCTCCCCTTGATCACCTACTTCGACAGTCAGTTGGGAAGCATTGAAATTGTCGCAAGTTTGCAAGTGCGATCTAATCTCCCTCAAGTCTTCTCTCAACCCTTCTCGAAGGGACTCTGGTCTGATGGTGTTGGTGTGCTGATACCGATCTTTATCGGTAACGCCTGCGGGTTCGAGGATACGATGCATCTATAACTCCTTTGCTCAGATGTGAAAGCCATACGCATCTGATATGAGATGAATGGCGCATTATTTACCAAGCGATAAACAAAGCGCCACTCACCAAACGATCTACAAGATGTAAAAGTTCATAAGAATAGTATTTCAATTCTTATGGGGTATTATAGCAAATGTGACCCGTACGAGAGTCGAACTCGTCTTCCAGGGATGAAAACCCTGTTTCCTAACCGATAGAAGAACGGGCCAAATATCGATTCCGATCCTAATTATAGCAGATTTCACTCGTAAAACCCATGAAGTGGGTGACTTGAGGCTTTGCCCCATAGGGTAAAAGGAGAAGTTAACGAGGCTCTTTCTTCTTCCTTTTTTTTAAAATGATGAAGAGAAGATAGAGAATTGTTAGAATTAAGAGAGTCACCACTACAATGACCAGGGGAGATGAAAAGCCATTGTTCATCTGCACCTGTAGCGTAAGTACCTGTTCCGTTTTTGATCCATCGACATTTAACTTCTGCTCACCGTTATAGTTCTTATATGCAAGAATTACCTTATGGTCTCCAGGCTCGACATTTGTGAATTTTGCAATCCCTTCTTTATTTGTCTTGGATATCTGAACTTTGGAATGTAGAGTAACAGTTACGCCTTCAAGCGGACCTCCTGAAGTATCTTTTACTAAAACATCAAGCCGAGTTCCCTCCTGAGTCAATTCATTCTTGGCCTTATCTGCACTAACTTCGTCATTTCCACAAGGAAGCTTTAGTTCTTGTCCAGTTGACAATAAATCGCTTGAAAGGTTGTTAAGTGTTTTAATTTCTACAAACTTTGAACCTTCTGTAAATTTTGCTTGAGCAATTGTCCAAAGAGAGTCACCTGCTTGCACCTTATAAGAGCACACGTTGGATTTTTTAGATTCCAACTCAGAAGAGATGATTTTAATTTCATTTTTGAAAACCTTCTGAATAATTGGGGAGCCAATTGAGGCCATAGACAACTGACTTGACGTTTTTGCAGAATATATATTTGACCAGTTGCCAGGCATGCAACCATTTTGTCCTCTAACCTTGAAATAGTAGGTTGTATTCCTTGAAAGTGATCTAACTTCAATTTTCTGAACTCCATTTGATGAAAGAGACATTTCTGTTCCGTGCTCAAGTGCCTTTGGATCTGATGAGTAGGTGAGGAAATAGCTTTGAATATTGCTCACAGGTGTGAAGTAAACTATAGCCGAAGTCTCTCCGGGGTCGATTTGAAAAAGCTCTGGTGAGCCAATTGGTGTTTGGTCGTTGCAGACATTTGATTGAGAGGTTGAGCTTGATTGACTCTGGATATTTTCAGATGTGACTGCTGGTGTTGGGGTTGATGTTGGAGCAGCTGAAGTAGTGAAACTGTATTCGCTTCCATAGCTTGTCCCTTGAGAATTAGTCGCAAAAGCTCTTACATAGTATGCTGTCAATCCAGAGAGACCGGTTAGTGAGCTTGAAAATGTTCCTTCTCCAGTGCCATCATGCGTACATGTGTGCGATGTGGTTGGACTGGATGATGTGTTCCAACAGACACCTCTATCCGTAATTGCTGCTCCTTGGTCATCAGTCGCGTTTCCTCCTGAAGTGGCTGTAGTGCCCATGACCGCGGATGGTGATGCTGTAAGAACAACAGGAAGATTTTCATCAACAAATCCAGCTCCTCCCTCAAGTTCTATGAGGAAGTTGTCGATTTTTTCCATTCGAGATCCTGCTGCTGCAAAAAATCCATGAATAATGCTCGCAGACCCAAGATCGCTATTCACAATGCCATTGAGATTTTTCTCTGTTTTCATGGTGCTCAGAGTGCCATCAGCATCAGAATTCCAAATTTGAAAATTGAGATCATACGTGTTGCTTCCTTTAGCAGTAACTTTAAAAATCATCTTATACCAATTGCCAAGCACTAGATCCGGGGGCCACGAGACATCGGTGTATGTTCTATTGTTAACAAAAGATCCTCCACCGCCATGAAAAGACATGCCTATTCCTTTGAGCGGCTGTCCTTGTGAGTCACCTGTGTTAGTATCAGCGTTTGAAAATCCCAGACCACCATAACCACCATTTGCTTGTATCTTAAAATATGCGCTGAAAGTATAGATATCTCCTTGACCTGCAACTGAGTACCCTTGCTTTGTAGTCCAAATATCAGTCGTTGAAAGTGGGACGTTAATCGCACCAGTATTTCCAATACCACCAGTTGATGTGTTAGTAAATTGCACAGATCCATCAGAGTTAAACTTATCAGTAAGATCTGATGTCGAATTAAATGTAACCAATGTGCTAACAAGTGCTCGAACAACATGATTGAATGAAACAAATAAAAGAAGAAATAGTGAGGAAGCAAGCAGTAAACGTTTTAAAAGTTTCATGGATGAGGTAAAACTACTATTAGTATAAAGAAAAAATATTTACATGTATATTCTTTAATGCTGGGGTAATTGGCATGAAAAAGGCGGCCTCGCGATGCGGGGCCGCCTGTGTGATGACCTTTCGGGTCAATGAAAAATGATTGCTACCCCTTCTGTAGGGATTTGCACTCGATATTGTCGGCATTGATCACGTGAGCATTGTGCACTTCGCCATTGCTGAGGCGAATTCGGAAGTCGTGACTTCCTAGAGAGAAGATCTGAGCTCCGGTGATGCCGAGTGATTTGAGCCAGTTCTTGACTGGCTGCTTGCGATTCTTGTTGGTATCGCCCTTGCTAGCACGCATGGATACACCCCTTCGCATTGAACTACACAGACACTAAGTCTGGCTTGCCAATTGGCAGCAGCCTATCTCAGTTATTAGGTGAGACACGTTGTTGCCAATCTCTTATAACTTTAAATTGTGAATGAACAATATTAAGGTATATAGTATATCAGAATTTCAGACAAAAGATTGTGATACTACTCAAATTGATAGTACAACAGTTTTTATAGAAAATAAAAGGCGGCCTCGCTAAGCGGGACCGCCTGAGATAAGACCTTTTGGGTCAGTGATTTGAAATTCAGAGGAGCTGGGCGACGCACATCGCGAGTCCTGCAACGCAGGTCAGACCACTCCCTGACAGGGCAAAGAGCTTTTGATACTCATCCATCCCTCGTAAGATTGCGACCGCTCCAGTTGCGAAGCCGACGCCTACAAGAAGAAGTCCCACTACTCTTAACCCTTTCTGATGTTGAGACCAGGAGCCTTGATCCTGTTCTCGAGTGTGAGGAGTGCACTTGAAACTTGTTGATCTGCGATCAGATCGAATTCCCATCCCTTCTGTTGCAGACCGTAGCATGCAGTAATTTCTACATGCTCAAAGCCTACACTTTTACACCATGCGATGACTTTGTCCTGAGCCTCATTGAGAGGATCGAGTGGTGATTTGCGTGGGCGGATGTCGCTTGGACGGCGATCAGTCATGGCAGTTCCTTTGGAGCGCTACCTGCGCTTCACCTCACCGGTTACATCGACAGCCACATCAAATACCTGGTCGGGTCTGTCTTCGTTAATGGTATAGAGCCATTGGTTCCCAGCCCTGCTGATGTAACTAATCGTCGGATTTTTAAGGCCCTCCTCAAGACACCATGCCTCGAGTCTCTGTTCTGCCTCTGGCTCTGATGCCAGAATGCTTGTAGGATCATGTGGCATATGAGACATTAAGTTACTCCTTGCGAGATGACAGACTTACGTCTGGCATGCCAAGTGGCAGCAGCCTATCTCAAAAATTTGGGACACGCTGCCACCGACTTGACACATTTATCTGAATTTCAAATGTAAATGTACAAAAAAGATCCCACATCATAACGCTTTGTTAGCATGAGACCTTATTTTTTTGAAGTATATCAGAGGCACAACCCGAATTCAATTATTATAGGGCAGTATTCATGGCTACCTTGTCAAGGCTGCCTCAGCCTTGGTATAATTAACACCTTAGCTATTCGCCAAATGCCATTAGCTATTGGGGCCGGTAGCTCAGCGGTAGAGCAGGAGCCTTTTAAGCTCTTGGTCACAGGTTCGAATCCTGTCCGGCTCACTTAGTATCATCTTTGCCTTTCTCGACACATGAGTGATAACACTGAGACAGAAATTAAATTCCTCGAAATTGATAAAGAAGCTCTCATCTCAAGGCTGCATGAACTAAAGGCGCAAGATCTCGGCGAAGACCTCTATCGTGAGATCATTTTCTATAGCAAGGTTGCTGACTTTCGTAAAGAGAAAAAGATCGTGCGTTTACGAAAGACTAAGGATGAACTTTTGCTGACCTACAAAGAGCGAGCCCTCATTGAGACCTCCACAACTACAGAAATTGAGATCAGTGTGAATGATGAAGAGAAGACTGTGGCCTTTCTCGAAAAGCTTGGATTGGTAGCATTCAGGGTCCAGGAAAAGAAGCGCCATTCATTCTTGTTTGAAAATGCGAGAGTGGATATTGATACTTGGCCTGGTGTGCCTACTTATGTAGAGCTAGAAGGAGAGACAGAAGAGGAATTATTAGATCTAGCAAAGAGACTTGAACTGCATGGGGAAATGCATATTGAAGCTGCGGGAAGGATACTTGAGACATATTACAATATTCAGATTCATGATCTTCGCTACTTCACCTTTGATAAGATCGAATAATCCCTAGCAACTACCGCAAGTTGCTAGACGCTAGACGCTAATAACATTCTCCCCAAAGTCCAAGGCTGTTTTCCTGTGAATACTTCTGTGCCTCTAAAAATACTTCTTGATACCTAATATCTGGAGGATAGCTAGATGCTTTCGCATATCCATCTCGCACAAGTTGTTCATTAATGAAGGTATCTCCAACATAGATGTATCTCAGCAGCCTTCCGTATCTGTCAGTGTTAGAAATATCTTTTTTTAGAGTTACCTCTTTATTTAAGAGTATTTCCTTGGTGTGATCTGATGCTTTTTTGCCAAAACATTGTACGCCCTTACGAGGATCAACCGTCTCTGGTGTGTCTATGCCAATAAGCCTCACTTTTTCACCAGTCGCGATCTGCACTGTATCTCCGTCAATAATTCTTGTTATAACTGCAGATTCAGATGCCATTGGTAGAGCTACAGTTGGTGCGATATCTTGAACTGCAAGTGTTGCAGACTCTGGAAGCTGATACGTTTTTGCAACATAGCTCACACAAAGAATAAAAATGAGTGAAAGTAGACTACTGATGATCTTGCCTTTGGTCATAGAGCTACTCTAGCAATACTCACTTGTATATGGAAGTAGGTGAATTGATTTACTCCTCAGATTAACCTATAATAGACGCTCTCTTACCCCTATGGAAAAGATCATTGTAAAAGGTGCACGTGAGCACAATCTTAAGAATGTCGACCTCGAAATCCCAAAGAACAAATTGGTTGTTTTTACTGGGCTTTCAGGTAGTGGCAAATCCTCACTAGCTTTTGACACAGTCTATGCAGAAGGGCAAAGACGATACGTCGAAAGCCTTTCCTCATACGCACGTCAATTCTTAGGAACAATGAAAAAGCCAGATGTCGATTTGATCGAAGGCCTTTCACCTGCAATTTCAATTGATCAGAAATCCACTTCTCACAATCCACGCTCAACAGTGGGTACTGTGACTGAGATCTATGACTACATGAGACTTCTTTTTGCTCGTGTAGGTCATCCTCATTGTCCTCAGTGTGGACGTGAGATTGCCCAGCAGTCTAAAGAGCAGATCACAGACAACATTTTACTCATGCAAGAGACACAGAATGATCCTGGCAAGAAGTTCGCTCGCGTCATGATTTTAGCTCCTATCGTTAAAGACAGAAAAGGGGAGTATTCGGAGCTTTTTGTCTCCTTAAAGAAGAGGGGATATCGCAAAGTGCGAATTGATGGTCATGTTTACTCGCTCGATGACAAAATGGTCTTGATCAAGACCAACAAGCACACAATTGATGTCGTGATCGATTCACTTGTCATTGCAAAAGAGACAGATAGGATCAGACTCTCAACCGATATAGAACAAGCGCTTTCACTTGGGAATGGCGAGCTAATAGTCGCTGTTATCAAAGATGCTTCTTTCGACATCCCAGATCTTCCTAAAGAGCTAGAAGACCATCTCTACTCTGAGAAATTTGCGTGTCCAGTTGACAATATTTCGATGTCAGAAATTGAGCCTAGAATATTTTCATTCAACACGCCTCATGGCGCTTGTCCTGAATGTTCTGGTATTGGAAGAGTTCTTATCGTGGATAAAGATCTAATTTTTAATGAAAATCTAACAATCAATGAGGGTGGTATCCTTCCTTTCTTTAATCTTGGATCAAATGATACATGGTTCTCGCGAACATTTAAGACGTTTTGCTCTGAGAACGGCATTAAGATGGATAAAAAATTAGGTGATTTCTCAGAAGCTGAGAAAGAGCTCTTACTGTTTGGTACTGGCGAGAAAGAATATAAAGTAAAAGGTGAAAATCGTTGGGGGAGTCAGACTGTTATTAGTGAGGCTTTCAAAGGAATTGCAGCTGAGCTTAGACGACGTTTCGCAGAGTCAGACTCCAACTATGTCAGGGGCCAAATTGAGAAATTCATGCGCTATGATGTTTGTCCAGAATGTAACGGAGCACGTCTGAAAAAAGAGGCGCTTGGAGTAACAATAGATGGTAAATCCATTGTAGATATCTCAGATATGCCAATTGGCAAAGTGCTTGAATTCTTCAGCACAGTTTCAGTTAAATTTAACAAAAGAGAGTTAGAGATCGGTAAGCTCATTCTGCGTGAGATCAGTACTCGTATTGGCTTTTTAGTTGATGTTGGGCTTGAGTATCTTACACTTTCTCGAAATGCTTCAACACTTGCCGGTGGGGAGGCACAGCGAATTCGCCTCGCTTCACAGATTGGAAGTGGACTCACTGGGGTACTCTATGTGCTTGATGAGCCGTCCATTGGCCTTCACCAAAGAGACAATGCCAAACTCATTGATACCCTGAAGCGGCTTCGCGACCTTGGCAACACTGTACTTGTTGTGGAACATGATGAAGATACTATGGCAGCAGCAGATTACATCTATGACTTTGGGCCAGGAGCTGGGGCATATGGCGGAGAGATCGTAGCCCATGGAACGTATGAAGAATTGAAAAAGTCACCTACTTCAGTCACTGGTCAGTACCTCTCAAAAAAGAAGGTCATCAAGGTTGAACGAAAAGTAGATCCAATGCTTGTTAAAAAAGATCCGGGTAAGTTATCTCTGATAGGTGCCAAAGAGCATAATCTTAAAAATATCACTGTAGATTTTCCACTCCATGAATTAATCGTGGTAACTGGAGTGTCTGGTAGTGGCAAGTCCACACTTATTAATGACATTCTCTACCATGCTCTCATGCAGCAAAACAACACTTTTCACAGGCAAAAAGCAGGAGAATTTGAGAAATTGGAAGGATTTGAAAAAATCAAAAATGTCTTTGCAATCGATCAGTCGCCAATTGGAAGAACGCCAAGAAGTAATCCTGCGACATATACAGGTTGTTTTAACTATATTCGTGAAGTCTTTGCCAAGACTAAGGAAGCGAAATTGAGAGGATATGGTCCTGGTAGATTCTCATTTAACGTAAAGGGGGGAAGATGCGAAGCTTGTGAGGGAGAGGGTCAGATCAAGATCGAGATGCAGTTCTTGCCAGATGTCTATGTGACTTGTGAAATTTGCCAGGGCAAGCAATACAATAGCGACGCACTTGAGATCTTATTTCAAGGTAAAAATATCGCAGATGTTCTAGACATGAGCGTAGCTGAGGCAGTTGAGTTCTTCTCATTTGTGCCAGGGCTTGCACACAAATTAGAAATGCTTAAAGAAGTTGGACTTTCATATGTGACCCTTGGACAACCAGCTCCAACACTTTCAGGTGGGGAGGCTCAGCGCGTTAAGTTGGCAGCAGAGCTTTCTAAGAGAGGACGAGATGCACTCTATCTTCTCGACGAGCCAACGACAGGTCTCCACTTTGCTGATTTAGAAAAGTTACTAAATGTTCTACGAAAACTTGTAGATCAGGGTAATTCAGTCATAGTTATTGAGCACAATCTAGACATGATTAAGAATGCAGATCACATTATCGATCTTGGACCAGAAGGTGGCGAAAAAGGTGGCACTATCGTTGCCACGGGTACTCCAAAAGAAATTGCAGCCAACCCAGTATCTGAAACAGGACGCTTCCTCGCCAAAATCATTTGAAAGTTATTAGGAATCAGGAGCTAGGAGTCAGTTACAATTCAATTTTAACTAGTTCCTAATTCCTGACAACTATCTCCTATTTTAGGGTAGAATATCCTCATATGAAGAAAATGCTCCTTCTATTACTCGCTTCTGTATTCTTTCTACTTTCTACTGCACAAAATGTGCATGCAGAGTCAGAATATTTTTCAAGGAAATACGACGTGGTCTATACAGTAAAAGATGATGGTAAGACGAATGTTGTGCTCACTGTTACACTCACCAATAAGACGAGCGATTACTATGCTTCGTCAGATACTATCACGGTCGGATTTGACGATATTACTAATGTAAAAGCCCGAGATGCGAATACTGAGCTTCGTCCAAATATCACACGAACAAAAGAGGGAAATGCAATTGAGCTACCTTTTAATCAAAAAGTTGTTGGGAAAGACAAATCACTTGTCTTTGTTGTAACTTTTGATACGACTAACGTCGCGCATCATAAAGGTAATACTTGGGAGATCAACATTCCCGGGATCTCGTCACCTGAGGATTATTCAGACTTTAGAGCAGAGGTGAAGGTGCCTCAGAATTTTGGGACACCAAGCTATATTAAGCCAGTACAGTCAGACAACATCCTTATTTTTACAAAAGAAGAGCTCGGTAAATCCGGCATCTCGATAGCATATGGTACGGATCAGATCTACAAATTAGACCTCGTCTATCACCTTCGTAATAAAAACGTATTTCCTATCAGGACTGAGATTGCTCTCCCAATGAATACTAACTATCAAGATGTCGCCATAGACTCGATCGTCCCCAAGCCCACCAACGTGATCACAGACATCGATGGCAATTGGCTCGCTCAATACACTCTATCACCATCAGAGAAAATGGATATTAATGTAAAAGGTACAGTGAGGGTAAAGTTAGTCCCATCCCAAGTTACTCTCTCAGATGAAGAAAAGAAACTCTATACAAAAGAGCAGAAGTACTGGCAGATATCTTCTGCCAAAATAAAAGAGCTCGCAAAGATTTACAATACACCTTCGAAAATATATGCCTACACTGTAGCAACGCTTACCTATGATTTTGATAGGGTGACTCAGAACAAGCCAAGGCTGGGTGCTCTTGATTCACTCTCAGATCCAACCTCGGCAGTTTGCCTCGAATTCACGGATCTTTTCATTACCCTTGCAAGAGCGGCTGGTATTCCAGCCCGTGAAGTGAATGGCTTTGCAAACACTGAGAATTCAAAGCAACGACCACTCTCGCTGGTTCAAGATATACTTCATGCGTGGCCTGAATATTATGACTCTGCTACAAAGCGCTGGGTGATGGTCGACCCTACCTGGGGGAATACAACGGGAGGTACGGATTACTTCTCAGTATTTGACTTTGATCATATTGCCTTCGTTAGGAAAGGTAGAAATAGTGAGTATCCTGTTCCTGCTGGAGGCTATAAATTTGAAGGCGATGAGAACAAGAAAGACGTCAATATTAGTCTAGGCAGCTCATTTCCCACAGCCTCTCCTAAAGTCTCAGTAACTTTAGATTTTCCCAACAAACTTTTATCATTTTTCCCACTTAATGGCTCAATTCATGTTGAGAATACCTCTCCGATTCTCTTCCCATCACAGACTGCCGAGGTTATTTCAAGAGGTCTGAAGCCGGGTGAGCAGCAAATTTCACTTTCTGAAATACCACCGTTTGGATTTAAGGATATTGATGTAGGTTTTAGTCAGACCTCGTTCCTAACGAATAGGCAAGTTGATTTTACATTCGTTCTACAAGACACTATAATTCAAAAAAGCGTTCTAATTACACCGTTTGCTTTGTCTCTGTTGCAAATCCTAATTATTGGAGGAGTCATTCTTGCTATATCCACGATCATCATACTTGTCTTTACCAGAAAGTCCAGGCGTATACCTTTACCGGAACAAGGAGAAGGAAATTCTTTACGTGGGAAAGGCCAAAAATCTTAAGTCTCGTGTATCCTCATACTTCACCTCTTTCGCACAACTTGGTCCCAAGACTAGATTACTAGTTGATCAAGTTCAGACTATCGAAGTTATCATCGTTGAATCAGAAGTCGAATCGCTACTGCTTGAAGCTTTTTATATAAAGAAATTTCGTCCAAAATATAATATAAAGCTCATTGATGGTAAGTCATATCCATTAATCAGAATTACTGTTAAAGATGAATATCCCGTGGTTATGTTTGCAAGACAGATGACTGATGATACATCACTTTATTTTGGACCTTTTCCAAATGCAGGTGCAGTAAAGCTTGTACTTAAAACTGTTCGAAAGATATTCCCGTTTGTCTCAGTACTGAGACATCCTCCATATCGTTGCCTGTACTATCATCTTGGACTTTGCCCATGCCCAGTTATTAACTCAAGTGCTGAGAATAAGAAAGCATATGCCACTTCGATTAAAAGCATTGTTAAGATGCTTGAGGGTAAAACAAGAGACGTGATCAAAGATCTCGAAGCAGAACGTGCTCGTGCAAGCGAGCTCGAGGCATACGAAGAAGCGAGTTCTCTACAAAAAAAGATAGACGCACTCCGTCTCATAACAGAGCCAGTTCATGCTCCATTTGAGTACGATACAAATCCCAATCTGCGCTCAGATCTTCGCCAAGAAGAATTGGATCTGCTGAGAACTGCTCTCGTAGCTCATGGCTTGGATATAAAGGAGGTGTCACGTATTGAATGCTATGACATCTCCAATATCCAGGGAACGAATAGCACAGGCTCTATGGTCGTACTTACACATGGGGAAATTGACAAATCCCAATATAGGAAATTTAAAATCTCTTTAGACGGTAAGCCGAATGATTTTGCCATGATGGAGGAGATGCTGACGAGACGACTCAAACATAGTGAATGGCCAGATCCATCGCTACTTTTGATAGATGGTGGAAAAGGGCAGGTGGCTTCTGTTTTGACCGCACTTAAAAATACTGGCAGATCATTCCCTGTGGTAGGTCTTGCGAAAAGAGAAGAGACGTTGATAATTGCAAAAGATCAGCCATTTTTTAATACCCAGACGCAAGTACATTCAGCGAGTCACAAGCTCTATGGAGCTAATGAGGATACATTTCGAGAACTTTCACTCGGAAGAAAATCTCCAGCCCTAAATTTAGTAAAAAGAATTCGAGATGAAGCTCATCGATTTGCTGTCACATATCATAGAAAGCTTCGAAGCAAATCCTCACTAAAGAGCTAGTCGGTCCTTGTGATCGTATAGGAGTAGGGGAAGAAAAGAAATGATGCTGGAGTATCTCCGTTTGCATCATCATTGAAATATTTTTGAAAATCAGCATAGATCTTTTTTCTCTCAGTTATCGAGATTGTCTTCCTACCGTCCTCGAGAAGTTTATCTATTCTCAAATTCTGGAATCTAGTAATATTTGTTTCCTCATTTGAGTGCCAAAGCGCATACTGATCAGGGTCACGTGGAATTGAGAACTCACCAAGATAGATCTGAAAAGCATCAGGTTTTGAATCAACCTCTTCTACTTTAACGGGGATACCCTGCTTGCTCCAAATCGCAGCAACCTCGTCTGCAATGTCTCGATAACGTGCTAGTGTTTTAATAGTGAGCTCTGGTATCTTTGCACCATCTGGATAAATCGCATCAAGTAATAGTCTTGTGTGGGCTATATCCTGCTTTTTGTCAGTTAAATCCTTACTAAAATAGATTGAGTTTGGAGAGTAGGGAACATAAGCCCTCTCGCCACGTGAAAATGTATCAGGGAGTGCGTAAGAAAGTGCTTTTCGCAACTTATTGTCTGAGATATTCTTGTCTTTCGTATTATAAAAGAGAGTTACGAGTTGTTTATAATTAGTACTTTTTGTAACAGTCGTTGTTCTTGGATTGGTGAGAGGAATACCTTGAAATGTGTCCTCGTTAATTCCAGTAACCTCAGTCATCTCGCCTAGTAGAAATGCTGTCTTAAGAGCTTCATGGTTTGGATAAAATAGATACGTTATTTGCTCTCTCTTATTCTTTTTATTGGTGATCGAAAGCTCAGAAATGTACTCACCGTTAAGAGTACTGTCTGTTATTTGAAATTCGCCAAGACCATTCATGCCTTTTGGAAAAATTGGCTTTGAGACTGTCACGAGAAATGGCGCATAAGGATCTTTTGTTTTTAAGGTAAATACAATTGTATCCTTGTCTGGTCTCTTAATATCAACATCTGCAAATGAATACTGTATATGACTCGAATTGAATTCTTTTTTGTTGGAAAAATAGATGCCCTTCTTGAGATGAAAAGTATAGATCTTATTATTACCAGAAATTTCCCATGACGAGGCAAGATCAGGTTTAACCTCACCATTCTCTTCAACTTTTGTGAGTCCACGCGAGAGTTTAGAAGTTATCTGACTTGGAAGCGTGTCTGCTGTGTATGCGCCTACCATGCCCACAGTCTTTTTCTCAGGAAAAAGATGGGAGACATATGTAAAAAATATGATGAGTGAAAGAAAGATGATAAGACCTGCTACGAATGAAAATGCAATAAATTTACCCCACTTTTTGATATAAGCCTTGATCAGCCAAAAAAGTAATCTTCTTCTGATGATTGCCATAAATTTATCGAGGGATGAGAAGTATGATTGAAATTATTCCAAGAATTGCAGCAAGTACAATAGTTGCGGTGAAAAGGAACTTCTCAATATTTCTTTTACTACGGAACATTTCTCCTCCACCACCAAAAACTGGAGAAAGACCTCCACCCTGAGATTGGAGAAGAATAGCTACTATAAGTAGAATTGAAACAATAATCTGTAATATTACTAGCACGCCCATAGAGTCCACATTATACCGCTTTGATCACTGCTTTCGCAAGCTTAAATGGATCATGATAAATAGGAAAAGCTGCATTTACAACATCCTCTTCAATAACGGCTATGTCACTTGGAATGTCTCCCTTACGGATGTATTCATACTTATACTGTGCTGGCATCGGAAGCGAAATATTGTTATTAAGAATTATTGAATTAAATGGAAAAGTTCCTAGATGATCTGAAATAGCATGTACAAAATCATTTAGCATAAATCCCTTTGTTTCAAATGGCTTGTTAGCTATATTTGCAATAAAGATTTTATTTGCGCTGCTCTCAAGTACTGCCTCTTTTATCTCAGGGACCACAAGTACAGGTAGTTGATTTGTGTAGAGATCACCAGGCCCGCTAATAATAACATCAGCTTGCATAAGAGCCTCCACAACTTTTGGATTGACCTTAGGAGCATTTGGTTTGATAAAAATATTCTTAAGTCCGTATGGCTCACTATATAGGGCAAGGTCTAAGGTAGTTTCACTAGTAACCTCTCTTCCATCATTCGTGATAGCACAGAGCTGGACATGCTCATCTGTTGCGGGCAAAAGATCAGCTGTGACTCCAAAAAGCTTTTTTGTTACCTGAATAGCTTTATAAAAATCGCCGGTTCTCTGAATTTCAGCCAGCATAATCAAATTTCCTAGTTTATGACCTTCAATTGACTTATCATCTTCATTCTCGCCAGGGAATCTATAAAGGAGGAGATCTTCTAGCTCCTTCTGGTCATTTGGAATAAGTGAGGCGATGCAGTAGATTATGTCGCCAGGCGGCATAATGTCATAGGCCTTACGGAGCCTACCTGATGAGCCACCGTCATCTGCCATAGAAGTGATAACTGTAAGTTGTGGATTATGATGCTTGATTCCACGCAAAAGATTGCTGGTGCCAACTCCTCCTCCCAAACAAACAATTTTTAAGGTATCTATTCGATCAGCCATTTAATTAGCGTAATAATGAGCGAGAGGACGAATGCTGCTGCCAAAAAGGCAAAAAGTGTATTAAAAGTGATTGCTGGAATAATAAATCCACCAATATCAGCCCCCCCGAATCTATATCCACTGATAATTATACCATTTACGAAAACTGTAAGTAGATAAAGCACTAAAGAGTTGGTAAAAATAGAGAACAGACCAAGAGTCATAACATTAAATGGGAAGCTAATTATATCTAAGATTGGCTTAACAATAAGCATCATAAGTGTCAACATGACGCCTGCGAAAATCAATGTTCCGAGGCCTCCAGCCAAAGTAACGCCAGGTACGACAAATGGGAGCAGGAAAAGAGCTATTGTATGAATAACCAGGTTGCGAATAATACCTTTCATGTACTCTTCATCCTACCAATTGATACATACACTGTCAAACCACTTTGAACCATTTGCAAGGCTATCAAACTCGTAGTAAGATGACCTAATGAATATTATCCCATGTCCACACTGCGGTAAAGAAGTAGAAATTTCTGAAGCTTTTAAGCATCAAATCGAAGAACAGGTAAAGAAAGATTCGACAGAGAAGTTCGAAGCTGACATAGAAAAAGCTCGTAAAGAATCATATGAAAAGGCACTGCTAAAGGCAAAAGAAGAATCTGCAAATCAGCAAAAAGATGCAGACAAGCAACTCATCGAGCAGAGAGAGCAATCAACGAAATTACGAGAACAACTAAGTGAGCTCATGGATAAATTTACAGAGCTGAAGTCTAAAGATGATAATAGAGAAATCGAACTTAAAAAAACGCTTATAGAAGAGAGAGAGCGAATCCAAGTAGAAGTTTCTAAGGCTGAAAAAGAAAAAGCTGATATGGACAGACGCGATCTACAAAAACAACTCGATGATACCAAAAAACTACTTGAGGATGCTCAAAGAAAAGCAGATCAAAAATCCCAGCAAATGCAAGGGGAGGTCATGGAGCTAGATCTCGAGGCACAGCTAATTTCTGCATTTCCAAACGACGAAATTTTACCAGTACCCAAAGGAATTGAGGGTGGTGATGTTTGGCAAAAGATAAAAAATAAGCATGGCAATGTTGCTGGATCAATTCTGTGGGAAATAAAGCAGACAAAGGCGTGGAGCAACTCCTGGACGAGCAAATTACGAGAGAACACAAGGCAAGCAAATGCAAGCGCTTCAATACTTGTATCGACAGTTCTTCCTGAAGGCATAACAACTTTCGGAATTCACGAAAATGTCTGGGTAACTACGTTTGAGTATGCTGTACCATTATCACTGGCAATCAGAGGAGGCATTCTTCAAGTAGCAATTGCCAAATCAGGTGCTGCAAATAAAGATGAAAAGCTGGAATTGCTTTATTCATATCTCACAGATAATGCGTTCAGACATCGCTTTGAGGCGCAAGTAGAGAGCATTATTGAGCTGCGAAGTGATCTAGAAGCAGAGCAGCGTTCAACTGTAAGATCCTGGAAAAAAAGAGAGATGCAGATCAACAGAATGCGTAATAATCTTTCTGGAATGTATGGCGAACTGCAAGGCATCGTTGGTCAGGCACTTCCAACTCTTCCAATTCTTGACGTGGAGTCGATTGATGAAGCAACTGACTCACAGCCATCACTTCTGGAATGAAAGTTCTCCCAACATTCTCCTATGAATTAGATGCCTGGGGAAAAGGCTGGCAAGCTGTCGCAGGACTTGATGAGGTCGGTAGAGGAGCTTTTGCAGGTCCAGTTGTGACTGCTGCAGTTATCTTTAGTCCTCATTATAAATTTAAAAATTCACTCCTTAATTCCATTGATGATTCTAAGAGGCTATCAGCACAAAAGCGTGAAGCTCTGGCAGATCTCATCAAGCAGGAAGCACTTTGCTACAGCACTACAGAAGTCTCGCTCTGTGTGATCAACGAAGTTGGGATTGGAAAAGCTGCACAAAAATCTTTTCAAAACAGCGCACAAGATCTTTGCCATGCATATGATTTTCTCCTTACAGATGCGTTCCCAGTCGAGGGAATTGATCGATCAATACAAATCCCAATTGTGCATGGAGACAGACTTTCGATATCCATTGCTGCAGCTTCGATCTTAGCTAAGGTTTTTCGAGATCGAGAAATGGCTACGTTACATAGTAAGTTTCCTGAATATGGATTCGATACTAATATGGGGTACGGAACAGCTTATCACCGCAAGCAAATCACTCAATTCGGTCTGTCACCAGCTCATAGGACTTCATTTAATCTACAAAGATATAGTAAGCCTGCTTCTTGACAGCCTCAAAATAGGTAGATACGATCAAGTTAGACGTGTTAACATACATTCTTTTCATTACGTCTGAAAGGAGGTGAATTATATGAAAACACTAAACATGCTCGCATGGTGGCTCGTAATCGTTGGAGCACTTAACTGGCTTCTCGTTGGCCTTGGTGGCTTAACTGGAGCTATGGGATGGAACCTCGTTTCAATGATCTTCGGTTCTATGCCAACTCTTGAAAATCTTGTTTACCTGCTCGTTGGTCTCTCAGGACTCGTTCTTCTTTGGAACAAGCTCGCTGGTAAAAAGTAATCAAAGTTTTTATTTGATCCTTATAAGAGTCCCGTTATTGGGACTCTTAAGGTTTGTGCTATCATCAACTCATGAAGCGCGAAATTGAAATAAAAGCGAAAATTCAGGACGCACATTCTCTCCGATCGCTTCTCCAAAAGAAAGGCTGTATCTTTTCACCCTCCGTCATCCAAGTTGATAAAATATACCTTCCAAAAGGATTCACCTTTGCTACTAAAAAATTGACAGACCCTGTTCTTCGAATAAGAAGTGAGGAAGTCAAATCTATCCTCACCTTTAAGCGCTCCCAATCTCAAGATCTGGATAAAATTGAAATTGAGACTGTGATCGAAGATCCAAAGTCTATGCACGAAATGATAGTTCAGTTAGGTTTTGAGCTCACAATTGAAGTTGAAAAAGAGAGGGAAATAACAAAATATGGAGACTTTACAGTTTGCCTTGATAACGTAATTGGTCTTGGAGAGTTCGTAGAGCTTGAGAAAATTGCAGATGAAGATGCTGGTGTGGTTCAAAATGAGATGAAGAAGGTGCTAAGTGAGTTGGGAATCAATGAATCAGACTATGTTCTACAGAGTTACGACATCATGCTGATGGATATCAGACAGAAATTACCTTAATCAAATTACCTTAAAAGTGATGAGTGTTCTCTTTAAGGCATGTCTCATCTGCTCTCTTCCAAATCCACTCTTCAAAAATCTTTCCCGAGCTATTGCATCTCCTCTGTTTGTAAAGTATTCATAGTGAATTAGCTTAAGTGGTAGTCTATTCTTTGTCGCGATAACATTTCCATTATTATGCTCAGATAATCTCTGTTCTAAGTTGGTGGTAAATCCAACATAAAATTTATTATCTTTTAGACTTACAAAGGTATATACGAAGTAATGCGGAGATAAAACGTCTGACGTTTTATTCATGAATTAATTGTGATTGAAAGGTGTGATCGAGTCAAACTCGATTCACCTTCGTCTTCCTCAGCTCCTTGCCGACTATATCTGCTGGCGGAGCCGAGTTTGACTCGGTGAGCCCGGGAGGATTTGAACCTCCAACAAATACCTTAAGAGGGTACTGCTCTACCATTGAGCTACGGGCCCGCGTAAAATTCACTGCGTTCATCACGCGGTAAACCTTCTACTTTAAATAATTTCTCAATTGTTTATTTAAGTAAGTTCTTCCAGATCCACTTTTCAAGAATTTTTCTCTTCCTGTTGCATCTTCCCTCAAAGCGTATGCTTCATAGTAAATAACTTTCCATGGTACATAAGGCTTCGTAGATGTAACTAACCCAGCATTGTGTTTATCAAGTCTTTTGTAAACATCATCTGGAGTATAGCCTATATACCAGCTACCCTTAGTGATACTTTCAAGTAAATACACAAAATACATTTTAAAACAGCTTGCTGCGTGGCCGCAAAGCGGCTTTACGCTGTACACCCGGAGGGACTTGAACCCCCGACCCCTTCGTCCGAAGCGAAGTGCTCTAATCCACTGAGCTACGGGTGCGTACGGACCAACTCTATCAAGAAATAACTTGATAGGCGGGTGCTTATCCTGATCCATTAAAATCAGGCACAGTAATTGTACCAAAGTAGCGATTTAAGATCAATGAAACTGGAAATTGTCCTTATCGGTATGTATACTGGTGGAGAATGAAGAAACTTTCTGTTATAGGTGTTATTACGCTTTTAATTGTCGTTGTTATTGCTGGAAAATTTCTTATCACTCCACTTAGCAAATCTACTCCAAAACTTTCCGTTCAAAATGATATTGCAGATCAAGGCACTCAGCCAACTGCCAGGGGAGGGGATATGCCCTTTACTCTCTCCACCCCGGAGGGATATACAGTTAAATTATTTGCCAACAATATTACAAATGCGAGAGATCTTTATTTCACTCCAGATGGTACGCTTCTTGTATCGTCTTCCGGAACTGGAAACGTCTATGCTTTACCAGATAAAAATAGTGACGGCATCGCAGATGAAGTTATCTCTGTTGTAAGTGGACTCGACCAGCCTCATGGCCTTGCAATGATAAATAACAAACTCTATATAGCAGAGACCAGGAGAGTCTCACGATTCTCATTTGACACCTCATCCTATAAAGCAGCTTTCGAGAAAGAGCTTTTCAAACTCCCGGGCAACACCAATCACAATAAGCGAACGATTGTCTTTGACGAAAATTCTAATCTTTATACTTCAGTCGGATCCACTTGTAATGTTTGCGAAGAGAAGGATGCACAAAGTGGCACAGTGCTTATCTCAGACAGCGAAGGCAATAATTTAAAGGTTTTTAGTAAAGGTGTTCGTAATGCTCCTTTCCTTGCGATCAATCCAACTGATGGTGCTCTATGGTCAACAGGGATGGGAAGAGATCTTTTAGGCGATGATCTGCCACCCGATGAAATTAACATACTAAAGAGTGGCGGCGACTATGGATGGCCATATTGCTACGGAGATAAGGTCTTTGATGCAAACTTTAATAAAATGAGCTCATCTTACTGCTCAAATACAGTTGCTCCAGCTTTTCAAATTCCCGCACATTCAGCACCACTCGGACTCGCATTTATCCCAGCTAACTTCTCAAGTAGCTGGGTCAACGATATCCTCGTTGCATACCATGGCTCCTGGAATAGATCGATTCCTGATGGATACAAAGTTGTAAAGCTAGAAGTAAGTGGTACCCAATTAACTTCATCTGAAGATTTCTTAACGGGTTTTATCCAGAATGGATCTGTTGTAGGCAGACCAGTTGATGTAGTGTTTGACCAAGAAGGATATGCATATGTCTCAGATGATAAAACCGGTAATATCTACATTATCTCTCAGGTAAAGTAACGTTTTAGAGTTGTTTTATAGCCCATTCCTCGTCATACTATTTATATGAGTGTCTTGCCTTTGTTTCATTTTTTTAAACGCCATAAATTTATTGCATTAGGGCTTGTCGCACTTGTTATAGTTATATTCATATTCTTCCGTCCAAAGCCTCCTGAAAAACTAGCGACAGAAAGAGCTACCCTAAAAGATATTACAAAGACAGTATCTGCTAATGGCAAGATAAGTGCTTCACAAGAAGTAACATTTGCTATTCCTCTTAATACAAAAATTACTTACATTGGAGTAAAAAATGGAGATTCTGTAAAGAAGGGCCAGATACTTATCACTTTTGATCAAAGAACCCTGCAAAAAAATCTTGAGACTTCACTACGAGACTATGCAAAGCAACGTAATACATTTGAAAGTACTCTTGATTCAAATAATGTTTCTAAGCCTCAGGATGCAGCAACCGAATCAGTACGACGAATTCTTGAGAATAACCAATTCGACCTCGAAAAAGCAGTGCTCTCCGTCGAGTTATTATCCTTAGCAAAAGAGCAGTCAGTTATTTCATCGCCAATTGATGGGATTGTAACAAATTCTACTATCGATGTTGCTGGTATAACATCAACTGCTTCAGACTCCCTAACTGTTGTTAATCCAAACGGACTTGAGTTTCTTATTGATATAGATGAAGCTGACGTTGGACTAATTGAAAAGAATCAAGAAGTAGAAATTACTCTTGATGCATTTCCTGATCAGATCATAAAGGGCACAATTAGCACGGTGGATTTCGCAAGTCACCCAACTTCAACGGGTGGGACTGCTTTTAGCACCAAGGTACTCCTGCCTCCTAAAGCTGATGTATACCGAATTGGCATGAATGGTGATGCAGACATTGTCGTGGCAGAAGAAAAGCAAATACTCTCGATACCTTCATCAAGCTTGTTTGAGGATGAATTCGTGTATGTCAAAAAGTCTGAGGTCTTTGAAAAGCGGAAAATAAAAATTGGTCTTCAAAATGATTTTGATATTGAAGTGATTAGCGGTCTTAAAGTTGGGGAGGAAGTTGCGTTAGACCCTGAAAAGGTGACACTTCGACAAGCTAAGCCTAGCAATAAAAGCATGTAGCCAATGACAAGCATTAAAAATGTTATTCAGCTCGAGAATATTGTTAAGAACTATATCTCAGACGATATTACGACTCAAGTACTCCGAAACATTACACTTACAATCAAAAAAGGTGACTTTATAGCAATCACTGGATCATCTGGATCGGGTAAATCTACACTGCTTAATATTATTGGCCTGCTTGACTCGCCAACTTCAGGTACATATTTGCTCAATGGTGTCGATGTCACAAATTTATCGGAAAATGAGATGGCCGCAAATAGAAGTAGAGAGATTGGGTTTGTTTTTCAGTCGTTCAATCTTCTCAAAAGAGCAACCGTTCTCGACAACGTCATACTACCGAGCATCTATGCTGGGCTTGAAAAAAAAGAACGAGAGCAAAGAGCAATGGACTTACTTGAAAGTGTTGGGTTGAAAGAGCAAGTGCACAAAAAGCCAAATCAACTCTCAGGTGGCCAGCAACAGCGTGTAGCTATAGCAAGAGCTCTGATTAATAAACCTGCGATTATCCTTGCAGACGAGCCCACCGGAAATCTAGATACCGCATCTGGAAATGAAGTCATGAAAATAATAAATGAACTTAACAAACAAGGAAACACTATTATCATAATCACTCACGAACACGACATCGCTCTTCAGGCAAAAAAGATCATAACTCTCCGTGACGGAGAAATTCAAAAATGAACTTAAAAGAACTACTTGCACTAGCAGCAACATCATTAAAAGCAAACGCACTACGCAGTTTACTCACGACATTGGGTGTTATAATTGGTGTGTTTGCGGTGATTGTTCTTGTCTCACTCGGCACAGGTCTCCAATCATATATTACAAATCAAATATCTGGTCTCGGTTCAAATCTTATTTTTGTTATTCCGGGTAAGGTAGGCGGTCAACAAGGACCAGGTGATGCAGTCAACAAACTATCATTCCCACTCGCAGAATATCTTCAAGTGAGATTAAAAAATATTGCTAAGACGACCCCTTACATCTCAAAAATAACAACGGTCAAATATAGTAGTAAGACAAATAAAAATACACAGATTGTTGGAACTGGTGCTATATATCCTGAAATTATAAAAACTGAGCTTGAAAAAGGCTCATTCTTTACACAGGCTCAAGAAGCAAGTGGTGGAAAAGTTGCTGTGATAGGCCAAACAGTTGTGAAGAACTTGTTTCAGACAAAAAATCCAATCGGCAAAAAGATATCCATTTCAGGAAGTAGATTTACAGTCATAGGAATATCATCAGCTAAGGGATCTGTATTTGGTCAAGATCAAGATAACACTATCATCATTCCTTTAAGTACTGCACGAAAGTTATTTGGTGCACCAACTGTTAGTACCATCTATATTGCAGCAAAAGAACCCGAACAGGTTAATGCGGTAATTGCGAGAGCAAAGAGTATTTTGTCTGCCAGACTTGAAGAAGATGATTTTACACTGATGACTCAAGAACAGACGCTCTCAACAATTACAAATATTACAGGCATACTCACAGTTGCACTTGGGGGTATCGCAGCGATCTCGCTAATAGTCGGTGGCATTGGAGTGATGAATATTATGCTCGTATCGGTAACAGAGCGAACAAAAGAAATCGGTTTAAGAAAGGCACTTGGAGCAAGAAGAGAAGACATCCTCAAACAGTTTTTGCTTGAAGCTGTAATGCTATCTCTCGGCGGAGGAGTGATAGGGATTGCTCTCGGGTTAGGAGCTTCATTTATTCTTGCAGCGCTATTTGTCTCGCAGGTAACTTGGTGGTCCGTAGCGCTTGCATTTGCATTCTCTGTAGTTGTTGGGGTTGTTTTTGGAATTGCACCCGCGATTCGCGCCTCAAGACTATCCCCAATTGAAGCATTGCGATACGAATAACCTCAGATAGGTTGCATCTTTGATCTTATTTGTTACAATTGAATCATGGCTGAACAAGAATTTGCCCCAGTAAATCGTTTTAAGAAATTCGCCAAGAACTTACGCTATTCATATAGATCACTCCCAGACAAAAAACAGTATGTAGAATTTTTTACCGCTGTTCTTAGTGTCCCTGTTCTTCTTACTGTTATAATTCTCAACGTAAATAACCTCAACTCAAAAAAAGACGATTCTAAAGATACAAAGGATGTAGCTCCAATTGTTGTTACAGTTCCAGCGGAAAAGTCCAATTCCGTTATAACACAGACCACTTCAGCTGCATGCGAGAAGGGGATAGGCCCGATCTCAATATCTTCTCCAGCAGCAAATGAGGTTGTTGAAGATAATCCTGTTCAAATTACAATTGATTATGAGCAAGGTAATTATTGTGCTGTCGTCTGGGCATATAGCATCAATGGCGGACGATTCTCAGAGTATAGTAGTAATTCGATTGCACTTTATAACCCACCAAGTGGGTCAATTCGTTTCCAGCTCAAAGTTAAAAGTGTCGTGAACGGTGAAGAAAAAATTCTCAATCGATCCTTTTCTTATCAAGGTCCGACCACAGCACCTACTACAACTCCAGTAGCATCCGGATCAGCAAACTAACATGGCAGAAGCTAGATTAAAGGATAGAGCCTTTTCAGTCATTAAATTTGCACTTGGTTGGCCCATTTCACTTATTGCCCTCTTCTTTCTAGGAAGGACATTTCTTTCCCATGGTACCAACATTGCAGAGCAGCTTCAATCAATCAATCTTTCGCTACTAATCCCAGGGATGCTTTGCTTTATCATTTACTACTTCTTCAGGAGTTTTGTCTGGTATAAAATAATTCGCTTCGCAGGGCATCCACTTGACCCACGAGAGTCACTTTTTCTTTGGTCATTTACACAACTTCGCAGATATATTCCAGGCAATATCTGGGCTGCACTCGGCGTGGCTACGCAGTACGGTAAAAAGGGGATATCTAAAAAAGATGTTGGCACTTTTATACTTTGGGAGACAGAGATCGTAATTATAGCTGGAGTATTTCTCTCCATTTTAGCTATACCATTCGTTTCAAGATATTATCTTCACCTCAATCAACTTCAGCTACCCTTAACTATTGGCGCGCTACTCCTGGCGTCAATTGGTCTAATAATATACTGCTACAACAGATCAGTTATCAGAATTAAAGATGGTAAAATTAAGACAGTCTTAGAACATATTTTCCCAAGTTTTAGACCATTTGACACGCTCCAATCAATTCTCTATATTTTTTCGTCATTCATCTTCCTAGGACTTGGATACTTCTTCGTGATCACATCGCTGACGTATCTTGACCCCAATTTGATGTGGCAATTTATTGGGTTTTTTATGCTTAGTCTCCTGGTGGGATTTGTTTCTGTTATCACACCAAGTGGACTTGGAGTTAGAGAAGGAGTTCTGACAATATTTCTTGGTAACTTAATGACGGTGCCACTTGCTGCATTTGCATCTCTATTTTGTAGACTTGTATTGATTATATGTGAAGTAATTTTTATTGGGATCTCCTATGCTTTTCATAAAATTCGGACTGGCAAATTTAATTACATAATCCAATATTCAATGGACCACGCACACGTAATGATTTTGTCGCTCTCTTACGTGATGTTCTCATGGTACTTCAGCGTTGTGAGTTTTTTACGATTTGAAAATTTCTATACAGGCAGGTTTGATTTGGGCAATATGGCACAGACTGTCTGGAATAGCTCACATGGAAGAATTTTCGAGTTCATAAATCCCAATGGGATGGAGACTGTCTCGCGACTTGCATTCCATGCTGATGTTATTCTTGTTGCATTTGCACCACTTTATCTCATCTGGGAAGATCCTCGGCTGCTTTTACTCTTGCAAGTTGTGATTGTAGGGGCAGGAGCATTTTTCGTGTACGCTATTGCGACTCACTTTCTTAAAGACAAGACATTATCGCTCATCATAAGCGCTCTTTACCTTCTCAATCCAAGCGTACAGAGAAGCATCATCTATGATTTCCATGCTGTAACGCTTGCAACGACATTTGTGCTTGGTGCAATGTATTTTATCTTCAAGAAACGCTATGGACACTTCGTTATCTTTGCTGTTCTTGCAGGTCTTTGCAAAGAACAAGTCTGGGCCGTAACAGGACTTATGGGGATCTATATTGCGGTAGTTCAAAGGCAATGGAAGGTTGGGACTGGAACATTTCTCATTTCACTCTTCATAGCCATTTCACTTATTTGGTACATCATCCCACATGCTGCTGGAGGCATGCAGCACTTTGCACTAGAATATTATTCATCATCAAAAGATGAATCTAGTTCACCATCTGACCTAATAAAGAAATTTATCTCTTCGCCAAAGGAGACATTCGAACTCATTACTCAAGAAAGTAGAGTTATATACTTCCAAAAACTCTTAGAACCTCTTGGCTATCTGCCATTGCTTGCTCCAATCTTTCTTATCTTTGCTCTACCAGATCTTACAATTAATATTTTAAGTGCCAAATCCGAACTCTATCAAATTTACTATCAATACACAGCCATCATTACTCCATTTCTTTTCATCGCACTCACGACTGGACTTGCGTGGCTGCTGAAAAAATTCACAAGAATTCCAAAGCTATTTGTTATATGTTATTTGTTATTTGTTGGACTATACGGTGCCTACCAATATGGTCCACTGCCTGGTGCTAAAGAACCAAATACGGATATGTTTACCAAGCAATATCAGCATAAAAATGAACTCAATAAGCTGCTAGATTCGATCCCAGTGACTGCTAGCGTCTCAACTACCAATAGCATTGGCTCGCACCTGTCGCATAGGAGATTCCTTTATAATGTCCCTTTTGCTATGGAGAGTGCTGATATTGTTATCATCGATAAATCAGACGACAATCTTCCCTCTCTTGAAAGTAACTATGCATCCAAATCCGCAATACTTCATACCAATCCAGACTATGAGGTTTTCTATACGGATGAAAATGTAACTGCATACAAAAAGAAGAACTTTAAGTTGTAACTTCTCTGAAAATCCCATACGATAGTATCATGGCGTATGTTTATAAAGCTGACGGCACAAGGGAGCCTTACAATCCAGAGAAAGTCCTAGGTTCGATCCGTAGAGCAGGAGTCCCCAAGGATCTTCAACAACGAGCACTTCGGACAGTTGAGGCCAAACTATACGACGGGATTCCCACTCATGATATCTATAATGCGATCTCCAAAGAGCTATCTGAGTCTCCTAATCCTTATACGAAGTCTCGCTATAGCCTCAAGCAATCAATTATGCTGCTAGGGCCAACGGGATATCCATTTGAAGACTTTGTCGCAAAAATCTTTGAAGAGAATGGCTATAGCGCTCAAACAAGACAAATTTTAAATGGGAGGTGTGTATCACATGAGACTGATGTCATCCTTGAAAAGGACTCAAAGAAAATACTTATCGAAGCAAAGTTTCATAATAACCCTGGGACTCGCTCAGACATTAAAGTCGCACTTTATGTAAAGGCAAGATTTGATGACCTGAAAGATAAGTATAAATTTGATGAAGTTTGGGTAGTGACCAATACCAAGACGACAATTGACGCTAACGCTTATGCTGGCTGTGTTGGTCTAAAAATTATTAGCTGGAATTATCCAGATAAGGGAAGTCTAAGAGAACTCATCGAGACTTCCAATCTCTATCCGATAACTATCCTCATGTCTCTCTCCGCTGACCAGAAAGCACGCCTTCTTGCCAATCATGTCGTACTATGTCGAGACATCAATCAAAATAAAGATCTGCTCTCAATCCTAGCTCTTACAAAAGAGAAAACACGCGAGGTGGTTGATGAGATCCGCTATATCTGCAATAATCACGGCCAGGTAACAACCCAATCAGCTAATCAATAACTCACTCCTATGGCAAATATAATTCTTATCGTCATTTTTCTTTTCTCTGTTCTTTCATCAGCAAAAGCGTATTTTTCCTGCAAAAGTAAAAGTAGCATTCTCGCGCAGCCTTGGAAAATGTGCGAGCCTTTTGGATCTTTCGTCTGGGCAGATCACATCATTATCGGACCATTTTGGATTCTCGCCTCATTGACCTGTCTTTTTCTCCAAGATTTCTTACTCTTTCTGCTTATAGCCTCAGCTTTCTGGCTCATTCGAAGTGGTGGTGAGACACTATATTGGTTCTTACAGCAATTCCATCCTCGAGGTGGTAATGAGCCTGAACAATTTTGGATCAATAAACATGCGCCAGGTGAAGCAGTCTGGTTCTTGCATCAAATTTTTTGGCAATGTATCTCTGTCGTAGCTCTGATCTGCACTATTCTCTCAGCTGTTAGATGGATTTCTTCTCTTTCATAGGCTCTTACTCCAGTCTTACACGTTCATTATTCTCCTCTTATTCACTCAGCTTATACTTGAGTTTAGAAAGTCAGGAGGGCATGCCCCTTCGATGCTTTAGCGAAGGGGGGTGAACTTTATATGAATATTATTATTTGGATTATTTTCGGAGCTTTAGCTGGATGGATCGCATCAATTGTTATGAAGACAGATGCTGAACAAGGCGCTCTTATGAACATTATATTTGGAATCATCGGCGCATTCTTGGGCGGATTTATCATGAATACATTTGGTGCAAGTGGAGTTACTGGCTTTAATTTCTACAGTCTTTTTGTAGCTGTAATTGGAGCAATCGTTGTAATAGGGGTCGGCAAAATGCTTACTCGCTAGAACAATTACACTAACTTTCGTCTCTCATACCTATCTGCCATCCAACCATATGTGGTGGTAGTAGTAAGATCAGCGCTATGGAGTAAGAATCCATTACGAAGTGTATGACTTCCAAGGCGCTCATTTAGTAATTTTGCAAATTATCCTAACGTAGTTCTTTCGGAATAAGATGTGAGGGCAGGCGTACACTATCCTCAAGATAGCCTGCCCTCAAACCCATTCGTCGTACATCTCCAACCGGCTATTCACCATGCTGATCAAATATTGTCTACATAGTTCAGAGGGTCATCCTGAATTATTTTCAGGATCTAATCGAGGTAGAGATGCTGAAATGAGTTCAGCACGACAAGTCAGCTGCTGACCGCCGTTTCTTCAAGTGTCCAGATGAGAGCTTTGGATTTGAGGTCTAGACAAAGGTGCAGATAACCAGCAAAGACACTAAAGATATGGTTGAGAGCACTACCATCCTTGCGAGCGTGAGGGAGACCAAGCTATGAAACTTAGCAAACTCTTCCATTCCATTTGACCCGCGAGGGGAGTGTAGTACTTTTGAGATGATCATAGACAGTAATAATGCTAACTCGCTCATGCATTTATCGGTATTTCCTTATAACGCTAGTAACGATGCCGCCGATGATGAGACTTTCCTGAGGACGAATAATCGGGTAGTTCTTATTAGCGGGGATGAGAGCTACTTGATTATTCTGCTTCTGAAAATACTTCACAGTCCACTCATTATCAACGATGGCTGCCACCACATCCCCACTACGAGCTGATTCATCTTTGGCTACAATCACAATATCTCCTTCATGTATCCCTGCATCCTGCATAGAATCTCCATGCACAGTGAGTGAAAATACTTCACCAGGCATATCCAAAAGATATTCATAAAAATCGATGCTATCCCCCAACTGTACATCAGCCTGAGCTGGATATCCTGCCTTAATGATACCCAGATGGGGGATATGGAATAATTTTTTGGGAAGGATTTTACCCTTTTCATCCTTCTCCACGATATCTGCTTCTATAAGTTTTTGGACTAAATAGACAGCTGCATTTTTGGAAGAGTAGTTAAATATCGTACAAATCTCCTGATATGACGGGAGTCTCTTCTGGATCTTGTAGAACTTTCGTAATTTTTGTATTGCTAGATCTAAATTCATAATATTATTTTGTCGTACTGCCCGCCTGCCATTTGCTATCTGCTTGCTGTACGTTGGTACAGTAACTATAGACTGTACGATCGTACAGTGTCAATATGATCAAATAGATCAAACTAGCGAATTATTTTTGCACAAAAAAAGCGGGGAATAGTCCTATGGACTACGCCCCGCGAAAGAAAGTTTTAATCCCTTGCGGGCAAGATGGCTCGAATATGCTCAGCAAATTCAAGCTCGCTGGGTGCTAGATCTGAATCTGCAATTGCTGCAAAATCCTTGATTCCACAAAAAAAGCTATCGCTTTCGCCATCAATTGGGATTATGGCTGCTGCTGCGAAAGCTTTCTCATCAGTATTGACCCAGTGAATCCCAACGTAGACTCCTCTTCGAACAATGCTTGGGTCATTAGTTTGGATTCCTAAAACAAAATCACCAAGCGAAAATCCGAGAAGTGCACGAATGGCTACGATAGTAACCCAATCGTCACTACTGACGATCAGAAGATGCTTATTCCCGGCAACCACTGCTTCCATGACTGACTCCTCTGCTAATGCTGAATACCCAAAGTGGATATTCAAAAATTTCAATGTTCTGGAAAGGATTATAGCAAAGTGATAATTTTTTGCACAAAAAAAGCGGGGAATAGTCCTAAGGACTACGCCCCGCATGAAATGATTGATGGTCCATTCTATGGACCAGATTGTCAGGATGTCTGAAGAGACAAATGAGCTTGCTTTATAGCGTTGATCATCGTCGAACAGAACGGGCAGACCTTCCCATGCTCCAGGTTGATTTTATTCGTTGCCACTGCATGCAACGAAACAAAACCGAGACAAACATCGTTCGCGTCCCGAAAGGGCTGCACTGCCCTTCGAAACATAGACTGAAAAATTTCAAAGATCTCAGGCTGTGTACCCGCAATCGTGAGCTTCTCAGGCTCCCAAGTAAGATGGGCATTGAGTATAGAGACACAAGTTGCCGGCACGTTAAGTCCGAGCAACTGCTCGAAGAGAGTCAGATTGGCCACAACCCCCTCGATCTCTTGGAGTTCGTTCTCTGAAAGCATCAGGCCAGAGGCCAATGCTCTCATTAACTGTGGACGAATCTTTTCAAGTCTCACTCCGAGTGATTCGAGAACGCCGACACCAATTCCTTCACCTTCCCGAAAAAGTCCCAGAAGGATGTGCTCTGAATGAACACATGGACTATCGAGCTGTCTAGCTTCCTGCATCGCCAACTCAAGAGCCCGCTTTGAGCGTACAGTCAGTGCTGGCTCATCTTGGGAGTTTCCCTCACCCTTTCCAACGATGAATTCAACAGCCGAACGAACCTTCTGGAGTTGTATTCCCATATTCGCTAAGACTTGAGCCGCAGTTGTACCCTCGGCCCGTACCAATCCCAGAAGGAGATGCTCGGTGCCGATGTAACCATGGTGTAGGAGGGCTGCTTCCTCCTTAGCCAAAGCAAGAGTCTGATGGCCTGACTCTGAAAGCGTCATTACACTGGCGGTCATTTCCCACTCACTTTCTTGTAATCGAAAAAGCTCTTCTCGAACAGAGAAGAGTTCTTTTAAAAGAACACGCAGATTATAGCAAAGAGGGACTTTACGTACGAATTTATGTTAGCTATACTAACTAAATGCTTAAAAATCGCAATCTCATGATCATCGCTTTGATCGCAGTCGTCAACGCACTTGGATATGGCATTATCATTCCAATTCTTTACTCATACTCGATGAGATTTGGACTGACAGATTTTCAGAATGGCCTTCTCTTTGCACTCTTTTCGCTCTGTCAGTTCTTCTCAACACCGATTATCGGTCGTCTCTCGGACAGATTTGGTCGCAAGCCACTCCTTATCACATCTATCGCAGGTACTGCGCTTTCATTTGTGATGCTCGCCTTTGCACCAAATGCGATCTTTCTATTCTTAGGACGAGCGCTTGATGGCATCACTGCAGGCAATATCCCTGTGGCTTCAGCTGTCATAACCGATACCACCGAGCCAAAAGACCGAGCAAAGGGCTTTGGCATCATAGGAGCTTCATTTGGATTTGGATTTATTTTTGGCCCTGCTATCTCTGCCTTTACTGTAGGTATTAGTCCAGCACTTCCATTCCTTATTGCAGCAGCAATTTCTCTTCTTGCAGTCATTATCACGTGGATATTCCTCCCTGAGACTAACAAAAATATTGGTCAAGTCAGTAAGACCAAACTCTTTGATTTTTCCAAACTTTGGCATGCGCTTACCAACAGAACTGTTGGCTTAACGCTTATAATGACGCTCTTTTACTTCATGGCTTTCTCGATGTTTATTTTTGGTTTCCAATCTTCAACAGTCAAAGTACTTAATATGAGTCCCAATCAAATATCGTTACTCTTCACTCTCTTTGGAGCACTAGGACTCATCTCCCAACTCGTGCTTTTGCAACAAGCACTGAAATTCCTAAAGATCAAAAAGACTCTTCTTTACTCACTTGCTTGGGTGGCAGCTATCTTTATCGTGATGTTCTTGGCAAAGAGTATTTTGGTATTTGTCATAGCGAGCATCGCGCTTGGGCTTGTGAATTCATTTGTTCAACCGATCACTCAGACTATTTTGTCTGAAGAGGTTGACGATAGTGAGCAGGGTGAGATGCAGGGTATTAATGCCTCATATATGAGCATAGGTCAGATCATCGGTCCAATAATCGCAGGGGGTCTTGCAAGTATCAGCATCATGCTGCCATTCCTTGGAGCAAGTGTTCTGATGATAGCTTGTCTATTTATTGCTCTCAAGATATTCAAAAGCCTCTCAGGTAATGTAAAAATCGTATAGGTATTACATACATTTAGTCCTATAGCTTGACTTCCACAGCCTCTATCAATATAATCTTTTAGTTCTTTTGAAGTTACCGGATAAAAAAGGAGACTGTCATGGAAGGTCCAATTCTCATTCAGACATCGAGAGGCCCAATTTCGCTAGAAGAACTTGTCTCACTCATGTCTGGAGCGGTTGCATTGGTACTGGCACAAAAAATCGTGCCGCACCTTGAGGAAAGTACAAGAGCATACGCAGCCCAAATGATCAAGGAGCAGCGGGTGATTGCTGCTGAAGCAGTCTTCAAGTCTCGAGATGCATTCCTCGCCAAACTGTTCCCTGATTATCCACTCGGTGGTGACAGGTCGCTTAAAGCGAACTGGTTCAACATGAATGGAATGAAAGGCTATGGCTCGTATTTGGTCAGAAGAGGAGTTGATCCAATTCACCTTCTCATCTTTGATCAACACGTATTCGCCAGCATGCACGGCCTGAGAACTGATCGGGCATGGCAACACATCCAAAATTTTCGAATCCAGTTCAGCGCTCAATTTGCCTTACTAGGCGAGTCTGAACTAGACAGCAAAATTCTACACCAACGCAGAAGGTAACTACCTCCTGCAATTTCAGAGGCGGTCGGTCCATCAGAACCCTCCGCCTCATTTCATATTGACATCCAAACCAAATTATCTATACTCTGCAAGAATGGAGAGAGAACTACCAGAAGTATTAATCACACCGAAATCAAGACGAGATGTTCTTAAGAATACTCTTGGAGCATTAGTCTCAAGCAAAATTGATGGCGGTATTGCAGGAGCTGTTATCAGGGGACTATCTGAGCCAGTTCTCACCAAAGTACATGAAAATTCAGATCTTTCAACACATGAACAGAGCGTAGAACTTTATGATGATCTGCCTAAAAGCCCACCCGATGAAGGATTAGCTCCAGTTGAAAATGTCCCTGAGGGAATTTCACTCCTTCAAGCTCTCTTGGAAGAGGCACGAGATGGACTGGAAATTGAACCAATCAGAGTAGTTCAAGCAATAGGACAAGTATTTAGCGATCGAGAAATCAGATATGTTGCGCACAATTCTGACATGTACGCCAATCAAATAGTTCCCATAGGCACATCACGCATATACTTCAGTCATGCTTATAGTACGGATAATGCGCTCGGGCAAAATGCGTCAATCGAATTTATACCAGATGGCGAATTTGAAGGTTCAGCTACCTCAGCACAATACGATCGATTTGGATCAGACCGAATTAACCACCATATATTAGATAAAGCGAAAATAACTGTTGTGAGAGAACTGGGAGATGATGATAATGACGACTATGCTGCTTTAAGGAATGCGGGGTTTTCTCGAGTTGACCATGTGCCATTTCTTACTGCCGCAATTGAAGCTTTAACTCTAGGTGAGAAAAGTACATTTGCTCCGGAGATGATAGAGGCTTGTGACTTTCTCAGTATGCAAGACTGTGCATTAGATTGGTATGAAAATACATTTATGCCTGCGCTTGAGCAGCAAGAAGATCTAAGACCAACAGATATTCCAATAGAGCCTGAAATAGCTTTCGCCCGGACACACTTTCTCAATGCACTCAATACGCGCGCCGCAATGCTCTCAGCATCACCTAGCTTCGATGCCGATGCGCCTGAGATCGGGCCTAATCAAGACTTTGATCAACTTATTGATAAGATTGAACAAGAATTTGGCCTAGCATCTCGTATAGGTAATGCGCTCCCAGTGATTGGAACAGCTATCGAGGCTGGAAGAGCAATCTTAGATGCAGCTATCCCAGCTGAAAATTTAGAGCTCGCAACGCAAGATATGCTCAATACTGATGGAGAAGAGCACGTGTTATTTGAGTCAACATCTGACATGAAAGAATTAGGACAGGGGAGTTGAGAGGTGAGAAGTGTCATTTATTTTAAGTAGTTCATAGTTATCTCCATTTTTTTCGATCACAGTGATCGAGCATTCTCCAATTTGAATATGTGGGGCGTGTGTCACTGGATCAAGCACATGATGCGTGTCCTTCTCCCCAAATAGTAGTCGTAATAGATCTCCAATCGAGCCGCCGTGAGTTACTAAGAGAATATTCCCATCCTCGAGTTTTGCTGAATACTCTTGGATAACTTGCTTCATTTTCTCGCCTTTTTTGTTTGACGAATCTCCTCCTAGTGGCTGATACTTCCTGTCATTATCAGTCTTACTCCACTCGTAGATAAATTCATCAAAGGACTCATTATTCTCCCATTCCATTCGCTCAGTCAGCCTATTGTCCACAGTAAAATCCATCGATTGAGCAAGTGCAATTGCTCTTGCCGTTTGCTGGGTGCGAGTCTTGGGACTGACAATTATCGCCTGGAAAGGAGTAGCCCTGAGATATTCTGCTGTCACCTCAGCCTGTTTAAGACCTATTTTTGTGAGGGCTGGATCAAATGGGACAGCTTCTTTATTCCCATGTCTTACAAGATAGATAGTTACCATTTGCTGATTATAACAGAGGTC
>JAGOPV010000011.1:4561-24701 GCA_017991775.1 Candidatus Levyibacteriota bacterium | reverse complement strand
TATCTTCTTATGCCAGTTTTGGGTTTTGTCGCCTATCTTTTCCTTATGAGGATACTTACAGGCGATCCATTCAGGGGATTTACAGCGCAGAATGATTTTGCCACTGGTACAAGATTTGAGAATTTATTTGCGCCCAATATTTTCATCACATCATTCTACGATTTAGCATCATTGTCATTTATTCCAACCGGAATTATGGACAGATTTTTCTTTGTGCTATTTCTTATCACTTTACCATTCATCTATAAGGTATTGGGCAAAGTTTGGTTTGCGTACTCCGTAATGTTTGGGAGCGTAGTACTTTTAGGCGCTTTCTCAAGTTTTCATAGATATGTCTATGTAATTTTTCCAATGTATATAGTATTCGCTGTGATATTAAAGAATGCAAAGAAAGAGCAGCTTCTTATGCCGATTTGCTATGTTCTCTTGTCTTTCCAGGTTGTACTTCACCTTCTTCACGGACTTAACTATTGGGTCTTTTAATGAGTTATGCTTAGTACATGGAGTATATAATTATCTTTTTATTGGGGTTATGTGTTGGAAGTTTTCTTAATGTTGTTGCAGATAGAATTACGACAAAGAAATCTATCTTTGTTGGGAGATCTGAGTGTTCATTTTGTCACAAAGAGCTCATATGGTTTGAGTTAATACCACTTGTCTCATTTCTCATTCAAGGGAGAAAATGCAGGAATTGTCACAAAGAGCTTTCCTGGGAGTATTTTCTTTCCGAATTAGCACTCGGAGTCCTCTTTATTGCTACGTACGCTCGTTTCTCCATGTACTCACTATATCTGCTTGTAGCATATTTCGTCATCTCTTTTTCGTTAGCAGGAATATATCTTGTTGATAGTAAGAAGAGAATTATTCCGATTCCGTTTTTATGCATGATACTACTAAGCTGTATTATCATCATTCTAGACTCCCCCACTCTTTTTATTCCCAATTTGCTTTCAGGAATTGGAGCTGGAATTTTCTTTTTTTTAATTTTTGCACTCACAAAAGGGAGAGGAATGGGGTTTGGTGATGTTCTTTATAGCTTTGTAGCTGGGCTTTTACTCGGATTCCCAGGGACAATCTTCGGACTCTATTTCGCTTTCTTGACAGGTGCGATTACTTCTCTCATACTTATTTTAGGAAAGAAAAAGAGGCTACGTGGAGACACTGTCCCATTTGGACCCTTCTTAGTTATTGGGACACTCATAATGGTATTCTTTGGCCATATCATTTCTCCCTTTATCCTCTCACTTCTGTTCTGATCTCATGACCAAGCAATTCTTAAAGAGAAATAGTCCCAATCTGAACTCAAAATTGAGTTTAGGATTTACGCTTATCGAGTTAATGGTAGTTATCGCCATACTTGGAGTATTACTTCTGGCTGCAATTTGGTCAATCAATCCCATCAGCCAGTTCTCAAAAGCACATGATAGTAATCGAGAGCAGGACATTAAGCAGATTAAAATCGCTTTAGATGCTTATTACAGTGACCACAACTGTTATCCTCGAGCACTCCCATTTGGGCAAGAGTGGAAGGTTAAAAATGTGGTTTATATGAAGTTAGTTCCACAAGACCCTTCATGCAAATCGGATGGAACTGGCTGCTATGTGTATCAACAAAATGGTGGAGCATGTCCGCAGTGGAATGCTCTCTTTGCACAATTATCAAAAAATCCAGTTCAGAGCAACTGTTCTATCGCAAGTCAGCCTAGCTGTGCACCTGTAGATATGACTACTCAATGGGCATGTGAGACATCTGGGACAGTAGACTGCCCTTATCTGAGTAGTGTATCGCTCTCTGATGGATCACCTGTTTCCTCAAGCGACATTGATGATGTTGTCGATGCAGACGCTACACCGACACCAACAATCTTTATTGCACCTCAGGGCTGTCCGTATCCACGTTATATTTGTGCACCGACATGTAATGACGCAGGGGTTGGTAATGGCGACTATTGCGCATCTAATTGTGACGGAGCATGTTAGTTATGCAAAAAAGAAATATTGAATCAGGATTTACCCTTCTAGAGTTGATGCTTGTTGCGGGCATCTTTGCTATTTTTGCAGCAGGAATAATTGCCATAATCAATCCCAAGCAGCAGATCTATAAGTCTCATGATGCTAGGCGAAAAGCAGATCTTTCATCGGTGTCCCAGGCAATTGAATCTTATTACCATGATAATGGATCGTATCCTTTATCGGTCGGTGGAAAGATCGCAATCGGTGGTGTTGCAAAGTCGTGGGGCAACCCATGGCAGCCATATATGAATGTATTGCCGAAAGATCCTGTAACTGGCAGAAATTATTATTATCATTCCGTATCAGGTGGACAGGGCTATGTTCTCTATGCTAGTCTGGAAAGAGGAAGTGCCGATGTTCAGGCATGTAATGGAGGTCAGGCATGTGCAAATATGGCTGAATACTCTATAGCATCAACTGCGTGTGGCAGCACGTGTAATTACGCAATTTCAAGTAGCGACATAAATCCATAGATATGATTAATCCTGCCCAACCTGCCAGACGAAAAATTTCTTCATACTTACATCACAAGAAAGGTTTTACCCTCATAGAGTTGCTTATAGTTGTAGCAATCATTGGTATCTTGACGACCATTGTGACTGCAAATTTTGTTGGAGTGAGGCAGCGCGCAAGAGATGCGACACGTAAATCTGATATCCGACAGATTCAGTCTGCTTTGGAGCTTTATAGATCTGACAATGGAGACTATCCAGTTAATCTCTCCACTTTTAGATTAACGACTGCACCATGTATGACATCGGGTGAGTTAGCGTCACTCGAAGGTACAATTTATATGAAAAAAGTTCCTTGTGATCCACTAGGCTCAGCTTCAAGTGTCTATTATGATGGGAATTATTTTTATAGTAGTGATGGAAGTGCTTATAATTTGGCAGCATGTATTGAGAATACGAACGATGCTGATCCCAATATCAAAAGTGAGTCTGAGAAGCCTCTCTTATCAGCGGATACGTGTACAACGCAGAAGTATTTCTACGTCACAGATCCATGATGACCACAAAGTCTCCACGTTTTTTGTTCAAGGCAGGCTTTACTCTTCTTGAGATTCTTATCGCGTTTAGCGTTGTTGGTATTATTTCAGCCGTGACAATAGCTTCGTTTGGTTCATTTAGCAAGAGTCAACAACTTCAACAGGCAACCAACGAGGTACTCGCCACTGTTAAGCAAGCAAAATCATATGCACAGTCTCAAGTCAAACCTGATTCATGTGTTGGCAAAGAGCTTGAAGGCTATAGAGTAGAGTTTTGTGGAACTGCATGCGTAGATCCAAATCGGCACAAAATTCAAGTCAGGTGTGGTGGAGCTAACTTCGATTTACTACAAGGTAATACCGCTCGTCATATTGTAAATGCAGATATTGCGCAGTCTGGTTCATTCATTTTTCGAATTCAAGGTGGGCCAGTTACAAATGGTCAAACTGGGCAAGAGTCAGTTGAGCAAAGTTATTACGATATTGGGATAACAAATTCTGCAGGTACAAAGACAATAAGAGTGACAAATTATGGCGCTATTTCGATCTTATAATTTAAAGGGGGATACACTTTTGGAGGTCATCATGGCCTTAGCTGTTGCTGTGGTCATCTTAACTTCAGTGACGATTGTGACTATCAATTCGCTTCGTAATTCTCGCCAAGCTGCGAGTCAGTCATCTGCGACTGCATATGCCAAGGATGGTCTCGAGATCATTAGGGGCATGCACAATAACGATTACACATCATTTAAGACTTTGGTTGACCAGACATACTGTCTTGCAGATACGTGTACATCTCTTTCTGCTGCAGTTGGTGCATGTGGAAAGAAGTTGGGCGAGAGTTGTGAAAAAAATGTGAATGAAATGTATGTGCGTGAGATAGATATATCGATGGATAACGCATCTTGTAAGCCCGGGAATCCAATCGCAGGAGCTGCATATACGAAGGTCATAAGCTCTGTGGCTTATGGTGATAACCAATGTGCGGACCCAGATAATCCATATTGTCATAAGACAGCATTATCCTCATGTCTTGTTAGCAATACTGATAGACTCTCACCATGATAAAAGTAAAATTTAACGTAGGATTTACACTGATAGAAATTCTTGCAGCTGTTGCTGTTCTTGGTGTAGTTGGGACAGTGATGATTGGAATCATCTTCAGTTCTTTGAGAGGAGCAAATAAATCAGATGCGCAAATAGCTCTTGCTCAGAATGGTTCAATTGCGCTCTCTCAAATTAGCCGTATTATTCGAGGTGGTGCTGGAGTCGGTGTGGGGACAACCTGCTCAGTTGATGCAGAAGAGTTGATACCACTTTCTGCTATCGACATCAGGACGCTTGAAGGAGATACTGTCTCGCTCTCCTGTCTAGATATTCCTGATGGCACAATAGCGTCCAATGGAGCATCTCTTATAGATGATACTATCGTGGCCGCTACTGCTTGTTCGTTTAGTTGTATTCAGGCGGATGAATTCACTAAGCCTGTTATTACCGCTTCATTCACTTTGAAAAAGAAGAATGCAAGTAATCTTGTAGAAAATAATGAGCAACAGTCATTTCAAACTACTGTCTCAGTAAGAAATATCCGCTAGCCTCACTCGTGTTGACACATCTTATCTAGGCTTGTTACGATGGAATAGCCATGGAAAAGCACAACTCAATGGAGTCTGGTCAAGTTCTTCTCGTTGTTGTGTTGATTATGGTAGTTGTACTCACAGTTGGGTTATCAGTTGTTACTCGAAGCATCACTTCTCTACGTACAACGCAGGAGGATGCCAGTTCGCAAAAGGCTTTTTCAGCTGCAGAGGCAGGTGTTGAGCAGCTCATTAATTCTGCTTCTTCCGGAAAATCAGACAGTTCATTTGGCGCAGATTCATCATATTCTGTCAGTACAACAACGGTTGGAAGTTCTTCGGCTCATTTTCTTATCAATAATTACTCGCAGGTTGCAAAAGATGATGGTGCAGATGTCTGGCTCTCAACATACCCAGGATATTCATCACCGCTCACGCATGACATCACTATTTTTTGGGGCAAGAGCCCTGAGGTTTGCTCATCAAATGCCGACTTAAACACTATGGCTGCAATCGAGATTGCATTGATCTCTGGCAGTGATCTTGCGGCGCCTGTAATGCAGCGATATGCATATGATCCTTGCTCGTTACGCGCACAAGAAAATGGATTTTCAACATCAATACAGGCTGGTCAAACTGTAAATGGGAAGGTCTTTGCACATAGAGTTACTGTGCCAGTCGTTGCTGGAAGAATTATGAGAGTGATTCCTCTCTATGCTCCAACTGTGATGGCTGTGTCTACCGGAGCAGGTGGACCAAATCTCCCCGCTCAAGGTTCATTGATTCAGTCGACGGGAGTTTCTGGTGACACACAAAGGAAAATTCAGGTCTTTAAGGGATTTCCAAAAGTTCCAAATGAGTTTTTTCCAATGGGGATATTTTCACCATAATATATGAGTAGTTTTGGATTAGATATTGGTGCTACATCGATGAAATTGGTCTGGTTGCAGAAGCAGCGTGGCGTTCCTGTGTTTAAGTCTAGTCTTTTGACAGTTACACCCGCTAAAGGCATGTATTCCGAGTCCCCTGCTGATCAGGCATTGATGTCTCAAGCAATTCAAAAAATCGTTGTTGATGCAAAAATTACGACGAAAAATGTAAATGTAGCTCTTCCAGAGAATCAAGTTTTTACCAAGGTCATTGAAATGCCTGAGTTATCTGAAAAAGAGCTTGCATCAGCCATCTTCTGGGAAGCGGAGCAACATATTCCTGCACCCCTTAATACCATCTCACTTGATTATAAGATTATTCGAAAAGGTCTTAGCAATGAAGTTAATCCTAAGATGCAAGTTTTGCTTGTCGGTGCCCCATTGAGTCTTATTAAGCGATACCAGCAGATACTCGAGTTAACAGGTCTTACAATAAGTGCTGTAGAGACTGAAATTATCTCAGTTATTCGTGCACTTGTTCCTTCAACTTCTACTATTGTGACACTCGTTGTAAATATGGGTGCGTTGAGCACATCACTTGCCATTCTGCAAAATGGCGTCGTTGTCTTCACTTACTCAATTCCAATGGGTGGACTTGCAATGGATCGTGCGATATCTGCGAACTTTGGCTTTACTCTCGCACAAGCAGAGGAATATAAGAGGACCTACGGTATTGCAGATCAGAGTCTTGGAGGAAAGATAACTAAAGCAATTGAGCCTATCTTGATGACGATATTGACTGAGGTAAAAAAGGCTCTCGCCTATTACAGCGACAAATATAAAAATGACACACCAATTAGCCAGATACTCCTTACAGGTGGATCGGCACTTCTTCCTGGTATTGATGTATTCTTTGTGACAAATACAAATATTGAGACTAGTATTGGCAATCCTTGGAAAACAGCTGCTGTTACAAATGTTCCCCCAGAGCTGATGGAGCAGGGCCCACGCTTCACTGTCGCAGTGGGCTTAGCCCTGAGAAACGATGAGTGAAGAAATTAATTTACTGTATAACAAAAAACAGGTACGTAAGTCCCAGCTAGTAGCTAAGGTTCGATTCTTGCGGCTGATTGCAGTTGGACTGTTGGGATTTGTGAGTTTTCTCTCTGTTATTCTATTTCTGCTCGTAGTCTCCTCTCCCCTTCCGGCTATAAAGAAACAACAGGAGGCGATTGTTGCTTCGCTCTCAAATTCACACGATGTTATCCTCAAGCAGTCACTCTTGAATACAAGGCTTTCTGATATTCAAGAAATTATTAAAAATAGATCCAACTTTGAAGGCTTGATAACAGTTTTTGAGAAAGGTTTACCTAAGTCAGCCGTTATTACTCAGCTCACAGTTGAGAGAAATACAGTTAATGTAACTTTCACCGCCAATGACCTCGATGAAATTACTAAATATCTTGATGGGCTTAAGGCAAAAGCACGACAAAAACAAACATTTAAAGAAGTCTATCTTGTTAGCCTGAACGCTTTACAAGATGAGAATTTCGGTGTGAAGGCTTTTGTAGCAGAGCTTACTGTTACTCTACTTTAAATATGATTGAAGACATTTCATTAATTAGAAGTATTGGCGATATTAGACTTTTTTATTTTAAATACAAAGACAGTCCACAGTTCGTGCTGGCTCTAGTTGTAGTTATCGGTCTTATTTCTTTTGCGATGGTAGGAAGATTTGTACTACCTCAGTTGGAGAGCTGGGTCACTTTACAGACACAAGTAAAATCAGCTCAGAAGGAACTCTCAGTTCTGCAGGCAAATCAGAGAGTTGTAGGAGGAATTGATCAAATTGCATTAAACAAGCAGTTTGATATTTCAACGCGAGCACTACCCTATGAAAAAGACTACTCAGGTATTATTTCAGCAATTGATCTTGCAACACTTGAGTCGAGCGTAGTGCGAGATGATTACTCATTCAGTGTAGGGAACTTATCAACTCAGTCAGCAAAGCTTGCAGACAATGAATCGATCTCATTTCAGCTCTCAATCTCAGGAGAGCTTTCAGACATTAAGAATTTCTTAGCGATTATTAAGCAAAAGTTGCCGCTCTCTGAAATTGTTTCATTTAGTTATCAAGGCACTGTTGCAGAATTGAGCATTATTTTCTTCTATCGTTCAATTCCAAATGATCTTAAAATAAGTTATCTAGCGCCAATGAGCTCGATAACACCCGATAATGAAAGCTTATTGCGAACACTGAGCACATGGAGAGATAAGTCACCAGAGGCAACATCAACTGTTCTTGGTGATATCCCTGCATCAGAGAGCGCTGATGTTACTCCTTTATAAGATCAGGGCGTGTTTTTTTAGTCTTCTCCAACGATTTTGCTCGACGCCATTCCTCAATTTTTTTATGATCCCCAGATAAGAGTATTTCCGGAACTATCTGGCCATCAAACTCTACAGGCTTAGTATAGAGTGGATACTCAAGTGTATATGACTCATTTTGCATGTGTGAGAATGATTCGTTTTCAGTGACTCCTGGCTTAAGTACACCTGGAAGAAGTCTGATTACAGAGTCTGCGATAAGCATAGATGGTAGCTCCCCGCCTGTTAAGACAAAGTCTCCTATTGAGAGTTCAAAATCGACATGGGAACGAATTCTTTCATCAATTCCTTCATAGTGTCCGCAAATGATAATGAGGTGTTCAAATGTAGATAGATTCTCAGCGATTCTTTGAGTGTAGGTGGTGCCGTCTGCGACCATAAGGAGAACTGCTTCTTTTCCACGTAATTCTGGGTCACGTGCTGCATCGAGAGCCTTTTTTACGATATCTGCACGTAATACCATGCCAATGCCGCCGCCATACGCAGTGTCATCCACCACCTTATGCGTGCCAATGCCGAAGTCTCGAATATTTGCAAACTGGAGTGACACATGTCCTTTTTCCTGAGCATGCTTAATAATGGACTGCTTGAATGGTCCCTCAAACATTTCTGGGAAGAGTGTGATGAAGGTGATCTTCATATGGGTAGACTAGTTTGTAGCCATTTCTTGAGGATTGTCTGCGATTGAGACCGAGATTCTTTTATCATGCTTCATTGCCTTAACTTTCATGATATTACGGATACTTCTAATAACTTTTCCTTCTTTTCCGATAACCTTACCCATGTCATCTTTAGCAACTGAGATTGTGAGGACTGTTACGCCTTCCTCTTCGAATTCATTGATTTCAACAGCTGCTGGATCGTCAACGATAGCACTTACAATAAAGTGGAGTGTTTCTTTCATAAGGATACGATCTTAGTAACTCGAGGTGATGGAAGTGCTCCTTGTGAAAGCCAGTACTCATAGCGTTCCATCTTAACTTCTTTTTTACCGCCATCTTTGCCCATCTCGTACCAGCCAAGCACCTCAATATTATCACCATCTCGGCGACTTCTCTTTTCTTTTACGACAACACGGAATTTTCTCTCTCCCTTTTTGCCGGTTCTTGATAAGCGTATTACAACTGCCATGAAGCTATTGTAGCAGAAAGGTGGTCAATCTACAAGTAAAATTAAGAGGTTGAGGATGTCTTGCCAGTGAGGACTTCAAGTGCTTTAATCGCTGCCTGTTCTTCAGCTTCTTGCTTTGATTTGCCCATACCTTCGCTAACTAATTCAGAATTTACGAATGCGCCAATCGTAAATGTTTTTGCGTGCGGAGGTCCTTCTTCATGTACAACCTTATACACCGGTGAGTTCTGCTTTCGTGCCTGAACATATTCTTGAAGTAGACTTTTAGGATCCTTGAATGCTTTCTTATCGACAATATCTTTTATCTTGGGGAAAAGGGTATCAGCTACAAAACTATGAGCAACTTCGATCCCTTGATCAAGGAAAAGTGCACCAAGATATGCCTCATATGAGTTTGCTAGAAGGGATTCGTTCTCTCGTCCCTTAGACTCCTCCTCACCTCGTGAAAGTTTTAAATACTGGCCGAATTCAAGTGCTTTGGCAGCCTGAGCAAGACTCTTTGTGTTCACGAGAAGAGAACGAAGATTGGTAAGAATTCCTTCATCAAAATCGCCAAAATTTGTATAGAGATGTTGTGAAACTATAAATGAGAGGATGCTATCACCTAAAAATTCAAGTCTCTCATTAGACTCAAGGCTCCCCTTCGATTCATTAAGATAGGAACGATGAGTAAATGCCTTTTCTAGAAGTACTGGATCTTTAATTTGAGGAAGATTTTTCATGAGTAATAATATTGCCAAGTGCTCCATTAATAAAGCTTGGACTTGCTTCGCCACCGAACTCTTTTCCAAGTTCTACGGCTTCATCGATTATAACATTTACAGGCTCTTTCTTTTCGATCAGAAGTTCATAAACTGCGAGTCGAAGAATGGCAAGGTCTACCTTATTGATTTTATCAAGAGGAAATTCTGGTGCAGCTTTAGTGATACTTTCATTGATGGCAACGATATGAGCTATGACCTCTTTTGCCTTGTCTGATACCGGTTGCTTGTGGAAATCTGTCTTAAAAAGATCTTGAACTGTGCGCTGTCTTTTTATATGACGAGGGTCAAATGAGGTTTTCATGCAGTAGCTGTTGGAGACTTCTTTACGATAACTGATTCGCCTTTGTAGTATCCACACTGCGCGCAGATTGTATGTGGCGCTCGAAGATTATCACAATTGTCGCATTTTACTGTACGAGGAATAGACAAAGAGATCGCTGCGCGTCTTTTGCCTTGTCGTTGTCTGGAGTGTCTTTTCTTTGGTTCCTGTGACATAGTGGCTCTATTGTAGCTCATTTTGCCTCAACTGGCAATATCTGTAATAATGTGGAAATGCCACTAAAGGTTCTTCATCTCAACATCCAAGGTGCTGTTCGTTTTAACGATGTTATTAGCTATATCAACAAGCATTCATTTGATATTGTACAGATGCAGGAAGTGGCAGGAGGATTCTTTAGTAAATCAGTTCATCATGACACTTTTCAAGCTATAAAAGAGCATCTTGGCTATGATGGCGTACTCGCAAAGGCATTTGCGATGAAAGGAGAACCTGAGTCATATGATGGGAATGCGACATTTTATAAGAAAACTCTCAATGTCTTAAGATCTGATGTGCTTGCACTTCGTCCATTTGAATTTGTTGAGCCATTTACAAATAATGATCTAGATAGGATTCGAATACTTCCACGTAACGCCCTAAGTCTGCTTGTCGAGCATGAGGGCAGCCCACTTTGGTTTGTGAATGCACACCTTGCATGGGGTCCAAATGAGAAAGACGAACCAGAAAAGTTACGACAAGCCCAGGTATTTAAAGAATATCTTGATTTATTTGATCATCCGTATGTTTTAACAGGAGACTTTAATGTGGAAAAAGATACTCAGGTCACAAAGATTATTACTGGGGAAAATATCAATCACACCATTCTTACGGATCTTAAAAATACATTGAGTCCTCAGCTTCATCGAGCACATCATCTCTTTCCACCGGGGCTCGCTGTCGATTTTATCATCACAACAAAAGAAGTTAAGACAAGAGATTTTTCTGTAATTGATGATGTGCTCTCAGACCACCTTGGCCTGAAAATTACGATCTTGTAGGATTAGAATGTGGTTGAAAGTCCAACACCTGTAACTCCCCTACCCTCTCTCTTTATGATTTTTCCAAGTCCTGTTGTGATCTCTCCATCGACTGATGATAGAATTCCCATCTGGACTTTTGGTTGCATGGGTAATTGGAGAAGGTCATTAATATCGTTACCAAAGAGTATCTTAAGACTCTTTTTGTCCTTAGAAGTGCTCAGAGTTGACTTAAGTGAGTCTGTCCTAAAGACTAGACTGTGACTATCAATTTTAACTCCAACTGAAAATTCTTTGTTGGATTCTGATAGTACGCCATTTTGAATTTTTTCTGAAAAATAGAAACTGCCTTCTTTATCCCAGAATACAGTGCGATCCTTCATGGCATTTTCAGGATCTGTAACATAGGCAACTTTGGCAGCATCAAAGGCAAATTCGCGTGAATGGAAAATATAGGCAGGTATAAGTTGATTGTTCACAAGAAGTGTGCCTGTGCCTTGATAAATAAATTGCCCACCTTCCCCATTTGTTTTTAATGCAACTTCATTTCGAAGTTGATCTGAGGTGAATGCGATCCTTTCTTTATGAATTGTGAGTTGAGCACTCATGCTGCCAGCATTTTCATATGAGTTAGTTAGCTCGTTCAGAAGTGTATTTGGGGAGATGTCATTATTTGTTGTTACTTCTGAGGTGTCCATCTTGTCCCAGGTCTCTCCATCAAAATAGAGTATCTGAGTACGTTGGTTAAATCCTCGCAATTTTTCACTTCGGTCGATTGTGAGTAAGATAGATCTAAATGGAGAATTTTTTTCAACGACAATATATGTGTCATTAAAATATTCTTTCTGGAAATATAAACTTGCTGGGTCACTCTTGTTGTATATGATGGCCTTTGCAGTCTCCTGAGGTTGTTGGAGAAGAGTCTGCTTAAATTCATGTGGCTGTGAACTTTGGCGAGACAGATAGCCGATAATAAAGAAAATCACTAGGAAGAAAATAAAAATAAGATAGGCTATATTCTTCTTACTTCTTTTCCCTGAATCATCTGATGTAATTTCGGGCATGACATTAGTGTAAGAGGCGAGTAGCGGGTTGTCAATTTAATCTGGATTAACTGCTTTTGTGTTTACTGCTGCTACCATTTGTACCAGATCTGGATATTTTTCAATCTGCGGGCTTATCTCTTGTGCATCATCGCGTGCTTGCTTGATAAGTGTGCTATCAGCAAATGAGGCAATTTTAAGCATCCCACTTCCTGATTGCTTGAGACCATAAAGCTCTCCAGCGCCTCTGATTTTCAGGTCGAATTCTGCAAGCTGGGCACCAAGTGACATTGTTTCCATCGCTTTAAGGCGTTCAATTGCTTGTGGGCTTTTACTATCTGTAAAGAGGAGGCAATACGACTGCATGTCATTTCTACCAACTCTTCCACGTAGCTGGTGAAGTTGTGAAAGGCCAAAGCGTTCTGCACCTTCGATCACAATGATTGTAGCATGAGGTATATCGATTCCGACTTCGACAACAGGTGTACTGACAAGGATCTGGAACTTCTGATTTCTAAAGTCCTGCAAGATAAGATCCTTTTCTTTTGCTTTCATTTTTCCATGGAGAAGTCCCAGGGATGATTTTGGAAAGATCTCATTTTTAAGCACCTCATACTCTTTGGTAGCTGCTTTTACTGTTTGTAAATTTTCTGATTCTTCAATAAATGGGAAGACAAAGAATACTTGTGCACTGTGTGTATCAATTTCCTTTTGAATCCATTCGTATGATCCCATTCTCTTTTCAGGCTCAACAAGCCATGTCTTGATGGCGAGTCTTCCTTTTGGCATATCAAGAAGGTATGAGACATCAAGGTCTCCATAGAGTGTCAGAGCAATAGTGCGCGGGATGGGAGTTGCAGTCATCGTAAGAAGATGGGGGTTGTCCCCTTTCTGACGTAGAATTCCGCGTTGCTCAACTCCGAATCGTTGCTGTTCGTCAATTACGACAAGCCCAAGCCGGGTGAATGTAGCGTTCTTTGAAACTACTGAGTGGGTGCCAATAATGATGTCATATGCGTCATGTTCTGAGAGCTTGTGCGAGCTTGTGAGAAGTCCAATTGATAGTCCAATTGGACCTAGAAGCGACTTAATTGTTGCATAGTGCTGTTGGGCAAGAATTTCCGTAGGAGACATGATGACAGTTTGGTATCCATTGAGGAATGTGTCATATGCAGCAATAGCGGCGATAATCGTCTTTCCACTACCAACATCGCCCTGGAGCAGCCTGTTCATCGGAGTTCTTTTGCTCATATCGCCAAGGATTTCTTTATAAGAAGTCAGTTGTGATTTTGTGAGTGCAAATGGAAGTGATGAGATAAGCGAGTTTATTTTCTCGCTATATTCGTTCATCGGTATCCCCTTCTTCTCGATCTTCCATTGCTTCTTTCGTTCAAGCGCACTCAATTGTAGTAGGAAAAGCTCATCGTACGAGAGGCGTGCACGAGCATTTGTGCTTTTTTCAAAACTTGATGGAAAATGAATATCCAGTAGTGCTTCTTTGAGATCAAGGAGATTGTTCTTTTCTCGAACTTGGTTTGGGAGTGGGTCAGACATATCTTTGAGATATTCTTGGAGCAACAGAAAGATCTGTTTGCGGATCCATTTGGACGAGACGCCTGTTGTTGCGGGATATACAGGGGTAATTCGCCTCGTATGTACTGGCTCAACTTCTGTCTTCTCATACTCTGGTGAGAAGATCGCTGGTTTATTTGAAAAATTCTCAATTCTTCCTGCAACAGAAACTGAATCCCCAACGATAAACGACTTTGTGAGATATGGCTGGTTGAACCAAACAAGAAGTATTTCCCCTGTCAAATCTTTTATGACGACTCTTTGCATCGACTTAAAGCTTCGAGTATAGATTGTCTTACTGGAGACAACTTCGCCATTGAGACTCACCACTTCTCCTTCTTGGACTTTATCAATCTCAGAGATTACTGAGTAGTCCTCGTATCTGGAGGGAAAATGGTAAAGGAGGTCATGGAAAGTGTAGAGATCTAGTCGCTCAAGCTTTTTAGCATAAAGTTTGAGACTTTTGTTTCCTGTGGTAAGACTACGGTTTAGATCCATTCGTTATTGTTGCTGGAAGAAAAGAGCAAGGAAAGGAAGGAATGATGACACAATGAGTGCGATAAGTCCTATTACCATGATAATGCGGAATGCCTTTTCGTGTTGTCTAAAAATATTCATATAAATGTAATTTACAGTTTGAAAACTCTTCTTTTGCCTACCTTGATAATATCATTTTTTGATCCCTGCTCTAGTCCGGTCACCTTTTCTCCATTAAGTGTGACCCCGCCCTGTGCGATTAGCTGTTTGCCTTCTGATTTAGATGCAACGATTTTCTGTGCGAGTAAGAAATTCTCATCGATAATTGTTGATTCAGAAATATTCAGGTCAACAACCTCATCCGATATCTCCTTGTTTTGAACAGTTCTCTGGAAATGATCGCCAGCACTACTTGCTTGGTCTGTACCATGGAGTTCAGTTACAATTCGTTCAGCAAGCTTCTTTTTTATCTCCATAGGGCGGTCATTATTTGCTAAGTCTTTTTCAATAGCAAAAATCTCTTCCATCGGTGTATCTGTCGCAAGTGTATAGTACTTTATAATTAAATCGTCTCGAATTGCCATAACTTTGGCGTACATATCAGATGGCTCATCTTCTAGCCAGATCGCGTTTCCCCAGGACTTACTCATTTTTCTGCCATCTGTTCCTTCAAGAAGGGTTGTTGTGAGGACATAGGATTCTTTATCACGAAGATCTTTTTGAAGTGTTCTACCCGCCTGCATGTTGAAAGTTTGATCAGTTCCTCCGATCTGGATATCTGTATCAAGGAAATAGCTGTCATATCCTTGCATGACAGGATAGAGGAATTCATGCAGTCCTACTCTCTTATTCTCCTCAAGTCTTTTTCTAACTAGCTCACGTCCTACAAAGTCTCCGACCGAAAAATGCTGTGCAATCTTAACAACATCCTCAAATTTCAACTGAGATAACCATTCTCGATTGTGTTTGACAGTAATCTTTGAAAAATCTAAGATTTTTTCTGCTTGTTTCTTGTATGTCTGAAAGTTTTCTTCAATCTGCTCAACCGTTAGAATGGGACGCTCAGAGTCTTTGTCTGATGTGTCGCCAATGAGGGAAGTAAAATCACCGATGAGAAAGGTGACGTTATGTCCGAGTTCTGCCAACGCTTGTATTTTTCGAAGCGGCACAGTGTGTCCTAGGTGGATTCTCGTTGCTGTTGGATCGATTCCTAGGTATACGTTTAGACTCTTACCTGAGTTAAGCGTAGATTTAAGACTCTCTTTGTTAGAAATAATATTTGCGACTCCTCTATGAAGTACTTCGTCGATCTGATCCATAGCCAAAGTATATCATAGGGAGTGATTTATTTGATATTGTGGATGCGCTTGTTATAATGAGGTTATCTATGCCTGATTTCCGCCCCAGAAGAAGACGCAGTAGGGTTCATAAAGGTATTTCCCTTCCCGCATTCCTGTCACTTGAAAATGTTGGCCTATGGAGTCTTGTGATACGTTTTTGTGTCTACGGTTTGATTGCTGGTGTAGTTATTGTTCCGCTCCTTTTTCTTTGGTATAGTCGTGATCTTCCAACCCCAGGTAAATTAGTCTCATCTAAGTATAAAGACGCCACTCGAATCTATGATAGAAAAGGACAGCTCCTCTACTCTGTGTATCAGGATGAAAATAGGACGTACGTAAAGCTAGATCAGATAAATAAGTATGTGCGAGAAGGCACAATTGCTATCGAAGATAAAGACTTCTATAAGAATAGTGGCTTTTCACCTATCGGTTATATCCGCTCTTTTGTAAATTTTTTAAGAGGACAAAGGCTCGCTGGAGCTTCAACAATCACGCAGCAATTAGTGAAGAATGTGCTACTTACTGGAGAACGTTCGCTCCCTCGTAAGATAAAAGAGCTTATTTTGGCTGTTCAGGTTGATAATCGATTTAGCAAAGATCAGATATTGGAAATGTATCTAAATAATATCCCATATGGTGGTACTGCAATTGGCATAGAGGCCGCGTCAGAGCAATATTTTGGAATAAAAGCAAAAGATCTCGATCTCGCTCAGTCAGCTTTTCTTGCAGGGCTACCACAAAGTCCCTCACTCTACTCACCGTTCACAGGGAATAAATATTATATAGACAGGACCGAGGCAGTACTTGAAAGAATGAAAGATGATAAATATATCACAAAAAAACAGGCTGATGACGCACTAAAGAAAATCTCTAAATACACCTTCTCTCAGCGCGAAACAAATCTAAAGGCCCCACATTTCGTGATGTATGTGAAAGAACTGTTGGCAAAACAATTTGGTGAGAGCGCAGTTGAGGGCGGAGGTCTCCAGGTGACAACCACACTTGATTATGATCTTCAAAAAGGTGCAGAGAAAATTGTCAAAGACGAGATCGATAGTCTCAAGAAATATAAGGTAAGCAATGGAGCTGCAATGATTGAAGATCCAAAGAATGGAGAGATTTTGGCGATGGTTGGGAGTAAGGACTATTTTAGTACAGACATCGATGGGAATTTCAATGTAGTTACGCAGGCAAAACGCCAGCCTGGTTCATCTATGAAGCCATTTGTTTATGCGAAAGCGATGGAAAAGGGATTTACAGCAGGAACAATGTTGATGGATGTTAAGACAGATTTCAAGGCAAGTAACTCAGAGGATAGCTATGTGCCTGTTAATTATAACGGTAAATACTCAGGTCCAGTTCAGGCTAGGTATGCTCTCGCTAACTCTTTGAACGTTCCTGCTGTGAAGATGCTGGGGTTGGCGGGTATTAAAGACAGCATGCAACTAGCCTATGACATGGGGGTTGAGTCTTGGGAGCCAACAGATGAGAATATGAAAAATGTGGGAATGTCACTTGTACTTGGAGGTCGTGAGACTTCGATGATCGATGAGATGACTGCGTACAGTGCTCTTGCAAATGAGGGCAAAAAGAAGGATCCCGTGGCTATCTTGAAAGTTACAAGTAGTACTGGACGTAAGATGTTTGAGCATAAGGATCGAGAAGGAAAACAAGTACTGCCTGCAGATATCGCATTTATCATCTCTCATATTCTTCTTGATAACAGCGCTCGCGCTGCTGAGTTTGGAACTAATTCATATTTACGTATCGCTGGTCGGACTGTAGCTGCAAAGACAGGAACAACTGATGAGAAGCGAGATAACTGGACTTTCGGTTATACCCCGTCAAGAGTTGTAGGAGTCTGGGTAGGGAATAACGACTATACGCCCATGAATCAAGCAATTGCATCTGGAGTGACTGGTGCATCCCCGATATGGCATGACCTGATGGTCCTAACTCTGAAGGGCACAAAAGATGAGCAATTTAATAAACCAGATAATGTCATCTCTTTACAAATTGATCCATTGGGTGGAGGTCTGCCTCGAGATGGACAGCCAACTCGGGCAGAATACTTTGTCAAAGGTACAGAGCCCACTTCGCAATCTTCTGTCTATCAAAATAAAGATGGTAAGGACTACTGGGTATTTGTCGAGAAAGATCCAGTCTCTGTCGATGGTCAGAATAGATGGCAACAAGGAATCGAGACATGGATCACTGAGAATCACAAAGATGAGGAGCGCTATAATCCACCGGTAGATCTCAAGGAGAAAGTTCTCGGACAAGGGATAGGGCTCGCTCCAACGGCTACACCAAACCCTTAAATATTTTCCAGCACTCTAGAGCAAGCTCTCCATTGTTTGGAAGTAGTTTTACTGAAGATAGCTCCTCTAATTTAAACCATTTTACAGCGCCCGTTTCTTCATCTAGACCCTCATGAGTCGTGTATGTCTCAAGTGAGAAACCATAAAGTATCATGCAGATGTGGATATCGCTTTGTTCGTATACGATACTAGAGACGACAAGAGGCCTATTTGATACTGGCAATAGCCTGATGCCAAGTTCTTCATTGAGTTCTCGTACAACTGTCTCTGACGGGTTTTCTCCATGCTCAATTCCACCCCCTGGGAATTGCCAAAGCATGTGTGTGGCGGGATTTGAAGGATTATTTCGTTGTGAAAGAAGGATTTCGCCCTTACTATTAAATATTGCAGCACAAGCAATAAATTGCTGACTATTTGATTGTGGCATGATGAGTTTTGATAAGTGCGTCAATAATTCTTTCACGAATCGGTGTGATGGTTTTATCAGTCAGATTTTCAGTGAAACTCTTATAGACAATATGAAATGTTCTTGTGTCTTTATATTTATCCTTAAGTGTTACTTCATAGACAAGTTGATCAACTTGAGAAATGGTCGTCATAATATCCTCAGTTGGAATCTCGTCAGCGATAATGGCTGAGATATCCTCAACAATTGGTGGGAATTTACTCGATGGAGTGTAGGTTTTTTTCGTTGATGCGTGCAAGAGGAGTTTGGCTTCATCAATCTCAAAGTTATAAAGTCCATCATCAAGAACTTCTATGTCCCCTACTACTTGCTTATCAACAATGATAGATGTCTCAAGTCCAGCGTTACTGCGTGATCTCAAAGACATCTTTTTAATGCCAAGATCTGCAAAGAGCTGCTCTAGCATTCCTTTGACATGGAAAAATGAGAGAGAGTGGTCTTTTATTACTCCTGCTAGGACTCTCCTTTCAATCGGAAGGTCTCCATCTCGCCTATCATAGACATTGGCAATTTCAAAAATGCTAATTTTATCTCGTTTCTTATTATCCTCGATAACTTTAAGAAGGCTAGGAATGAGTGTTTTTCTCATATAGACAAACTCTTCCCCGAGTGGATTTGCGAGCTTAACAGCGTCTTCAATTGGACCCTCGTACATCGATTCTGAGACCATGGGATAGGTATAGACCTCAGTACCGCCCCAATATTTTAGAGCCTTCTTGATCCGATCCTCCCAGAAAAAGATGTTCTCAGCCTGCACAACTTCGCCAGCAAAGATTGGTGGAAGAATGCTTGGAAGATTGTGGTAGCCATAAATTCTCGCTACTTCTTCAACGAGATCTTCAGGGATATCAATGTCATCAAAGCGTGAGAATGGAACTTGTGCAGTGATGATGTTTTTCTGTACTGAGACCTTAAAATCAAGGCTTTTGAGAATTTGTTCTGCCTTTTCCATCTCAATTGGAATACCCATGATTGTTTGAATTTTTTCAAGTGCGACTGATACTTTTTTGACTGCACGTGGTGACGGATAGATATCAATGATCGGAGCGATGACTTGTCCCTTAGCATGCTTCTCATACAGACTGATACCAGTAAGAAGTGTATCCATAGCGATCTCTGGATCTACCCCCTTTTCGTTGAGCTGTACGGCCTCAGTTCGTATGTTGAGCGTCATTGAGGTCTTGCGTAACTTATGACGATCGACATTATCGATAAAAAGTATGATGCGTTTTGTCTCGTCTGTGACAACGCTGTTCTCAAGGCCCATGATACTAATAAGGTCGACGATATTTCCTTCTCCGTCGTCAGCAATGATATCTCCCCCAGGAAGAGGATATGTCTTGCCATCAAGTGTTGTGATGAGCTCTCCATTTTTTGACTGTCTTAGTCTGATTATGTGAGTAGAGATTCGGTCATAGTCAAAGACGTGAACTGGATGGCCAGTCAGTCGCATGCAGTAGTTAGTGATGTCGATGACATTGTTGAGGCTACGAATATCAGATGCCTCTAGTCTTTTTTTAATAAAATCTGGAGATTTTTCTACTTTGACATCAAGAATTGCTGCACAAATTCTATTGGTAACCTTTTCATCCACGAGAACTGAAAGCGGCACATCCTTTTTATGAATAACAGGTTTCTCAATTTTTTGTGGGATGAATTCAGCCCAAATTCCTTGTTGAGGCAGAATTGCGGCAGCTTCCCTTGCAAGGCCGATGACACTTGCGAGATCTGGCCTGTTTGTGGTGATTTCAATATCATAGACAAAGTCTGATCCAAGTTTGTCGACTCGCTCGATTGAAATACTACTTAATGACATCTGGCGTGCAATTTCATGTGCAGTCGCTTTTGTCTTTAGGTGTTCTCGTAACCAGCTGTCTAATATTTTTATATTCATA
>JAGOPV010000011.1:0-4461 GCA_017991775.1 Candidatus Levyibacteriota bacterium | reverse complement strand
TAAAATTGTTCTAAGAAATCTAAGTCGTTTGCATAGAGGAGTCTTAGATCGTCAAGATCAAGCCCTTCTTTCATAGTCAAAACTCTCTCAACTCCCCAACCAGATGCGAATCCAGAATATTTCTCAGGATCTAGACCTACATTTTTTATAACATTTGGGTGGACCATGCCTGCTCCCCCTAGCTCTAGCCAACCCTCCTTGCAAAGTCTGCATGAGTCGCCATTTGGAAGTTTGGAAGTCCCATTACAGACACCGCAAGAGAGGTCTGTTTCAAAAGATGGTTCTGTAAATTGAAAATGGTATGGTCTAATGCGTGACTTTCGCTCTGGTCCAAAGTAGGCTTTAACAAAGTAGTCAAGGACCCCCTTAAGGTGTGTGATTGACATATTCTCGCCAATTACGAGTGTCTCGAATTGATGAAACATAGGGACATGGGAGACGTCTGATTGTCTTCTATATGTCTTGGCGATGTTGAGCATCTTTATTGGAAAAACTTTTTTCTCCATTTCTCTAATTTGCCCAGATGAAGTATGTGGAGTGAGAAGAACTGGTCCATATTTTTTATCTGCCTCTTGTTCAATAAAGAACGTTTCCCAGTCATCTCGAGCTGGATGATTGTCGGGGAAATTTAGCGCACCGAATGCATACCAATCCCACTCAACTTCGGGATGACTTACTCGTTGGAAACCAATGCTTTCGAAAATCTTAGTAATATCTGCGATCGCTTGCGTGACAAGATGAAGATGGCCAAGTGGCGGTCTAATGCCTGGATCTGTAACATCGATTTTTTTAATTTGTTCAATTTTCTTCTCATGGCTACTCCCTTTAGCGCTTTTCATCGCATCTTCTATAATCGATTTGACTTCATTCGCAAGTTTGCCCATTTCGGGTCGAGATTCAATTGGGAGCAGCGCAATCTCTTTCATAGCAACTGTGAGTGCGCCACTCCTGCCAAGAAATTGGAGCTTGATCTCGTCAAGATCTTCATTATTTTTTGCATCCAAAATAAGCGAAACTGCGTTATTTTTGATGTTCATTAATTCATTTTCCATATGCTTACTGTATCACAAGTCAGTCTCGCGTATAAAGATTACATTTAGTAATTTTTACTACGAAAATCCAGGGATGTATCCAGAAATTGCGTTTTGAATTGCTTGGCTACCCACTCGCTTGGTAGCAATCTCAACCTTTTTTCTGCTGAGTTCAAACGTTTGTTGTGCGATGGCTCGCTCAAGTACAATCTGATTCTCATCTGGTTTAAGATCGCGACTAAGTATCACCTGAGTTGCCTCGTAATGTCCTAGAGTCCTATCTATCTGACTCTCATCTGTTGTTCTTGAAATTCTCTCGCCGACTTCACCTATCATCTGGTCATACCCATAGATTGGACCAGCCTCTGCATATATTGGATTTGCATTGAGTGGATGAAGTGCTCCCTCATCAAGAAGTCTCTCTTGTCGCACACGCTGTTCGATGGCTGAGGAGATCTCTGCCATAGGAGCATTCTTGATCGGATATGATACGTGTTCTTGTTTTGCCATAAAAAAACCCCCACATATTCCCTTTCAAAGGGGTGGAGGTGCATTTTTCATCAAAATTACCTCCGCTTACGCGAAAGTAAAGAAGAAAGTGTTTTTTGTAGTATTCATAATATATTGTTCGAATGAAATGAGAACTTCTCACCTTGTTCGAAGAATATGGCTATTTACCCTTGACGTGCTCAACGAGCTTTGTGAATGACTCAGGATCGTTAACAATCAAGTCGCTTAAAATCTTTCTATCAATCTCGATGTTAGACTTTTTGAGTTGATTCATGAGGGCACTGTATGAAGTGTCGTGCTTTTTTGCTGCCTCACCAATACGTGTGATCCAGAGTGTGCGGAAATCTCTCTTGCGGAGTTTGCGGCCGTGATAGGCATATGCTCCAGCGTGAAGAGATGCTTCATGAGCTACGCGAACAAGTCGTGATTTTGTACCACGGAATCCCTTCGTTAAATCATGAAGTTTATTATGTTTTCTGCGTGAAACGACGCCTCGTTTTACTCTTGCCATATAATTATGCCTCTCCTAACATTTGCTTGATCTTTTTTGCAAATGCTCCTGTTAAAATACCTGTTTCTTTTTGTCTTCTGATACGTCTTTTTGACTTCAAAAGCTTTTTGTGACTCCCATACTGATGAGAGAATAACACCTTACCAGTCTTAGTGACTTTAAAGCGTTTTGATACTGCACCTTTGATTTTTTTCTTATTCATTTTTATTTTCAGTTGATGGCTGGTCAGTCTCTGACTGGGCCTTCTTCCTTTCAGGTGAGATAAGTGCGACCATTTGTTTGCCTTCGATTCTAGGATCTCTATCAACTTTTGATACGTCATCTAGAGCGCGGGTCACTTTTCCCATTGTTTGATAGCCAAATTCTGGATGAGTGATCTGTCGTCCTCTAAATTTGAGAACGAGTCTGATCTTGTCTCCATCTTCCAAAAAGTCTCTACCTTTTCTAACAACGACTTCAAGGTCGTGGTCAGACATGAAGGGCCCAAGTCTTATTTCTTTCGTCTCGGATACCTTCGCTTTTTTCTTTTCTTCCTGTTTCTTTTTAGATTGCTGATAAAGGAATTTGTTAAAATCTACGATTTTAACAACAGGTGGCTTTGCAGTGGCAGCAACTTCTACGAGATCAAGTCCTTGTTCTCGAGCAAGATCGAGCGCTTCCATGCGGGACAGCACTCCAATTTGTTTGTTATCTGCATCTAATACTCTGAATTGCTGACCAAAAATTCGATCATTTGTTCTGTAATAGACTTTTTTCTCCTGTTTGGCTCTACTTCTTTTTATCAATTGTTTCTTTTACCTTTTGTAGAATTTGGTCTGATCCAAGACTTCCTAGATCTTCCCCATTCAACAAACGAATAGAAATAGCATCGTCTGCTACTTCTTTGTCCCCTATTATACCCATAAAGGGTACTTTTTGTAAAGTAGCCTCACGTATCTTGGCCTGAAGCGTGTCTGAATGTGAATTAATCTCGACACGAATACCCGAATCTTGGAGCATATTTGCTACTTTTTCAGCGTGCTCTACATGTCTATCTGCAATCGGGAGAAGCATTATTTGGACCGGAGCAAGCCAAGATGGTAAGATGCCAGCATAGTGCTCGATAAGCACCCCTAAGAACCGTTCTAGAGATCCGTAGATGGCTCTGTGGATAACAACAGGAGTCTGTTGCTTGCCTTGGTTATCGATATAGGAGAGATCAAAACGCTTTGGCTGTTGAAAGTCGAGCTGAATTGTCCCAGTTTGCCATTCTCTATTGAGTGAGTCTTTCATGAGAATGTCTATCTTTGGTCCATAGAATGCGCCCTCCCCCGCTGCCTCGAAGAATTCAAAGCCTGATTCTTCAAGAGCTCCTTTGAGAATAGTCTCTGCTTCATTCCAGTCTTTCTCCTCTCCCATAAAGTTCTCTGGTCGAGTTCCAAAGCGTAGTTTATACGTCAGATCAAATGGCGCATACATCTCGCCAATCATTTTCATGAGGGAATTGAACTCAGTCTTCACTTGCGAAAGCATGAGGAAGATATGCGCATCATCCTGTCTGAATTGACGAGCTCTAAAGAGTCCATTGAGTGTTCCTGAGAGTTCAAAGCGGTGAAGCAGACTGGTATCAGCAAATCGAAGTGGAAGTTCGTTGTATGATCTCGTGCGTAGATCAAAGATGCGCATAGCATTTGGACAGTTCATTGGCTTGATACCAAAGACTTCACTCTCGCCCATGTCGGAGACGAACATATCATCTTTATAATGTTCCCAGTGACCAGAGGTGACATAGAGATCGCTTTTATTTAGCTGTGGAGTTGCTACTTCTTGATATCCATACTTTTTATACATATCTCGAGCATATCCATAGAGAGTGTTGTATGTGATAAGTCCATATGGTAACCAGTATGTCATGCCCGGCGAGGTCTCATCGAACATAAAGAGGTCAAGCTCGCGACCTAATTTCTTATGATCTCTTTTCTTCGCCTCTTCAAGCATCGAGAGATGGAGATCTAGTTCTTCCTTGCTCGCAAAAGATGTGCCATAGATACGAGTAAGCATTTTGTTTTTCTCACTGCCTCTCCAGTATGCGCCAGCAACTGAGAGAAGCTTGAAAGAACCGATATCTTCCTTAGGGTGCTCACTGTGTCCGCCTCGACAGAGATCCTCAAAATATCCTGCCTTGTAGAAAGTGATTGGTTCATTTTTGGCTACTATTTCATCGATAAGTTCTAATTTGTAAGGGTTGTCTTTGTAAAATGTCCTTGCTTCTTCCTCTGTCACTTCTCTCTTAACAAATCCCTCCCAGCCTTTGAGAGTATCATGCATCATTTTCTCAATTTTTGGAAAATCAGCATCAGAAAAAGTAACTCCAGCTGGAAGCTCCATGTCGTAATAGAATCCACTTTCTATCGCAGGACCAATGGTGAG
>JAGOPV010000024.1 GCA_017991775.1 Candidatus Levyibacteriota bacterium | reverse complement strand
ATTGAAAAAGGATCTTTTGGGATGTACTCGTGGGAATGTGGGACATTGATCCCGTCATCATTGATATAGAATTCAATTTCATTTTTCCTGAGTATTTCAACGATTGGAGAAATATCATCATGAAGAATGCTCTGTTGATAAAAAGTCTCATTTGTCGTGAGATTTATTACCTGTGCGCCATCGTTTACGATTGATGGACCAGAGAGCGAGAGGGTTTTAGCGATTTCCTGGATTAGAAAGTATGGTCTTCCAGTGGCTAGGCCAATGTGAATCTTGTCTTGGGCTTTTGCTATTGTTTCTATAACTCTTGGTGTAGGAGTTGTTCTCTCCTGACTTTTTGCCAGGGTCCCATCAACATCGATCATTATTGCCTTATATTTCATGTGAAGACTTATTCTATTGCTTGAGATAGTTAATGGCAAGATCTGGTTGCACATACATGCTACAATAGCCTTGCCGTATGGACCAAGTCGCACAGATAAGAGAAAAAATAGACATTATTGCCTACCTCTCAGAATTTATCACACTGAAAAAAGCAGGTCGAAATTTTAAGGCCGTTTGTCCGTTCCATAATGAAAAATCTCCATCGTTTATGGTGTCTCCGGAGCGACAATCATGGCACTGTTTTGGCTGTGGCAAGGGCGGGGACGCCTATAGCTTTTTAATGGAGTATGAGCACGTAGAATTTCCAGAGGCATTGCGTATTTTGGCAAAAAAAGCAGGCATAGAATTGGTGCAGTCAAAATATGAGGCGGGTGTTTCCTCCAGAAAAGAAAAGCTCTACGCTATAAATAGTCTTGCAGCTGAGTATTATCACTATATCTTGACCTCTCACAAGGTTGGAGAAGGTGCTCTTGCATACCTTAAGGAGCGAGGCTTAAACGAAAAAGTAATCAAGACATTTCAACTAGGTTTTTCACCAAGTGGAGGATTTGCGCTATCCTCATATCTTCTAAAGAAAAAGAAATATGAGCTAGATGATTTTGTCGAAGCTGGACTTGGGTTTCCTCGGGGTAGGGATGCTGTAGATTTTTTTAAAGGTCGATTGATGTTTCCACTAGTAGATCACAGAGAAAATGTGGTCGGGTTTGCTGGTCGAGTTATGGAGAAAGATGTTAATACAGCTAAGTATATTAATACGAGAGATACACTCGTCTATCACAAGGGAGAGCAATTCTATGGACTCAATGTAACAAAAGATGCAATTCGAAAAGAGGGGCATGCTATTTTAGTTGAGGGAGAATTTGATGTCATTTCCTCATTCCAAGAAGGCATTAGTAATGTCGTCGCTGTTAAAGGAACAGCGTTGACAGAGGCTCAAGTAAGTCTGATTGGACGATATGCGCCCAAGATATCAATGTGTTTTGATGGAGATAAAGCAGGGCAGGAGGCAATTAAAAGAAGTCTGCCAATAATTGAGAAAAAAGGACTTCAGGTCACGATTATTACTTTGCCCGATGGTAAAGACCCTGATGATGCTGTTCGCACCAACCCACTGGGGTATAAAATGGCAATTAAAAAAGACGTAAGTGTCTATGATTTTCTCTATGCCAAGGCTCTGGAGAATGGCGACCCTGAAAGCGCCGAGGGCAAGAAAGCGATTGCTGATTCATTTCTCCCAACAATTGCTTCGATGACAAACGAGATTATAAGAGAGCATTATCTGAGAAAGCTTAGTGATGTTTTGGAGACAACGTATGAGAGTATTGTAAAAGAACTTGGTCGACTAGCCATTAAAAAAGTTGAAGGAATGGTCAAGGTCCCAGAGATGACTAAGACAAGATCACGTGAAGAAATTCTAGAAGAATATCTTATATCTTTGATCCTGCAGTCCCCTTCTCCAAAAGATGCAATGGACAAAGTTCTAGCAGGACTTGTCGATTCTGGATCTCAAGAGAGAGCATATCGGAAAATTCTTACTCATATGGCTGAGTATTTCCAGCAGCACAATGAATTTGACACTAAAGTTTTTTCTGAGAGACTTCCAACTGAACTTCATCAGGTATATAACACGAGTATCCTCTTTCCACTACCTGATTTGAAGGATGCTAAAAGTTATCAATCTGAAATCGTAAAAACAACTAAAGAACTGCGTGATGTGTATCTTCGTGAGAGGATAAAAAAAGTGAGCGATGAATTACAAAAGGCTGAGAAAGATGGCAGTGAGGAAGAGATGGTGCGACTTGGTGATGAGCAGGTACGACTTGTTAGCCTTCTTCACGCTTCCTAGAGGCGTCTAGGAATGGTATTTTGCCTCCAAATGTGCTATATTAATATAGTAAAAGCCCCAAAATGCATCGTGTCGGGCTTTTCTTTCGTTGGGAAGCATCATAATGACTAAATTAAAATCACCTACAATTCTTGACAACATCGTTACCTCTGCAAAAAAGCGTGGGTATATCACTCAAGATGAGATCCTCGGCATCTTTGCCAAGCCTGAAGAGCACATTGAAGAATTAGACTCACTCTATGACAGGCTTATGAAGCTTGAGGTCGACGTATTCGAGAGTGTCTCTCAGGAGCAGGATAATGCAAAGCCAATTGAGGATCTTGAAAAAGAACTCGAGGCTCTTACTGTTTTGACAGAAGGAACAGTCTCAGATCCAGTTAGAATGTATCTGAAAGAAATCGGTCGAATTCCCCTTTTAACATTCAACCAGGAAATTGAACTCGCAAAGAAAGTTGAAGCTGGTGATGATATGGCCAAGCAGACACTGATCAACTCCAATCTTCGTCTAGTTGTATCAATTGCTAAGAAATATATTGGTCGAGGATTAACTCTTCTGGATCTTATCCAGGAAGGAAATCAAGGCCTTATCCGTGCTGTTGAAAAATATGATTGGCGCCGAGGCTTTAAGTTCTCAACCTATGCGACTTGGTGGATTAGACAGTCTGTAACTCGTGCTATCGCAGATCAGGCGAGAACAATTCGTATCCCAGTTCATATGGTCGAGAATATCAATAGATTCTTGCGTGCATCTCGAAAGCTTATGCAAGAATTAGGTCGTGAGCCAACGCCTGAGGAAGTAGCAGCTGTTCTTGGAATTGAACCAGAAAAAGCTTTAGAGATCATCAAGATTTCGCAAAACCCAGCATCTCTTGAAGCGCCAGTTGGTGATGAAGAGGATAGTAGACTTGGAGACTTTATTCATGACTCATCAGCACCAACACTTTTTGATTCTGCGTCCCGCGAGCTCTTAAAAGAGCAAGTGGATCAAGTTCTAGGAACACTTTCAGATAGAGAGCGACGTGTTCTTGAGGAAAGATTTGGACTTAAGGATGGACGTCCTAAAACACTTGAAGAAGTTGGTCGAATGTTCGCAGTCACCCGAGAGCGTATCCGACAGATTGAGGCAAAGGCACTACGAAAACTGAGACACCCATCACGTGGCAATAAGCTTAAAGACTACCTTGGCTAACTATGGCAAATACTGAGCTAGGCAATTTTGACCGCGTGCGCATAGTTGAAAATCTTCCCAAAGCCCCACTTCGCGATAAGAGATCGACCATAAGCACTCGTTCAGCTCGCATCATTGGATCATTAGTACAACGAGAAAGAGATAATCAGATCTTGTCTAGCCTTGAATCAGAGCAGAAATCGCTCTCACCGGTCGAACTTTCCGATATGAAAGATCAACTTTTTCTGTATATCTCTATTGAGCAACATCTCGGTGAAATTTCTAATACCTCGAATGAATAATCTATGAAAAAGCATGGTAGGATCATGTGGATTGATCTAGTCAGGATCTTTGCAATATTTTTAGTTGTCCTTCTCCACAATAGTCGACTCCCTTCAGAGATAACACTTCTGACGCTTCCTTCATTTATAGTTCTTGCAGTTGCTAAAACAAGTGTTCCACTTTTTGTGATGGTGAGTGGAGCGTTGCTACTTGGTAAGGTTGAGTCATACAGAGTTTTTTTTAAGAAAAGAGCATCTCGAATTTTACTGCCCTGGCTACTTTGGTCATGCATCTTCTTCTTTGTTGAGAAGAGCAGCTCTTTATTTACCGTAGTTATGACGAGGTTTTGGTTTATGCCATTGATTGCAGGTATCTATTTTCTGACTCCAGCGCTGAGACTTTTTGTTGCAAGATCTAAAATTCAGGACATTTTTTATGTCGTATTGCTTTGGCTCGGCGGAATAATTCTCCTGCCATATCTCTATCCATCAGTAACTTTTTCAGTAGGATTTTCTGGAAGCGTTGTGACCCAAGTGCTTCAATTCTCGGGATATTTTCTGCTTGGATTGCTCTTGATAAAAGTAAAGAAAATTGAGCATGCTCAGTTCTTAAGCTCTGCACTCATACTTGTTGGAATAGTCGGTGCGATTATCACAACAATACTCCTTAAGCCATGCCCTCCAGAGCAGCTACGATTCTTCGACTATGTCTCACCGTTTATAGTCGCACTATCTGCTGGAGTTTTTATGTGGTTTAAGATTAGGTTCAGCGGGGTGAGTTCCCCAACTGTCGTAAAGATTGCAGATGCGTCATTTGGCATTATATTTGTCCATGAACTTTTCAATCTTTTCTTTTGGCAAAATCCACAAAATCCATTAAATTTTATGGCAAATTTACCATATGTCGGTTATGACTTTATTAGAGCGGTTATTCCATTTGGATTAGCGTTTGGAGTTGTGCTGCTTTTGAGAAAGATCACTATTTTAAAAAATAAATTAGTCTAGTTAGAGCTTCTAAAGTCTCGTTTCCTCAGTAATTTTTTTACGCAAGCATCGCACAGTAATTAACATTGTCAGACTCGTAGGAAGTCTTTTCGGGCACAAAAGGCGCATAGAAGATGCTTTTGTTAACTATATCAAACAATATTATTTCATATCTGCTATACTTACCTTCATGGGAAACTTTAATAACAAGCGATCATTCTCAGGCGGACAAAACGAATACAAGCAAATGCATAAAGCAATTTGTAGTAATTGTAATAAGCCTTGCGAAGTTCCATTCAAGCCAAACGGCAGTAAGCCTGTGCTTTGTCGTGATTGTTTCCGAAATAGTAACTCACCTTTTGAGGGTGGTGGAAGAACTGAGAATAGAAGTTTTGAGAAAAGACCATACGAGAACAGATCTGAATTCAGAGCTCCAAGTGCACCTCAAATGCCTAATTATTCAGAGCAATTTAGCTCACTTAGCGCGAAGCTAGATAAGGTCATTTCTCTCCTCATCGCTCAAGAGGTAAAGTCTCCAGCAGTTGTTAAAGAAGTAGCTAAAGTTGTTGAAGAGGTAGCAGCGGAAGTTAATCATCCTGTCATCGTTGAAGAGAAGAAAAAGACTGTTAAAAAGAAATCCCCCGCTAAGAAGAAATAATCTATTTTCTATATACTCGTAGTATCAAATCCCAATTCTTTTGCACGCGCAACTGACTTTTTTAAGAAGTAAATCCAGTGGTCGTAGTCTCTCTTCTGATTTCTTGCATTCCAATTATCTAAAATCTCTTGTGAGCTTACCCAGATAAGATTAAATTTTTCATGCTCCTCATGCTTGACTGGGACAAGATCAGCACTCCTTAGAATGACTAGAAAGCAGGTGGCCTTTGCGACTCTATTAACATTCTTTAATTGATTTCTATAATGTGTGAGTACCTCATCAATTTTTTCCACGTGCAGAAATTCATGAAGTCCACTTTCCTCTGTCAGCTCTCTGAGCGTACCCGCCTCCATATCTTCGTCCTGATCCACGCCGCCTGAGTAGAGTCGCAAGAGTCCACCAACCTCATCTTTCCCAACTGCATATTTCTGTGAGATCGGGTCAAATGCGACAGCACAGCCGCCATCTCTGCGTTCTTCATTATCTCGGGGTGTTCCAAATTCTTTTAGAGTCTGAGGAGGTATGTCGTGGGGAATTGAAGACATTTTTATTCCTGTTCCCAAGGAGACATGAGCTGGAAATAGTTACCATCTGGATCTGAGAAAGTAGCGATCCATCCGCTACCCATCTCGTATGGTTCTTTGATAACCGTTGCACCTGTTGCTTTAATTCGATCAAACTCATCTTTGACTTCTTTTGTCTCAAAGTTAAAGATCACTCTTTGTGGCTCTTTTGATTCGCCATGAATTTCTGAGTGCTCACCAATGCCAATAAACCCTTTGCCAATCTGCCATCCATGCCATCCGCCTTCAGTCATATCTGCAGGACGTCCAAAGACTTTAGTATAAAAAGCCCCCATCTCGTCAATTTTACTGGTGCCAATCATGATTGAGTTCAAATCTAACATAGAAGTATTATAGAACATTTGGAATTAAAAACAAGCGCTATATTAACTGCCCGAAAAGGGCGAAGAAGAACGAGTCACTTTGTCTGAAACAGATACTTCTGCCAAACAGATTTTACGAAAGGTAAAGATTGAGTGGATAATAGAAATCCAATTGCTGGAACGATGGCATTTATCCACGGATCGATTCCAACAATGAACTTTAAATAGAGTGCGATTGTGAAGTAGGTGAAGATGATTATGGCAATTTTTCTGGTAAAGCTAGTCTCCCAAGCCTTCTCTGCCTCAACAGACTTATTTCTCTTCTCGATTTTAGAAATTCGCTCTTCTAGATCTTTTATCTCAGACATAAAGTAATTATACCAAACAATATCTCCATCAACTACAATTGATGGAATATGAGGATATGGGATGTGCGACTGGAAGATCTGTGTCGAAAGCATTTGCTCGGAGAGCATAGAGAGTTGCATGCTCTTTGGACAATTCTTTCGCAAGATAGAAAGGGATATAGAAATCATCCAGAAACAAAGCGCTGGGTAGGCAAATTAAGAGCCCTCTACAAACGTCATGACGCGGAAGTTAGAGAGATGCGAAGACGTGGCTATAATCATTATTCTGATCTGGATCTAAGAGAAGCAATTGGAGAGGAGTTGCAGAGTACGTTCGTTTCGACGATTCAGGAGCAAAAGG
>JAGOPV010000010.1 GCA_017991775.1 Candidatus Levyibacteriota bacterium | reverse complement strand
GTGCTATCGGTACCTGAAAAAGTAAGGCCATTGTTAAAGACGAGTGTTTTACCATCTGCAATTTTTAGCGTTGTTGTCGAGGAGAATGCGGCGTCAGAAGTGTTCGTGACGGTAAGGCCATTTACTTTTTCAGCATTCATCGCATATGGCGAAGCTGTGTACTGAATACGTGGCTTCATTTCCCCATCTGCATTAAAATTAATTCCCAAGAAGACGTTGTCAGTTCCAAAATTGACTCCCGATAGATCCTGGTTAAGAGCATTGATTGCTACTTTAAACGTTCCATCTTTTACATAAATTTTGTTCGTGACTGTATCCCCAGTTGCCCAAGTCTGTCGAGTTGGTGAAATGGTGATAATATTTGTGCCCGTATTGACGGCTACAACGACGACAGGCTCCTCTTTCGTGGTGTTCCAGAGGATTTGACCAACTTTGATGGTAGATTCGTTGGTATTTGACGAATATGTGAGTGATTCTTGACCTGATGTTGGAGCGCTTGACATGGTTGAAGACCAAAGGGCAGCTGTGGTCCATGACTCAGTGTAGGTATTAGTCGCTGTTGAAGTGGCTGCATCGTAGAGTTTGATAACAAAATCATACGTACCATCAGTCACATTTGTTCCATTTGCGTTTGTGACCTTACCCTGGAAGTTAATAACTTTGTTGACGCCGGCAGCGGCGATAACTTTTTGTGCGCGAAGAGAGGTAAAAAGCAAAGCTGATATCCCAGCTACAGCTAGAAGTGTAAAAAGTAATATTTTATGTAGTCGGGCAGACATAGAATACACACGCTCGCGCGTGCGTATATATATTAAAAGGCTTTTGAATAGATGAGGTCAATTTTTCACAGCAAATGTTATATATAATATACTCCTGCATATTTATGCATACCCTTTTGTGAAAAATTAAAGCTAATTAGAAGGATCCTGAAGCGATAATCGTAAGCGTATCGGTATAATCACTTGCAGATGGCGTTGTACTTGAAGTCTTTACCTTGACCTCAAATGAGGCTCGACCGGCTGAGACTGGTGCATTGCTTGAATTAGCAAGCTCACGAAGTGTGCCATCGACTACTCCAACGTTCTGCCCTGCTCCGTTATATGGCGCTGTAGCCGTGACATTGGTCGCGCTTGCTGATCGAATGCCATACCCTTCAGATGCGCCACTTAGATCTACGCTCGATGAACCAATAGTGTAACTATTACGACTACTTCGAAGTCCCGCATTGGATGTGCCACCCACAAAGACAAAGGCACCATTTGCAGCATTCGTATCAAGGTCAACCCAAATCTTATTTGAGGCCGTTGTGACACTACCTACGCCCAGCGTGCCCAGATCTACCTGATACGGAGCGGCTGTCTCACTATCGCTGGAAGAGACATCGATATCAAACGTTATCGAGAGCGGTGATGTAGCAACTGAGGCAACCGGTCCATAAGCAGACTCTGAATAAAGGCCCTGCTTCGCCTTCACTTTGACCTTATACGTTGTATTCTGAGATAGTCCGATCACATCTTCGCCAGTACCACTCCCCCAATTGGCATACGTCTGATAATCCTCAGGTCCAAGCGCAGAGCCAACTGTGTTATCATTCTGAACGTAGTTAGTCGTGGCCCAATCGTCGTCACTAATAGCGATTGCATAGACTACATCAGTGGGATTGTTACTATGGTTTATGGTTATATGCAGTTTGTTATACCAACTTGAACTATTGACCCAGGTTGGAGCACCGGGGACATTAGTTGTCTGTGCATAGGAAAGTCCTGAATTTGCAGAATAATTTGCAGAGGTCTGATTCCCGCCCTGCTCACCAAGAACTGACTCCATCACATAATTATTCGAACTCCCAACTCCACCTCCTCCAAAATCATAATCTTTCATTTTATAGTTGGCTGAAGCTGGAAACATCACGAAGACTCCAGATTCAAGAAGTGTCAGGAGGAAAAGAAAGCGAGAACGAAGAGATGATTTCATAGACTGATATAAGCGTATAGGATCACTTAAAGAAGTTCAAGAGATGAGAGTATTTGGCTAAATTCTTCCGACAGATCATCATTTGTAGACTTACTCAGAGAGATCGTCACATACTGACCACTCGCTATATAAAATCCTGTTTGCTCAAATCCATCCACTGTTCTCACATAAGTCAGGTACTTTCTCCCTGATTTTGATAGCACCTCCTGCTCTTTATACTCTTCATTTCGTTTTCTAAATACCACGTCAGGTGCCTCTACTACATCAAGAAAGTCCACAGTTCGCTTGGAGGCTGAGATCTGACCTCCTCCATCTAAGGATACCATAACAGAACACTCTGGACTCAGGGTACTATGATCAATAACGAATGGAACTCTAAAAACAAAACATTTCTCAACTCTTATTTCTTGATCACGTTCTTTTGGTTGACTCGTCGTAACGACATTGCGCCAGACCTTGCTGTTTGAACTCTTCTGTTTCTTCATGAATTCTTTAGCTCGGTCTGAGAGAACTGAAGATGAGCTCTTCTGCGGGATGAACAGGAAGTATCCACCGATTATTAAAGCTAGTACGGCAACGGCAATACAGATGAACAATTTCTTTCTCTTCATCACTTTCTTCTCTTGTGAACGAGGAATATCATGCCGATAGCGAATACTGCAACAGCTCCTACTACAAGAGGATCGATATAGAGAAATGTCGTCTGGTATTCATACGTGATCTTATGTAGGGAGTCATTTCCACGCACCTTAAGTGTATTCACAGACAACGGCAGACTCCAAACAAGTGGCGTCATAATAACATCTATTATCCTTCGAGATTCAGGCAGTACGATAAGCGAACCAGGATTGATAATCCCATCACTTAAGAGCCTCCCGAACATATCACGCACTTCCACCCTGCCGTATGGAGTGATATGAATATTGCCCTCATTTTGTATTGTGAGGTTAAAAAACTTCTTATACGACAGTGCAGACCATCCATCCGGCCATGAAGAATTGATAACTGATGCATTGAATCGCTCTCCTCCGACCTTATGAATGAGCAGCAATGCTGCAATAGACGGTGAAACGCTCGTCATATCATCTACTCTCTCCTTGCTACTAGCTTCTTTAGCCACAACAGCAGCGTAGTGACCGCCTGGGGATAGATCATCTCTGTTGGTAATCGTAGCTACAATGTCTCTTGTCTCGCCGGGTTTTAGTATCAACTGTCGTGTCGCAAACGAGAGAAATGAGGAAAGCGAATATGAATACGAGTTATCAAGTCCTAAAAATCCGATCGAACCGAACTCATCTTTCTGCCTAAAATCCAGTGGGTAGATATCTAAGGTCACTTCTCGAGCGGTCTTGTTAGTAACTTGAACAGAAACTTCCTTTCTCTCCCCGGGCTTCGTGATGTCTACCTCAAGAAATGCTGGGCTTACTTGAATTCCATCCTTAGCATGAGCTTGGGGCGCAAAAATGGATACTAAAAAGGCAAGCAGGAGCAGTGATGTGTAGCGCATATTTCTATTATGAACGAAAACGCTTCATTTGTGCAGTAATAATGCTCTTAATTCCATAAAGAACAAAGAGAAGTATGATCAATGTAATGCCCAATATCTTCCATGGGATTACCCAGAAAGAAACAGTTGCCTCAAGCGGCACATCACGCTCGCCGTTATCATAGGCGAGGAGGAGATGCGCGTCATATTTCCCAATCCTGAAGCGATCTGCCTTAGCAAAATCATATTTTACCGTCATCTTGGTATTGCCCTTATCATCCCTTACAAACTGCCCTGACCCCGCAGGCTCTTCCTTAGGCACTCTAACCGCAAACCCATCTGTCCACGTTGAGGTGTATGTCCTAGCGCTTTGTGGTAAGACGTTGCCTCTTCCTTCATTGATATGAATAACAGCGATGTCTTTCTTGTTACCCTGATCGATAAAAATATCACCAACGGGGACAACGTGGATATTGCCTGTATTCTTAACTTTTATAGTGAACTCTGTGGGTAAATACTCAAAAAAGAGCTTGGTGGTTGAGAAATCCTCTAGCTGCAACTCTCTCTTCGCATTTGGCGTCCGCACTTCAAGAAGTGTCAAAATGGCTGGTGACCCGGCAACAACAGCACCACTCCCCTCGCTCTCTTTCTCCGAGACTCTATTGACGAGAATTGCATAGTAATATCCAAGTGTAGCCGTCTTAGGAACATTAAGTGTGACTGTCACTGTCTTTGACTCATTCGGGCCAACCGAGAACTTCTGTTCATCAAAACTGATCCATTTTATAAAGTCATCCTGACTTGTAACATCAACGAGGAGCGGGCGCTCACCACCCTCAGCTGCTTCAAATTTTGCCAGACTCAGCTTGAAATTCTCAGTGAAATTATTGTTATTGCGGACCTTGAACTGCCCACTTACTTTCTTGCCAGGATCTGAGATGAGCGAAAGAAATGTCGGCGAAAGTGTAACGTTCACACCAGTCTGTGGGACTGGCCCTGAGGGCTCTGAGACCTGCTCTGTAGGCGCTGGGGATGGTGTTGATGTTTGTGCAGATACAACGTGGGGAAGGATGAAAACGGCCAAAAGTAATGCAGAAATGATTCGCTTCATATATTCAACTTGTATCATTCTTTTGATTGTCCCGTCAAGACAACCTTTTTAGAAAAGGCAGCCAAGAAAAATTCATGCAGCACTTTATTAGAAGTTACCTGAGGCAACAACAGTCCATGTATCAGTATAATCACTTGCGGCTTTCTGGGTAGCTGTGATTGCAGCCTTGCCTACAAGTGTGAAAACGTAGCCACTTGTTACACCTGTTCCTGATGCGATCTGCTCAAGATCAGCGCTATTGAATGTACCACCCTGTGTGGATGATCCATTGTATTCAGCTTGAATTGAGCCATTTGTATTTGGATCAGCAGTCTCGTCTACATCTAGCTGATAATAGTTGGAGCCGTTTGAAATCGTAGTAGGAGTCCCGTCGACTGTTCCAGAAGTTGCAATGGTACTTGAAGCAATCGCAGATGAGAGAGCTGCATTCGTAGACCTGAGATATGCACTCCAGCCATTATTTGCGTTCGTACCGATCGTCCCAGTTACACCGGTCGTACTGATAGTAGCTGAACTACTCAAATTAGCTGTAAAGGATGTGGTGTTGGCACCCAGTGCAAATGTAAATGTTGGAGGCACAGTAGCTGAGATGACGACCTGATCATCTGCGATATGCTGAACTGTCACATCGCTACTCTCTCCCACCACGTTAGACCCTGATAGCATGCTCACGGTGTTAGTAACTGATCCTGCACTTGTTATATTAGTAATGCCACCTGTGATGTAGAAACAGTATTCAGTAGTCTCGGTGAGATCAGTTACCGTGAAGTCTACTGCTGCACCAGATACCGCATTTGCAGCCGAGCCAATTCCAGGAGCCGCTGTGCATCCGGCAGGTAGTGATGTCGTGCTCACAGTGATATTGCCAGCAGTTGAATCAACTGTATATGTTGCAGCTCCACCAGTACCCGATCCCGCGAAAGTCACTCGAACCTCATTTTGAGTGGATGTAGTTCCGGGATTGAACTTGACGAGGATTCGCGCAGTCGTCGCATTGGCAGCTTGTGACGTCTTCATTCGATAGAAGCGCATTTCCACATCTGTAAGAGGGTCTCCGACAGCAAATACTTTGCTCACTGGCAAGATATACTGAACGAGCATCACGAGAAGAACAATAAGGGCAGCTTGTTTTTTCATCTACTTATTTAACGATATAGTGATAGTGATCTTTTGTCAACGAGTTTTCTTTAGAAGTTACCTGAGGCAATAACAGTCCATGTATCAGTATAATCACTTGCAGCTTTCTGGGTAGCTGTGATGGTAGCTCGACCGATGAGTGTGAAGATATATCCGCTTGAAACACCAGTTCCTGAAGCAATTTGCTCAAGGTCACTTCCGTTAAATGTACCCCCCTGAGAGGTTGTGCCATCATATTCAGCCACAATAGAACCATTTGTATTTGGATCAGCAGTCTCGTCTACATCTAGCTGATAATTATTCGATCCATTGGAGAGAGTAGTTGGGGTACCATCAATTGTTCCGGCGGTTGCAATAGTGCTGGAAGCAATAGCTGATGAGAGAGCTGCATTGGTAGACCTTAGATATGCACTCCAACCGTTATTTGCGTTCGTGCTCACAGTTCCTGTTACGCCTGTTGTACTGACAATGCCTGCGCTACTTAAATTGGCTGTAAATGAAGTCGTATTTGCACCTAGTGCAAATGTAAATGTTGGAGGCACAGTAGCTGAGATGACGACCTGGTCATCTGCGATAACTGCATTCGTAACGTCTGTCGTCTCCCCAACCACATTTGAGCCTGAAAGCATGGCAATATTGTTCACGAATGTTCCAGCACTACTTGGATTGGTAATTCCACCAGTAATGTAGAAGCAGTACGTTGTGTCTTCAGTGAGATTTGCAACGGTAAAATCAACCACTGCACCTGACACAGAATTTGCATTTGATGTCATCGAACTCGGCCCGGTACATCCACCCGGGAGAGAGCTGGTACTCAAAGTAATATTCGTATTTGTCGCATCTACCCCATAACTACTAGCTCCAAGTGTTCCAGAACCTGCAAAAGTCACACGAACTTCATTCTGAGTAGATACTGTATTTGGTGTAAATTTGACGAGGATTCGCGCAGTCGTCGCATTGGCAGCTTGAGACGTCTTCATGCGATAGAAGCGAATTTCTGCATTAGTTAGAGGATCTCCCACGGCAAAAACCTTGCTCACGGGAAGTAAATACTGAACGAGCAAGGACAGAACTATGATCAGGGCAGCCTGTTTTTTCATGTCTACAGACCAGTATGCTAGGTAAAAATAATGTTGTCAATATGATTTTCACTAACAAAACCACCCTACTACTACAAAAAGCAGGGTCACAACTGTACCCATGAGAGAAAGAAGAGGCAGAGAAAAGAAATAGCCTCTTCTTTCTTCATTTTTAAATTGTAAGATACCATCGCACCTTGCGAACAACTGACAAACTAGAACCCTTGAACTAGAAACCATTTCGTCAACCCGGACGAGATTATTTGAACAAAACCTTGGACTACATCATCACCTGACGATATAGTTCACCACTCAAGACTGATTTCTTGAGACTAATTACCCTCGTTAGTATTACCCGAATCAGAGGTCAAGCTACATTAGCACTGAGATTGGCGTGGAGCTATCTCGCTATGGACGCGAAATAACACATGTCCTATCCCCTGCATGTCTCGCACTGCGGGACAACCGGATCAGTCTTACCCAAGCTTTGACATCTGAAGTAGGGCAAAAACAGTTGAGATATTTCTCACTGTTTTTCCATACGACTTGGAAAAATATTTTTTAAGATTTTTGGTCATCATATTTGAATGGTTACATTTACTGCACATTTCTTGAATTGTATTTCTGTCTTGTGCTGTGAAATTAGTTAATACTAAATTTTCACTACCGTCAAACTTTTCACGAGATTGTATAGAGTTGAATACTCTTATATAAAAATGCATATTGCATTGCGTGAAAATAATATCTATTCTAAATGCATGGACACACTTTTTAACGTCAATCAAGCAGCGTTTATCCTTAAGGTTCACCCGCTAACGATACGACGCTATATAAAGGAAGGAAGGCTCAAGGCGCTCAAGACAGGAGGAGCTATCAGAATTCGCGAAAAAGATCTTACAGATTTTAATAAGGACTACACCCCTAAGCCTAAGACGACAGATAATGTGATGCGCGTAAAAATTAATCCAGCCAAGAACTTCTCCATGGAGGATCCATTTCTTCGATTAAATGGTAGAGGTGCGAGCATTATGCTCTCAAATGTATGACATCGAGTAAAAAAGTCTACCTTGATTCGAGTGCATTTATCGCCTTTATGGATAGAGCACATATCAAATATGACCAGGCGACTGCATACTTTCGCTACTTTGGCATCGAAGAATATCAGCTATTCTCAGACCCAATGATGATCAATGAGGCATATGAGAGAGTATACAGAGACATTTCCCCCTCTCTTGCTAAAGACTTCCTGCGCGTCATGGCTTTGAGCAATGTGAATATGATCTATCCAGATGAGAGTGACTGCAAGGCAGCCCTCAAGGCTATGGTCAATTTCAAGACCACAGATCTTACATATACAAAGGCGATCCTCTCAGTCCTTGCCAATAGGCGTGGCATCACTCAGATTTGCACCTTCGAATACCTCCCGCCACTCTTTGGTCTCTCCAATTTCTATTTGCCAATCTAGGTATACAGTTATCACTTATCGGTTGTCAGTCCACAAGGAGTATCTATAGAAAAAGTGCTAAATGAACTGAAAACAGAAAACCGAAAACTGTAATGTATCAATATATAAAGATAGCAATCAATCTATAAATAGATAGATCATTTTTGGCACAAAAAAAGCACCCTTAAGGTGCTTAAAAAGAAAAATCTCGGGAGGGCACATGTAGTGAGCCTCCCGAGAGAAGGCTATGAGTGGGCAAAAGCCCTATCCAACAAAACCTGGTGGCGCAACATGGGAGTGCAAGGTATGTTTCTTGTACCCACGAATATATGCCTCCAATTCATGCCAGAAGCATACGACCTTACATTCAATAGGTTTGGGCCGTGGCTCCTCCCTAATAAAGCCTTGAGAGTGCCATCCGGCGACCTCAACCACGAGAGTTGGCAACTCGATCTCAAGGGGAATGAGCTTGAGTGCCGTAAGGAATTCCCGCTCAGCTTCTCGCTCAGCATCTGAAGGGTGAGGAAGAAACGATGGCACAAGTGTGAGCTTGGTGCCGTGATATTCGCGCGCCCAATAGACGCCGATTCCTTCTTCTGCAGGCAACTGCAAAGTTCTATCTTCTTTTGGATCGGTGTTGGGAATTGTTAATACCAACATTCCATCCTTTAGCGTGGTGGGCATTCCTACGCCCAACGTAATCAATCGAAACTCAGCGAGTCTGAACTCCCCCTTAGGGAGAGTTTGAGTCGCTAGAAATTGTTTAACGCCATCACTAGCATAAACGTGCATGATCACTCCTTCTAACTTGTTAAGATTGCAAAGTCACCCTTTTGGGCGAGGTCAAGATGAGCATTCATGGGATTATAGATATTATAGGCTTATGTGTCAAATATTTTAGCCTGTAAATCAAGCTAGGTTAGAAAAATGTCAAAAAAAATCCCGGGAAGCCTGTGAAGGCCGCCCGGGATGATGTATTTTGTAATTAGATTACCGATCTGGATCCTCTCCAGAGAATATTTCTCAAGTCGGTTTCGTAAGCCAACTGGCGCTCTGCCTGATGAGACTCCAGCACGCGAATATGCGAATAGCGATTGGCATTGATGCCATCGCCATCAACAAGAATGATGTCGTCAGCAAACCCGAGTGTAGCCACGCTACACGCGGGCATATATAGCTCCCGGGCGGACTTTTCTTCGCCGGGGAAGAGGTGCTTCTCCAAGAATCTGCCTCCTAGTTCGGGAGGGAGCCTAAGCTCCCCCTGCTCCAGTGCTTGCCTTGCAAGCCGCTTTGCTTCATCTAGCGATGTTGGATAGGCATAAAGTCTTCCGCCCTCGCAAGCAGCGAACCTTGGGAGATTGATTCTTCCGATTGCGTATCTCATTGCATTCCCCTTTCATGGAGAAAAGAATTGCTCGTTCATCTGCGAACTGCAGATATAGGTGTCTGATGACGACCGAATTACTGGCTGATGGCTTATGGCGCATAGCAAATACTTCGCTCGTTACCAATTAAGAGAAAATCTCGAGTGGGCTTTGTGGGCCCACCCGAGAATATGTGTCTGAAAAAGTCAGGAAGAATCATTAATGCTAGAAAGTAGATCCCTCAAGCCGGCCTCGTAAGCCAACTGACTCTCCGCCTGATGAAGGTCTAGTATTCGAATGTGCCAATATCGAAAGGGTGATACCCCATCGCCATCAGCGAGTATAATGTCGTCTTGCTTCCCCATCACGAAGCCTTCAGGTATGGGCGAATATAGCCCAATGGCGCCTCTCGTTTGTTTCATTGGGAAGAGAAGCTGCTCGAGCGTGTGACTTTCAGAAGGGATACTGAGATATCGCCCTATAGCTTGCTCTGCTAGCCTCTGTGCTTCTTCAAGTGAAATTGGACAGGAATAAACCTTTCCGCCCTCGCAAGAAGCGAACTTCGCGAGCTCAGATCTTCCGATTGCGTATCTCATTGCATTCCCCCTTCATGAAGGATCAACTGATTTGTTCATCTGCGAACTGCAGATATAGGTGTCTGATGACGACCGAAAAAGATGTCATCCTAAATTTATTTCAGGATCTCACTCCTCTTCGCTCGTTATGAGAAAAAAGATAATCTCGAGTGGGCTTTGTGAGCCCACCCGAGATGGAAATAGTAGAGTCAATTAAAGGCCGACTCAAAGCCTTGACGCTCCTCTGCTGAACAGAGCTAAGAGCTCAAATCAGCAATGGTAAACTTTTGCTATGAGACTGCTGGGTACCTCTCAATGGAGGAGAGCATGGCCCACAGGAGCTCCTGCATGTTGTCTTGAAAATTCGTGAATATCTCGGCATACAACTTGTTGCCGCCCTCGGCAACATTGGCCGCATAGATTGCGGCCTGATGTGCGCCTGCTGGCTCCACTGCGAGTAAGTACGCTGCGCAATGCAGCGCGCTTCCCGCCGAATCCAGAGCCTCTATTGCGAGGCTAGTTCTCATGTCGATTGATCCCCCTCCCATCCTTAACTGCATTGAAAGCACCGCCAGCGCTTCCTTTCTGCATATTAGAGTTGGGATTTGGAGCTGAGGAGGCAATTCCAGCATGGAAGAGAAACCATTTATTACCTCTATGGGATCCCTCATTCCAGCTTGTGAAAGCATTCTGGGTAAAATTACCCTGTGCGCGAAGTCCACAGCGGACAGCGCAAGCTTGAGCCCGATTTCGGGCTCATTCCCCACTTCCTGCAAAAATGGAGAGACACTCTCCACCCCTGGCTCGTCGAGCCGCATTGCTACGACTCGAAGAACATTACAATCGCCGTACAGGTCGCTATCTTTCATTTCATTTCCTTCTAGGCGCTGTGCACCAAGATAAGATGAGAACGGCAAAAAGTTCGCCGTTCGTTGAATCGATGTTCAACCCGCCGGAGCGGATACACCCAGAGGGCGTAAGTCTTATGACGAAGACCGAAGATGTCATCCTGAATTTATTTCAGGATCTCTTCGCTATTCATCAAATATGTAAAGAAAATCTCGAGTGGGCTTTGTGGGCCCACCCGAGATGGATAAAGTTAGAGCCTAATTAGGCTGGCTCTAAGCCTTAAAGGAGTATTACTCCTCGGTTTATATTTTTGCTTTTACTGCAATAAGTATCAGATACACTGATACTCCGAGAGAAAGAATCACTACCATCCCCGAGAGCGGGTGTGGTAACCGATCGGAGACTCTAAAGCCTACGATCAGAACGACTAGAACAAGTATTCCAAAAAACAATCCCCTAGTTATCTCTCGCATTTTTTCTCCTTGAACTAATTTCGAGGCGAGCCGCATGGCCTACCTTAATTTCGATCTAGTGGAAAAGGTCTTTTGACCCCGATTTCCTCCAACTGGCGGATCGGGGCTGACGAAGACCGAAGATGTCATCCTGAATTTATTTCAGGATCTCTTCGCTATTCATCAAATATGTAAAGAAAATCTCGAGTGGGCTTTGTGGGCCCACCCGAGATGGATAAAGTTAGAGCCTAATTAGGCTGGCTCTAAAGCCTTGATCCCCTTGGAACCATATTCCCTCCACCCGAAGGAGCGAAGATGGGAAAGGTCCACCTCCCCCTCTTCTCTTTCGCAGGGGAAGTACCCTCTGAGATAGACATTGCTGTCTATTTTTAGAATCTCCTTTCCCTCGAAATTGTATGTGAGATTGTGAGCCTCGCATACTCCATCCCTTGGATCAGGGTCCCCGATCTCTCCCTGGACACTCCAGGGAGAGATTACTCCCCTCCCACTGAAGGGAGGGTTATAGTCGGTCCGCTGTAGCAGCCGTACTAGAGAGAGCCAAGAACCAAACTCCTCCCGCCGAACCGGCGGAAGGAACATATAGTGGTAACCTTGCTCGGGGGCTTCCACCCCCATTTTCCCCCTACAGGTATAGTGCACCTGCGTGTTACCAAGGACATAATCCTCGGCACCACCCATCGGGTCGACCCCGATGAAGGTGACGGGACCCTCAGCTTCCGCCGAACGCCCTGTAAGTGCGGCGGCAATGCCGAGCGCCGCCTGAACCTCGTTAGGGAAAAAGCGAAGGCTTTTCATCCTCCACTCGACGAGGACATCACTGCCCTCATCAAGATCGACGGAGAATCCTCGAACGTGGTCGTTGCCGACCAGCGTCCTCTCAGGACACGGAAATATTTTAAAGGAAGAACGCGTCGTTCCCCTCTGAAACGTTTCGAAGACTTCTGTCCTGTTGATAGAATAGAACTTCTTCATTTCCTTCTCCTTGGCGCGTTGCGCCATTTTGAACGAGAACGACACAAATATGCCGTTATTGAGGAAACTCAATCCGCGTTGGCGGAAGAACACTCACTAGAATGAACTGGTCTTTGACGAAGACCGAGAAGCCACGAGGCTTTTCGCTATTCATCAAATATGTAAAGAAAATCTCGAGTGGGCTTTGTGGGCCCACTCGAGATGGATAAATAATATTCTTAAATCTTTTCAAAGAAAGAATTAAGCTACCAATGACTTTGCCTTTAAAAATTAAAGAATGCAAATAAATCACTGGATTTGACACAGGTATCCCTGAGCTAGTGTGTGCACTTTCAGCTATCCCCAGCCACATCTCTTTCGAATGTGAACATTGTCGATAGCACCATGCCTATTTCTAGGCTTTGGCAGTCTTGAGCTTTTCATCGGGACCAATGTCTTGAGTGACTACTGAAGTTGTTTCCAGCCGTCAGTTTCACTTTTTTCGTCCGCAACGCGGACGTTGAACCATGGACCTCCGCCCACCTGGACGGAAATCCCGTACCACCACTCAATCGTGCCAATCTCTGGCACGTCGAGCTGGTAGATGGGATAGTCTTCAACTATCCTATCGACCCGGGAAAGCCCCAGGTCAGATGCGGCAAGGAGGGAATTCCGGACGATTAATCGTCCGTCCTCGTCACCCCGCATGAAGTCGTGTCGTTTTTGTAACGACACTAAGTCGTCCGCCAAAATGGCGGACAAATAAAAACGCACTAAGCCTTGACCTTCAAGCACTTTCATGGTTTTCCACTTCAAAAAAGCATTGACTATCCCCAAACAGGGATCGAAGTCAACACCTGGTCTGACGAAGACCACCCCAACTCAATTTAAAATTCATAATTCAGAATTAAAATTGGCACAGGGTGCTCTCCGTCAGAGAGCACAAATCACTAGCTCTTTCGTACCCCGCAGGGCCGTGAAGAATTACTGATATTTATTAAGGTACATATCTTAAATGAGCAGGAATCTGAAGACGACGCCTTAAATAAAATTGGGGCAGAATATCGATCTTCAGGTTCCTACTATCCCCCTTCGTCCCGAACTTTCAGGACTACGGTAAGGATTGTGGCCCTTAGGTCACAAAAAAAGCCAGCCCTGTTCTAATTCCGAGGCTATAACGCTTTCGGCGACCAAGATGAGCAGGATCTATTGGTCTTTTAATGGCTGGCTTACTGAGGCTAAATTTTTAACTCCTAGGCTCAAATGAGTATAGAAGACCATAAATATACATTACTATGGGTTCTTTGTCAAGATCATTTACAGCCTCGTATTAAAGCTAAATTCATCTATTATGAGGCTATTTGTGGGGAGAAATTCGTGCTTTTATAACAAGCCTAATAAATTCAATAAGTGCTATTTGCCGCCTCCATCTCCATGGCTCCTTGATAAGTCGATAGAGCCACTCTAGCCCTATGTAGCGAGTTATAAAAGGTGCTCTCGTCACATGCCCACTAATATAGTCAAAAGCTCCTCCTACCCCCATTGCGACCTTTACATCGATCTTTGGAAGGTGGTCTGCGATCCACTCCTCTTGCTTTGGGAATCCTAACGCCACAAAGAGGATATCTACAGATAGCTTCTGAGAAGAGGTCCACTCTTCTTGAATATATGAAATCTTAAGATTTGGAAATGACTCACGTAAGCACTGCGCTGTCTTCTCTGCTACGCCATTCCTTCCGCCCAATAAGCCTATGGACATAGTCTGATCCGATGCCAACGAGCAGAGCCTTACCATGAGGTCTACCCCTGTTACACGCGCCGATAGCGGCTTGTTGAGGATATAGCTTGCAATCAGAAGCCCTGACCCATCGCAGACCGCAATATCTGCTTTATTGATGAGCTCTTTGAAGGTAGAGTGCTTTGCTGCATAGACCACCATTTCAGGGTTTGGCGTTACTATAATAGTCTTTGGTGACTGCTTCGGCGACAATGTGGCGACATACTCCAAGACATCATCATATGTCGTATCAGACATTTCTATTCCCAAGATATTTCTTTTCACAGGTAGTTTAATCATATGCTATAAGTCACTTCTTACTATAGTAGATAGCTGAAAATATTTCCAAATTGACGACTTTTCGTATTCTAATATTAATCCTAATTATTTCTTACAAATATTTTTTGGCTTTGATCTTACAATGTCTATAATAGAATACTTAAAGGTCCTATTCATTATTTCGTCTATTGCCTGTCGTTCATAGATATTGTGAAAATATAACGCTAGTGATCCTATACTACAAGACCAACTTAGCCAATAACGACTAGACTATTTCTTCACAATACTTCGCTTGTAAAGCTCGATATTCTCCATCGCTACCCCTGTCCCCTTCACGACACACAAAAGAGCTTCTTCTGCCACATGACATGGAACTCCGGTCATCTCAGTCATCAGCTTATCTAGATTACGTAGAAGCGATGTACCACCAGACATCACGATACCTTTATCGATAATGTCACTTGCCAACTCTGGCGGACATTGTTCAAGAACTTCTTTAGGTCCTGAGATGATATCCATCAGTACTGGAAGAATTGCCTCGTTGACCTGATGCTCATCCAGCTCAATTGAGCGAGGAAGACCAGTGATAGTGTCGCGCCCCCTGATCTCAATCTTTTTAACTTCGGCAGTTTTGGAGACAATTGCATTGCCGAGATCTATTTTGATCCTCTCAGATGTGGTCTCACCAACTAGTAGATTAAATTTCCTGCGAATGTAACTGATGATAGCTTCATCGATCTTGTTACCAGCCACGCGTACCGAGCTATGAACAACTACGCCGCCAAGTGAAATTACCGCAGACTCTGTCGATCCTCCACCTATATTTACAATCATATGCCCAGCAGCTTGAGCGATAGGGATCTTTGCGCCAATTGCAGCAGCCAGAGGCTCGTCGATTAAGTATGCAATCTTGGCACCAGCTGACATGGCTGCATCAAGCACAGCTCTCCTCTCGACCTGGGTAACTCCAGATGGGATGCAGATCATGACTTCAGGCTTAAAGAATCTCGACTGGCCGCATGCTTTGTCCATGAAGTACGAGAGCATTGCCTCAGTAATAGTATAGTCTGCGATTACACCATCACGGAGTGGTCGAAGTGCAACCACGTTTCCAGGCGTTCGCCCCAGCATCTCTTTAGCCTCAGCTCCTACAGCAACTACTCTATTTTCCTCTGCTGTCACAGCTACAACGGTAGGCTCATTGAGAACAATTCCTTCGCCCACGAGATAGACCAACACATTGGCTGTACCTAGGTCAATTCCGATTCTTTTTGATGTTGGTATACTAAACATAATCAATTTGTTTTCGGTTTTCTGTTTTCAGTCCACTTTGTTTTTTGGAGGTGGGCATACTAAACATAATTTGAGGGTTGAGAACGAAATCTGCCAAGCATATTGAGCTGTTTTGAATGTATCAAAATACTCGATTACTGCATCATTTTGCCTTGAGTCTAACCTACATCGATTATAGACAGGCACTTGCTTGACTTGCAAGGGTCATTTTCCTTCACTATAATAAACCCTATGCGTAAGCAACTGCTTTTTCCATTTAGCGTCCTCACAGTCCTTATTATAGTTACTATTATTGTTGTTTTCTTTGCGCAGGGCTATCGTATTAACGTTGGCAATGGCACACCTCAGATCTCCAAAACAGGCATTCTTGTAGTCACTAGTAAGCCTGATGGTGCACAAGTCTTGATCAACGATGAACTAGCAACTGCCACAGATAACACGCTCGATCTCACCCCCGGTGATTACACTATAAAGATAATAAAGGAAGGTTACTTCCCCTGGGAGAAAAAACTCAAGATCACTGAAAAGCTCGTGACTAAGGCAGATGCACTTCTCTATCCCCTAGCTCCAAAACTTGAGAGCATTACTACGACTGGGATCATCAAGCCACTACTTGACCCTTCGAACACAAAAATCGCATATCAGGTCGCATCACAATCAGCTGCGAAAAATGGCATCTATGTCTACGATATGAATGCGCGAGCAGTCCTATCACTTCAGACTGCATCTCGACAAGTCGTAAGCAATGCCACTGCCCCATTCTCATCTGCAAATCTTTCATGGTCCCCAGACGGACTTCAATTGATCGCAACACTCTCTGGGACCACAACGACCTACTTACTTAATGCAAATGAAACTAGTACAACGCCTCGCAATATCACCTCAACGCTGCCAACAATTCAGGCAGAGTTTGCTAAAGACATAATAGAGAAAAAGCAGGCACAGGTCGCAGGACTCAGGAAGCCAATGAGAGATATGATCTCGCAAAACTTTAGAATCCTCTCATGGTCACCAGACGATACACGCATTCTCTATACAGCCTCACAGTCAGCAACCCTTCCGCTCATGATCAAGCCTCGACTCCTAGGCATTGATACACTGCGTGAAGTCAGGGATATCAAGGCTGGTGGTATCTATGTTTATGACCTGAAAGAAGATAGGAATCTCGAGATCGTCAAGGACACCTCCCTACTTTGTAAGGATAAAGACGAAGAGTGTTCACCTCCTATAAATTGGTTTGTGGATAGCGATCATCTCGTTTTTGTTCACGACAATCAAATCCACATGCTTGAAATGGATGGCACCAATGACACCACAGTCTATGCAGGTCCATTTATCGGATCATCCGTCTTCCCTTGGCCAAATGGTGAAAAGCTCGTGATACTCACCGATCTCAATAATCCAACTATCCTTCCTAACCTCTACACAATTAGTCTCAAATAAACTGTTTTATGCTACAATCGAGGCTATCTGATCCATGATCAGAGAACTTTTCCATTGTCCGGTCAAAATCATCCTAGAAAGGAGTCCTATGAGGACCTTTATTGAAGAACTCTCAAAGGAGGAGAGAGCAGCGCTTGAAAAGTATGAAAAAGCCAAGCGGATGTTTATTTTCTATCAAATTACCTTTCCAGCAATGCTCTTTGGCCCCATCTACGTCGTCACACGATGGCAGATGATCGCAGAGCTTCCATGGCGGATCGCCAAGCTCATGATCACGAACTATAAATAGCCAGCAAGAACTTTCTTGCAGCTGTTACCCCACAAGGAGATTGCCGTGAACGTCGGTAAGATAGCATTTGGCATTGGAAAAAGGGTACTCGGCTTGGCATCCCTCACGGTGTATGCAGCAGCCGCCATCTCTCACGAGCCTATGGAGAAGAAGTATCTCTATGCAGACCAACTCTCGTTCCGAATTATTTTTCTATATCCAGGAGCACTCCTTCTAGGAATTGTTCCTCGGAAGCTCTGGGGTCGAGGCCTGACTTCGGCACTTGCATTTGAAGCTGGACTTTACCTTACGCTAAAGGTATTTCCACCATCACAAGCAGTGGCGAGTGATCAATCAGTGGACTGGAATGGAAGCTGGCAAAACATTGAAGGCAGCGGCCTTCTCGGATAACGAAATAACCATCTCAGTCGCCAGGTCTTTTTATAGACCTGGCGACCTTTTATTTGCAATCTCCCCTCTATTTGCTACAATTTCCCCAATCTTATCGTCAAGTGCTATTGGTCACGCGACTAATACACTGACGAAGAAAGGACATGATGATGCGAAAGCTCATCTTTGCTCTATTGCTAGCAGCAGCCTATTACTTTCTCGCGGTACACCCTCGAGATGAGCCAGGACTGAGCTAGCTTCGAACATTTACAGACGAAGGGAGTTGAGATGCTCAAGCTGGTCGGAAAGGTTTTCCTTGTGGGTGCATTCACATGCATCGCTGGGTTCGTTGCGCTCTGCATCATTTTCGGTGAGGAAGATCGGGTGCAGTATGGCACGTAAAAGGTTAAAAGCTGCAGGCGAAGTGGCCATCGTACTCTGCAGCTTTGCACTCCTTGTTCTGATCTTCTGCATTTTCGATCGATTGGGGGCACTCGCTACCCCGCCAGACTGTGGCATAACGCCGCCATCACCCTACTGCCAGGATGCAGATCGATGAAGAACATCGGTACAGCATTCGTCATCGGGGTGATATATGACTGTGGAGCGATTGCGCTCATCGCGAAAGGAGAGCATCCGTACTTAGTCCTCCTAACGATGTTTCTAAGTTGCCTTCTTCTGGTCGGGATCGTGATCTCGATCGAGAATTATCGTGAGAGGAAAAGTCGTGGACGAACATCAAGACAGTGAGAAGCCAGAGTTCGATTGCCCCTTCGCAATTGGGCTAAGGTTTGCAGTACCTGCGGGATTGACCCTATGGGCGCTCCTCGCTTGGGGACTCAATATTGCTATCTGCTGACCCGAACCTTCGTCATCTACGCGTCCCGATGTGAGATCAATCTTATATCGGGACGCACCTACACTACATGCGTGATATTAGGATTTTAAGAAGAAGGTACCTCGCTCATAGTATCTTAATATCGAATATCTTAATATCAATCAGCTCACTACTCAACTAAATATTTTGGCTTATTGTGCCTGGGGAACAGCGATAACGTAGAGACGTTTCCATGTGGTCCCTGGCGGCCAGCAGGTCTGCAAAATGAGCTGCTCTTTACCGGGAATCTGGCTATGAATAAGTAGTTCAACCTCCTCAGCATTTTTGATCACTGTCTCTTTCACTTTGTAGTTAAATCGCTTATTTTCAAAAAAGACTGTGATGTCGTCACCAATCGCCAGGTCTTTTAATAGATAGAAGACAGCGTTATATCGCCCTACATCCCAGAAGTTGTCTGTCGAGTGGGCGAAAAGATAGACATTACCTTGCATGCCTGGGAAGACGCTCCCCTTCGCGTGCGCTACGCCACTTCGAAGCTTAGGAAGAAATTCATTTTCATCCACTGGGTCAACATTAGGCCAGATTTTTGCAGTTGCTCCCAGCTTCGGGATCACAATGCTAAAAGATGTATCTGGCGGCACCAAGACCTGCTTCTGCTCCCCTGCTATAACGTCACCAAATCCCCCAGAAGGCACCGTCGCTACACCAGCCGAACTTGTGTAGCTTGGAGCTGCTATAGAGTATTTGATGCCTCGCATTTTAACGATTTGATACTGAACTTCATAGGAAAGTGCAGGCCCAAATGTCGCGATCACACCATAAATACTAATAAAGACTAGAAAGTTGCCAAGAGTACGCAGGGCTAAGAAGCGTAGCTTCTCATCTTTAGACATTGAATGCTTGTAGAAAGCTTGCGATGGTGCGAGGACTTCCTCTCTCTTGTAGATATCGCCCTTTGGCAAAATACGATCGACATGACGCTTACGCTCTAACTTGTAGAACTCATGGCCTGGTGTGGAATGACTCATACAATAATTGTAGCAAAGCTAAGGGAATGATAGAATACAAAAGACTTTACGCCCCTGTAGCTCAACGGATAGAGCAAACCCGTCCTAAGGGTGAGATGTTGGTTCGATTCCAATCGGGGGTACAATAAATTAAGCTTTATTTAGGGATTTTAAAGACATCTAAATTAGCTTACGCCTAATTCTTTTTTTTGGGGGGGGGGTAGGATAACTAGACAACTTCGCCAATGCGCTTGTAGGTATGAATCTCCTCAGGGGTGAACCATAGTGGGATCTCGTACTCAGCTTCTTCTTCATTACCACTTGCATGCATGAGGTTTTTGATAGGTCTCTTACTACTGTTCGCAAGATATGAGGAGTCATATGAGAAGTCGCCTCGGATAGTTCCTGGGGCTGAAACGAGTGGGAGTGTATGACCACAAAGCTTGCGAACTAATTCGACTGCATGTGGCCCCTCAAGTACCATTGCAAGAACTGGACCTTCCATAAGATAGTCCATCAGCCAAACACGCACCATTTTACCGATTTCCATTGCATCATTTGTGCCGAGACTCTCTTTAGGGTCAATCTCGAACTTTGCGTAGTTCTCAAGAGTTTTATTGCCAATACCTACCCACAGCTCTTCTCTATCATCTGGATAATGCTTTTCTACGAGATCGCGGCGAGCTGAAGTAACCTTAGCTGCTACCATTTTAAGGCCAACATTTTCAAAGCGAGTTAGGATCTGACCCATGAGGCCTCGTGCAACTGCATCTGGTTTTAAAACTACGAGTGTTCTTTCCATAGCTATAATTGTAGCAACTCCTCAAGTGCTTGTCTATCTTCAAAATTACCAATGAGAGCGAGATTGAGACCTTGGTCCTTAAAGTACGTCTTTCCCACTTCATCTACCTCATCTTTCGTCACAGCATCAATCTTTTTTAGAATCGCATCTGGATTGAGGACTTCTTTCTCCAAAAGCTCTTGATGAGCGTAGAACGTCGAAACAGATCTACTATCTTCAAGTTCCAAGACCATGTGCCCTTTCATATACTCTTTAGCTTTTTTAAGTTCTTCATCTGTAATACCTAGTTTGCCAGTGGCGACGAGACCATACTGCTCTACTAAGACTTTGATAGCATCTTTTACTCTCTTTGGGTCAATGCCTGCACTTGTGACCATGCTTCCAGCATCAACGTATTCATCAGAAGATGTTCTCACATAGTATGCAAGCCCTCGCTTCTCGCGAACTTCATCAAAAAGTCGTGAGCTCATACCACCTCCAAGGATTGATGAGAGAACAGAGAGTGGATACTTTGCATCGTTATGGAGATCGACAGTGCGAACACCAAGTGCGATATGGATCTGTTCAGTCTTTTTATTCTCTATGAGAACTTGAGGCTTCTTCTGATCAGACTTATATCCAGGAGCCTCAATAGTCTTAAATGACTTCATGTCTCCAAAGTATTTCCCGACCATTTCCCGTATCTCTTTTTCATCAATCCCACCCGCAACGACCACAGTCATATTTGAAGGACTATAAAGACTCTCCATATATGAGACAAAGTCTTCTCTTGTAATAGAGCGAATGATATCTTTCTCACCTGCAATGTCCCAGCCCATTGGTGTATCACCAAAAAGTAGATTCTCATAGATATCGCCTAACTTTCTCATGGGCATATCTTCATACAGGTTGATTTCCTCGATGATCACACCCTTCTCTTTATCAATTTCTACTGGATCTAATTTACTATGCTTTAACATATCAGACAGTACATCAATGGTAACTTCTACATTATTTTTACCCGACTTTACATAGTATCCTGTGTACTCTTTACCAGTAAATGCATTGAACTCTCCACCGATTCCATCAATAAGACTTGCGATATCCATAGAGGTTGGGCGCTTCTCTGTCCCCTTGAAAGCCATGTGCTCTAAGAAGTGTGAGATGCCGTTGTTCTTCTTGGTCTCGTATCGACTCCCTGCTCCTACCATGACAAGAGCTGTAGCGGATTCAAAAGATGGCATTGGGACTGTGATGAGGCGGAGACCATTGGGGAGGACTGAGCGGTTGAATTTCATAAGGCTTGGCTATTGTAGCAGGTCAATTTGGGATTTCCAAGATGTCACCATTTCTACGGACGAAAAAAAGCCCTGCCCTTCCTGAGATACTCAGAAAAGACAGGGCGACGAAAATTGACATTACCCAAGTGAAGGTGGCCGATCACCGACCGGCTCCACCCATACTCGCTCGAGCTCTTGTGCTCCTGCACTTGAGAGTGAAAAAGCATCTGCCTTTAACTCACTGTACAGACAAAGTGCCTGCTTTGTTTCAATGCTAAATAGCTTTAGCCTGTCCACAGGGCAGGACACCACGCGGTCGTCTGGCTGCCCTACCAGCGCAAGTGGCGCCGGGATAAGCAGCTCAACCGAATCAGCTGGAACTCCAAGCAGAGTCGACTTGAGACAATAGAGTGCCGCTGGATCTAAATCACGCTCCAGCGATAGTGGTCCCTTCAGCCTCGGCTTGAGGAGAAAGTGCTCCCCACCGTTCGCGAAACAGTCCCAGTCAATTCTGAACTGAGGCTGCCTCAGGTCAAAAAGCCAATCAGCCTGGGAGGAAATTAATTTACCTGGACCTTTCTCGGTCTTGACCAAGAAAGACATTTCCAGGAATACATATCCTCTCCTCAGTTGAAAATCAATGTGGGCATGCACAGCAAGCTGTGAGACAAGCTCATTGAGGCTGCCGAGCACAGTTGATGGGGGGACAATGCCCGCCCTGACAAGAGCTTCTGGCAATGCGCCAAGTAGCATGACCTTCTCCTCATCCATGACTAACCCCTTCATTGTTCAGGTTCGGCCAATGCATCTACACCAGCATGCGGCAAATTATACTCCCGACTTACCACAGAATCAATTTGTACGATGCATCAATGCATCGTACAAATATGTAGATTGGTATATGAAGATAAGGAAGAGGTGCTTAGGATGAAGGAGAGCTACATGCGATCTGGAGTCTTGATGCCGAGTAGATAGAGGCCGTTTTTAATAGTCTCTCCGACCTTTGCAGTCAAAGCGAGGCGGAAATCTCGAACGCTGTCTTCACCCTTAAGTATCGGGTACTTCTGGTAGAAGTTATTAAAGCTCTGCGCTAGCTCAAAAAGATACGTAGTGACAGTGTGTGGCACGAATTTCTCTGCAGCCTCACTAATGATATCGTTATATCTTGTTAGAGCGACTAGCAAGTCCCTCTCCTCAATTTCAAATGTCATCTTTCCAGTATCAAAATTCCAATCAAATGTATCATTTGATATTTGAGATTTTTCATTGGACATTCCTGCCTTGTGCAGGAGGCTTTGTGTCCTCACGAACGTGTACTGAATGTAGGGCCCTGAGTTGCCTTCAAAAGAGATCGAGTCATCAAATGAGAACTCTATATCTTTGCCGATACTCCCCTTAAGCAAGGCCCATTTTACCGCCCCCACACCCACAATCTCTGCTATTTCTCCGCTGGTATCCTCAACGAACTTCTCTTTATTTTCCCGCATTTTTTCTCCAGCTCTTTTGACCGCCTCGTCCAGGAGCCATTCACCTGTCACGACATTGCCAGTTCGACTACTCATTTTACCTTCTGGCAGTCGTACCATGCCATGGCTAAGGTGCTTCATCTTTAATGCAACATCTGGCTCAATGAGCGAAAGTGCTTTCAATAGTACCTTGAAGTACTCATTAATCTCATTTCCAGTAACCATAATTGATTGATCAAATACAAATTCCTTGTACTTGGTGACCGCAAGGCCAAGCTCTTTTGCCTCATAGGTCGGAAGTCCAAGTGAGTTGATAAAAACTCTTGTATGAAGTCCATAATCTTCGCCTGGAAAAATAATTGCTCCCTGACTCTCTCTAAAAATACCCTTATTTATGAACTCCTTAACTAGCTCAACGCCAATCGGTCCAGCATCACTTTCAAAATAATTCTTCCAGAACTTACTACCCAATCGTGAATAAATAGCTTCAAAATATTCCAAACTCCACTGACGACCTGTTGTATAAATCTCGATAATCTCAGGATCTTTGCTGTAGATTTTTTTATTTAGACCTATCACTTCCTGCTTTGCCAACTCATCCTCTTCATAAGCTGTCGCTCCTAAAGCATAAGACTGACCCAGGAAGCGCACCCTGTCTACCAAGGTTTTCTGTCCTATAGTCTCTAAATTAAGATTTTCTGCCTGCATCTTTTCTCGCATACCATAAATTGATTTAGCGACATGAAGACCTACATCGCCCTGATACGTAACCCTTCTTACTTCCGCACCAGTCGACTCGATGAGTCTTGCGATCGACTCGCCTACAATGTTGCTATAAAGATGACCTATATGGAACTCTTTGAATGGATTGGGGTCGGTGAACTCGACCATCACTTTCCTACCAGCTGAGGATGCAGAAGGTTTTGTCTTTATTGCATCAAATAACATTTGACTACTCAGGGTAAGGTTGATAAATCCATTCCCCGCTACTTCGACCTTCTCGAACAAGCCATCTTTACCTAGTTGAGCGCAGATCGTATCTGCGATTTCTTTTGGACTCTTTTTGAGTTCTTTTGCAAGTGAAAAAGAAATACTTGTAGCATAATCTCCATGTGATGGATCTTGTGTCGATACAATCGATAGTGGCAATTGAGGGTAATTAAGTGTCGAGAGTGCGCTTTTGACGACGTTTTCTAAATACTGTTTCATCCATCCATTATACATGATTCTAGCCTCAATCCATAGATAAATGTAAGAAGTATGTAAGAGGACTTACCGTCCTATTACTTTGTAAGAGGTCGTGCGTGGAAGTGTATATATTTTTATGCAATATTATTTAACTGCATATATCTTTTGATGAAAAATTGGGCGGTTCGAAGAAGTCGAACCGCCCTAAGCGAAATGAGATGAATTGTTAGACGGGGGTGATTAACACCCCACCAGGAAACTCGACAGTTGCCCAATGCCATTCGCTCACCGGAGCGCACATTAGGCAAAACCTTGAGTGAACGAAACTGAGTCGGTGATCGCATCTGGGATCTATTCGATACTGTCCTAACTTCACCGGGTACTCTCCTCTGAGCACCGGGAAATCGCGAATCCTGACCGAGCGATTTGGCTCGTCTATCAATACTCTGATGATGAATTCTGCTCCCAGTGGGAGCTCTTCATACATCACATGAACAACCTTGTCATGAAAGACTCGAAGGACCTTTTTCTGGTCCTCAGAATCCCCCAGGCATGAGGCAATAGCCTCAAATGTCAGGCTGTCAACTGAATTGGAAAGATCTCTCAACCTATGCAGCGCAGCCTGGATCTCACGGCCAGGTCGTGGCCACTCATAGATGACTGAGGCAACGATTGCCTTCAAGTCATCAGACGGAAGAGAATATGACTCCATCGTCTTCCCCTTTCGATTGTGTAGATGTCGATCATCTCGTCAATATCTAACGAAAAAAGTATACCATATTGGATTTATAGAAATATTGATATATAAATATCTATATGAATACATATAAATGCATATTTGTTAGAGAATTTAACTATAGGGGCGATCACTCAAAATTATAGGACATACCATCAGTGTTCAGCTTCAAATCCCCTGCTTGATCTGTTCTTCTATACATAATATGGGAAGACGTATAAAGTCCAAGCGTATAAAGACTTGGATGACCATAATTGTTTTTCCCGACTGATATACTCGCAATCTTTGGGCTGAGTACCTCAAGTACATGAGCACTCAGACCATTCTTGGATCCATGATGTGGCGTCTGGAGCATCTCGATCTGAGGCAGAGATTGACCCAGAACAGCCTCCATTTGATCAACATTACTATCGCCCACAAGGAGTGCATCAAAGTCTTTATAACTAACAACGACCTGAAGTGAGACATCTGACGGATCGACCCCACCACTGTGTCGCTTACTCTCAAGAAACAATCTTGTAGGTCCAACAACGCGGATCCTGACACCATCTTTCGTCACAAAACTGTCTCCTGCATATACCTCTTGCCATTGGATGCTTTCACGATCTATAAGGTCACGTAGTGGCGCTAGTGCTTGCGAATTGCCTGGCACATCCTCTGTGATAAATCTCTTAACCTCGTATCGCTTTAAAACACTTTCTAAGCCTTTATAATGGTCTGCATGGGGATGGGATAGCATCACGAGATCAATCTTTCGTTCCCAAAATGGCAACGTATGTGAAAGACACGAGAGAATCGACTCGTCAGGGCCGCCATCAAATAGTATATTCGCCCCCTTAGGTGTCCTTATAAATATCCCCTCCCCCTGACCCACATCGCAGACAACTATATGAAGTCTCCCATCAGATATGGCGATTACTTGCGCACAGATTTGAAATATAAAAAATGACAAAATGAAGATAGAAAATAAGAGAAGACTACGCCTGGACATGTGATCGTCTCCTCTTAGACACAAATCGATATGCGCAAAACAGAATAAGATAATAAGCAGCGATCAGCGAACCTGGTAAATCATTAATTGTAATAGCTGGAGACAATTTACTCCCCTCACGCACAATGAAAAGGAAATATCCCAAAAATGGCCAGGTGGGTAACGTGATGATGGCGCCAATTGTCGGAGATAATAGCCCAAGGACTGCAGCACTTAGCCCCATCATCATGACAGGAGGCACTATCCAAAGAACTAAGATATTAATAATTGGAGAAAGGAGTCCAATTGAGTGGAAATAAAAAAGTATGATTGGGAATGTAGTCAGCTGTGCCGAAAGCGTTGAGCCTAAGTCTTCACTTATTAGTTCACCTAGCGCTCCTCCAATGTTCGGGAGACACTCTCTTAGCCACATGATCCCTATCGTGGCTGCAAATGAGAGCTGAAAACCAACATCATATAGTAGCTCTGGAGATATGATCAGCATCAACAGGCCTGTGACTAACAAAGCTATTCTAGCTGTATTTTGTCGACCAAAAATTCCTGCGCCAAAAGCGATGCTTCCCATAATGGTTGCGCGCACGATCGAGGCTCCTAGCCCTGCTAGAAATGCATAGAGGAGCAGAGCGCCAATTGTCAGAAAAAGAGCAGCTCTCCTTCTAAAATATCGTGCGCTGATAGCTGAGATAAATCCACCCAATAACGTCACATTCATGCCAGAAGCTGCAATGACGTGCATCACGCCATTTATGGCAAAGGCATCAGTGAGCTTGGAGGAAAAGCCAGTATTGATGCCAAAGACGATGCCCATAAGTAGATGCGCCTCATCTGGCGGCAAATATGTTGCGTATGCTTCAGTCACCCGCTGACGAATCCAGATCCTTACATCATATAGAACTCCTCCATCTGGGACCGTTTCTATTTTAGGGTTATAGATTGAGGACATAGTCCGACCGTTATCCAGCACTGTATTCCTAATACTGCCAACAATCCTTAACTTCTCACCTTGCTCATAGACAGTATATCTGTCAAAAACGACCCTGACCTGTGCGCCATCGATGTGCGTCCTAAAGCTATGGTATGTGTCTTTATAGGCAGTTTGCGACTCTACGCGAACGACCCTTGATATAGGCGAGCCATCCATAAGCGCTGACGGCGCTACATATAAGATTACTCGGAGAAAAGCCGTGGCTATGATGATGCAATATGCAATAAATAGAGTTCTGGCTGAAGTCATAGCTATTAAAGCGAAATCTTGTCTTTTATTTTTGAAAAGACAGATGCTCCAACAGCTTTCTTGCTTAAAAGCTCATCAATGCTTGCATATGGTCGAGATGAAACGATCTTGGCAGC
>JAGOPV010000009.1 GCA_017991775.1 Candidatus Levyibacteriota bacterium | reverse complement strand
TGCTCTTTTGGGGAGGGTGATTCCTTAGGGCTTGAGAACTCTGTCATAATGTGGTGTGCGGGCGAGAGGACTTGAACCTCCAAGCTTTTAACGGCACTGGTTCCTAAAACCAGCGTGTCTACCATTTCACCACGCCCGCTCGTCAAAGCACGATCTATTCCCTTCGTCAACCGCTACGCATTTGACTTCAGGTAGCGATCGGCTTCTCCTCTCAAAATACTTCGTATTTTGGAAAGATCGGGGGCACTAGATCGTCGATAGTATTATAGTGGACTTAGATAGAAATGGAAAGCGTGCTATCTGACCAAGACGATTGGAATTTTTCAAGATCGTTCATAAAGAAGGTCACGCGTTGTGCCCACGTTGGACTTGACGCATATGTACGTCCAATACTATAGATGTCACTAAGTCCCCATTTATCCATATACTTCGTTCGAAGGCCTTCAGAAATTGTAGAAATAGCTTCATCCCATGACGCAAATCCTAGTGAATTATCGCCATATATACCCCATCCCCATCCATTGTATGAGTTCACAGGGATATGCTTACCAAAGCCAGATTCAAGGCCTGAGATAGATACGACAAGTCTCCAGTCAAGATCGTTCTTATCAGCTTCTTTAATAAAAGTTTCGGCTGAGTCTGCAAGTGGCGAGTTCTTCTTAATAAGATAGTCTCGCAAAATTTGCGCACGATTATCGACATTTGTAATTCCAGGTGTTTGGATAAGAGCAGCAGATGATGCTGACACCTTATGTGACGCCTTTGCTTGTGGAGTTATAGTCATTACTGCAAGTGCAATAAGAGCATATGTGATTAGTGTTTTATTCATATTTTTTGTATGGGTTTTTCCCACAAAAAAATCCTAATGAAATATTCATTAGGATCGCTTTTGTGTCCTGACGTCTGTGTTGGATAACAAACCTCAGGACCTGTTGAGTAGTATAGCAATACACTATAGGTTTGTCAAGGGCTTGGGGTAGAAATGTAAGAAAATCTGACCAGGCTCAAACCGAGCCTAGATACGAAAAAAGAACGAACAAAAAAGATGAACACTAGAGGTCTAAATACTACTCCAAAGAGGCCATGAAATGATTAACGCTAAATGCCCAAGAGCCGTTACTTGAGGGGGTATACATTTGCTGAATCTCATCGGGTGTAACAAGTCCATGTTTGTCTCGATACTTGATAGCGAGAGTTTTGGAGATGGTCTCAATTGCTTGAGGATAACTTTCAAACGTTTTGTACTTTGTTCCATAGACACCAAATCCCCAACAATTGTTGGACCCTTCCCTATTTTTCGTGCAGAGATTTGACTCCTGCATGGCGATGGCTGGAAGAAGGCGAAAGTCTAGGTCATAGGTATCTGCCCATTTCACAAATTCTTGTGCATAAGGCTCGAGTGGTGATTTGTACTTTGAGAAGAATTGACGAAGAAGCTCTGTTCGAGAGTCGGCAATCTTGATCTCCTCTGTAAAGAGGCTCTCAGAGGCTGGGAGTGCTGCAAAAGCAACTTTTGGGCTCTGGACTGAACCGCGGCCAGCAAGTTGAGCGTGATACGTTACCGACAGGAACATAACGAGTGCAGTGACAAAGAGCACTGGAGTGAGGCCGAAGAAGATGGTGAGCAGTATGAACTTCCTCATGAGGTACTACCCATACTGTCAAATTGAAGCAATTGTGTCAACCTTATCCAAGTCTATCTAAGTGGTGTTTTTTATAATTCTTAGGATCTAATTTATTTGTACTTTGAGAAGTAAAATTCGACTGCTTCATAGTCTCCACCCCATGATTTTAAGCCTTGTAGCTCTGCCTCGGAAATCCATTTAAATTTCGTGTGCTCGACACTAAGAGCCACATTCCCGTCCTTCAGCGTACACTCAAAGCCAACGCGATAGATGTTGCCATCAGTTAGCGAATCACGAACTGCTCCCTCAATCTTATCGATTGGATAATGAAATCTCCATGTATAGAATGCATCCCCGACGTTAATTTCAAGGCCAGTCTCTTCCCTGACTTCTCTTTGAAGTGATGCCTTTAAGTCTTCCTCATCTGACTGGACTTTGCCGCCCGGGAGATCTAGACCAGAGACGGGATCAAGCAATACAAGTAGTTGGTTTTGGGAGTTGCGGATGAAGGCTTTTTGTCCGACGAAGAAGACTTGGTCTTTAGTATTCATAGATTTACTTGTTCGGATATTGGGGAAGTGTGCTGAGGGTCAGAGTCGAACTGACATGGCCTGTTCTTCAGACAGGTGCCTTGACCACCTTGGCTACCTCAGCAGATTCGATTTACTCACTGCTTACGCTACACTACAGCGTACTCAGCATTATACAAAATTGTTAGGGTATTTGCTATTCCAGAGCCGATTTACTTTTTTAAGTGGTGGAGGTCATTCTTAAGTGATTCAATTTCTTTAATAATTTTTGTCATATTCTCTTCGATTCCTTCTAGTGTATCTGTGTTTGGATCTTGTTCTTCTTCATTTTGAGCAGTCTGGATATCCTCAACGTCTTCTCCCATTTCTTCAACGTCTTCTTGAATCTCGTCGATATCCTCTTCGATATCCTCAACGTCTTCTTGAATCTCGTCGATATCTGCTGAAGCTTTATTTACGCTCATTTGGATGAAGAGTGAGAGATAGATAGCCTCGAGTGAGACTGCAGTCGTAAGAAGTAGCATGACATCATCTAGTGGTACACCAAAAATTAGTAGTCCAAAAATCCCCACAAATAAAATGGAATGAACTATCAGAGATAGAGGTGTCCCAAGATAGCGGGTAAGTGTTAAAGCGCCCTTCTCGAGACCTGATTCTTTTTCAACCTTTTTTACCATATCGTAAGTATAATCCTCTTTTTTTGATAATTCTACCTTTCAAAATAACTTTCATTGTTTTTTAGGCGTAATTACGCTATACTTTTGCGTAATAAGCGGGGGTAGTTCAGCGATAGAACGCTTCCTTGCCAAGGAAGAGGTCGCGGGTTTGATTCCCGTTCCCCGCTCAAAATTTGACCGCTTATCCTCATTTGCAAATTGGCTCTCATTCCTCAATAATAGAACTATGGATACACTTCAAATAATTTTCTATATCTTAGGCATAACATATATGGTAGTTGGCCTTGTCATTCTTATCGTTATCGGAGTTGCAATACTCACGATCAAAAAAACCATCACAGATCTGCATAAGACTGTCGATGAGCAGATAAATAGATTCACAAACGATCCAGCAGATGTAGCTCTGGAGATCGGACAGAAAATGGCAAGTAAGGCTGTAAAGCGCATTAAAGAATCCCTTGAGAATTAACTTCATCCATCCTTTTAATCCACAACTCAATCTCCTATAATATCCAAGTCATTTGCCGCGATGGTGAAATGGTAGACACGCTGGCTTCAGGTGCCAGTGATCGTAAGATTGTGGGAGTTCAAGTCTCCCTCGCGGCACTCCTTCTCAGATCAGGCAAAGAATGCTATAATTCATTTTCACGCGGATGTGGTGAAATGGTATACACGCTACCTTGAGGTGGTAGTGCCCGCAAGGGTGTGGAGGTTCAACTCCTCTCATCCGCACCCAGGTAGAAAATTAGGGCGATTAGCTCAGCTGGTTAGAGCATCTCATTTACACTGAGAGGGTCGGGGGTTCGAATCCCTCATCGCCCACAATTTGGATTCCCTCATCATTTCTTCAGAAGTGTTTGATAAATTGCATATGTCTTCTTTGTAGTATTTTCCCAAGTATAATTTTCGATAATCTTCTTGCCCTTCGAAAGTCTTGCTTTTGAAATTCCTTTATCCGCTTGGATCATGCCGGCAATAATGCTCTCAATATTTTTTGGATCAATATAGATTGGAGTTTCTTTGTGCAGAGCTTTTATAGTTGGAAGTTGACTTGTCACGATTGGAATTTGGGACGCTATAGTCTCGGCTACTGGAAGTCCAAAGCCTTCTGCAAATGTAGGGTATACAACAAATTTTGCATTTCTTACTACTTTTGGTAAGTCTGAACGATCCATCCATCCAGGGAATAAGATCCTTTTTTGAAGGCCTAATTTTATAGCCAATTTCTTATAGTTATTGACTTGCACTTTATTTCCTCCCGTAATTACTAGACTGATCTTGTTACTTTTAGAATTAGAAAAAAGAGCGAACGCTTTGAGAAGGCCTTCGATATTTTTTCTCTTATCTATTCCCCCAAAGTTGAGAATATATGCAGTGGAGATAGAGTACTTAGCTAGGATTTTATGATCAGTCTTTTTCTTTGAGTCAAAAAAAGCTGTGCCCACTCCCATCGGTATCACAGACGCTTTTTGAGAATTATATGTGAAGTATTTACTCACATCATCCAAAATAACTTTCGAAGTCCCGATTACTGCATTACTTTTATAGAGAGATATTTTTAGTCCAAGTATGTAAAGTATCTTTGCAATATATGGCAATGTTGATTGATTAAAATAGCCTTTATCTTGGAGAGGAATGATGTCGTGAATAGTAAGAATAGTTGGGATGTCTAGGAAAATAGGAATGCCAGAGTTGGCGCATGCATGGTAAGTATCCAAGTTGAGTTTACTCAAGAGAAGTGGGAGTTGAATTTGTTCCCAGAATATCCAGTGGCCTTTTTTTGGAAGTACAATATATTCCACATTTTTATCTTGGATTGCAATTTTTTGAGTAGAAATTACCACAGGGGTATCTCCAGCATCAATAATTCCATGAATTAATTCTTGAATATATCTATTGATACCTCCACCTCCACTCTCTATATATCGCCCATCAATTCCAATTCTTAATTGCTTATCTGCTTTTCTCATATTTGCTTGGATATGTTGGGTATTATAGCAATTTGATGAGTTCGTCTGTGCCAAGTATCAAATTAGACCTATAGCTTGATTTTTAACTTCGAAAGTGATATAGTTTCCTAGTTCGCCATTGGAGAAAGCACTCCCTTGGCTGACATTGATCGTTCAATTCGATTTCGGAAAGGCAAATGCCATGATGTAGTTAGATTGAGCACACAACTGAATAGTTCAAACGCGGCTCGGTGCCGCAGAAGCTTCTCGGCACACGCCTTGAAGCATGGGCGATTTGCCTAAGAGAAGGCCCCAGTGGGTTTTTGGGACAACCCCAGAGGGCGAGTGGCGGCAATAGCTTTTTCAGATCCGCCCCTCCCATATTTTTTTTGGGAGGGGCACTTTTTTTAATCTTGTATCTCCCCTCACCCTCTTCTATAATCACTCCAATATGAGTATTCGGAAAGTCCTCCTTTATCTTCTTTATTCGCTTCCATATTTTTTTGTATTTATCGGCGCGCTTTTCCAGCCTAATGATCCAGATCTTGGTTGGCATTTGAAGTATGGCCAATATTTCTTTGATCATCTTTCGATCTTGCGCGCAAATACATTTGTGACAGATATGCCTGAGTATCAGTGGGTCAATCTCTCATGGGGAACGGATCTTATTACATACCTACTATTTAGAACTGGTGGATTTTTGGCACTCAGTCTTGCAAGCTCTGTAGTCATCACTGCAACATTCTATTTTTTTGCAAAAGCATGGAAGCTAGATTTCTTTGAGAAAGTTCTTATTTTCCCCTTTCTTATTTTTCTTCAAGATAGTCTAATAAGTGTTTCATTCAGAGGACAGCTTTTGAGTATTCTATTTCTCTCGATTTTAGTCTTTATCCTCAAAAGATATGGAGATGGGTCAAGAAAAGTGCTGTATAGCCTCCCACCCCTCTTTTTGCTCTGGGCAAATATTCATGGACAATTCAGTATTGGTCTGGGAATCCTAGCGATTTGGCTGTTCTCTGAGATAGTTCAAAAAATTATTAATAAAAAAGAAAAGAAGGAGATTTTTCAGGTTATGAAGATGCCAGGAGTTGTGCTTATCGCTTCAATTCTAGCAACTCTTCTGAATCCCTTTGGGATTGGGATTTATCTTGAGTCGCTAAAGTATGTCGACAATCCATTGCTCTTTGCTATCACTGAATATCTTCCTCCCCCAGTTCTTTCAAGCGTATGGTGGAATCAGATTCTGGTCGGATTTTTACTGCTTGGAGGACTTCTCATTTTTCTTTTCGACGGAAGCTGGAAGAAAAGAATATCTGATATTAGTATTGTGAGCATTCTCTATGCTGCCTCGATGATGGTCAAGAGATATTCTTGGTCAATGTACTATTTTACCATCCCTTTCTTAAAGCCGATTGCCTCATTTATCAAGCCAGATAAAAAATCACAAATAAATAGTATGGGTGGAGTGATTATCATGATCGCAATCGTATATGTGGTCATTCTTAAAATGCCTTTCTCACAGTACGCAAATATGTCATGGGATGTCTTTTGCCGTGACTACTATGCATGCTCTGCGGGCGGAGTAAAAGTCTTAGATGGAATGAAAACAGGTAGGCTTATGAATCTTTACGCTTGGGGTGGTTGGCTGGTTTGGGAGCATCCAGAGATAGAGACAAGTATTGATGGTAGGATGCACCTGTGGAAAGATGAGAAAGGATTTTCTGCATATGCGCAGTATTATGACTTTGAACAGGATGTAAATAGTGTCGATGACTCCACGTATCAGACCGTCTATATGTCCAAAGATAAGCCTGTCTATAATCGATTGAAGCTCTTAGTTGAAGAGAAAAAGTGGAAGCAAGTATTTGAAGACGACCTCAGCGGAATATTCACAAGAATCAGTAACTAGCTTCTAGTTCCTAGCGTCTAGTAACTAAGGTCTGCGTTTGCCCCATTGCCAGCGTGGTTCTTCACCCTTTTTATACGCGATGATCACAAAGACCATGGTAAGGATAGTGAGAGGGAGGATAAAAGCGATAGTGATGTCACCAGCTGAAGTGAAGGTATCTTTCTGAACTGAGAGGAGGATAACGCATGCGAGGTATCCGAATGTGATTGCCCAGCCTTGCCAGGTGGATGGGTGCCAGCCCCAGCCATACAATTTGCGCTCAAACCAAATGTCTTTCTTTGCTACTTTTCTCTTCTTCATACTGATAGCATTTCAAATCTTCTTGCCTCTGTCAAGAAATCTTACTAAAGGTTGATCCAGTAACGTAGTCGTGCTGACTTCCCATCATCTGCAGGTATTCGTTCTTCAAAAACTCCCCCATTTGATTCAATAATCTTTTTCGAACCAATATTTGTTTCGATACATGTGGCAAGCACCCTTTCGATCCCAAGCTCCTTCGCCTTGAGTAGTGCTAGTTCTAAGATCTTTTTTCCATACCCCATTTTTCTCTTCGATGGGCGAATGTCATATCCAATATGTCCGCCAATTTTCATAAGATCTGGAGTAAGTCTGTGACGAATCGATACCCTCCCGATAAATTCATGATTATCTACGAGCCAGAATGTGGAAACAGGGACATAACCCTCGGGTAGGTTCTCGCCTTGAGACTGTAAGTTGAGCTTTTTAAGGTATGTTGGAAAGTCTATTTCAAGTTCCTCAGTATTGATCTCGTAAATATCTCGTCTGTCATCAGATTCAATAGCTTGATATTCTTTGACTGCATCAATAAATTGATCTTTATACTCGCTGCTTGGCGATATTAATTCCATGGGGAAAGTATAGCAGAGAGCTTGGCTATAAATATTTATGCAACTAAAAATGCTTGGGCCTCACTCAGAGTACTGACCTGCTTCCATGCTGCTCTAGATAGATCAGGATTTGGATTATGATGGTCAATATAGATTCCGTTCCCGGTTGCTTTAAAGGCGGCGAGGTCATTGAGAGAATCGCCAACAAAGATAATTTCTGACATAGGTATATTAAGTTTCTCGCTGATTTTTTTAAGGTAAGTAACCTTTACTGTCTCATCATCTCCATAAGCGACAACTTGTGACAACTTATCGTTATCATCAAACTTAAGCGAGCAGTGAGCGAACCATTCTTGGATACCTAGCTTTTTGGCAACTGCTTCAACGTACAGGTCAATGCCGCCTGACACTATGCATACCTCATCTCCTCTATCTTGAAGTTGAGATATGAGCGTGTGTGCGTCTGGGAAGATATTCGCCTCTGCATGAGTGTTGATAAATGTGAGGTATTGCTCCTTTGCTACACCGCTCTCAGAGTGTTTTTTTGTAAGTAATTTGATCCACTTGTCATAACTCATTTCACCTGCGTAAAATTTTCTGACCATTTCTCGATCTTCTTCAATACTCATTCCAGCCAAAACATTGAGAGATTGCCAGATATATCCGCCCGCTAATGTGCCATCGAGATCAAATCCAATTAATCTTTTCTTATGTTGATCGCTTGTCATTGGGAAAGTATAGCAAAATAACTTGATATAAATTTAATATCAGTGTCCATATTCTAAATGGTGGACCAATGGCGATAGTCCCGAAGCAGCGTCTTCTAACGCTGATAGTTCACCTTGGGTGCCTCTTACTCTTGAGCAGGTAAAACAAGTCCTTAACAGCCTCAATTAGGATGAATAGAATGTGAAGGTAGCACCTTTATTTTTTATATTTGTTTTCAAATAAAAGCACCCCAATTCTTTCGAATACCACTTTCGTGGCGAGATTCCTTTTAGAATCACTGGGGTGCGGTGAAAATACATGTCACTCAACTGTTGTCGGTGGCCAAAACCTCTTCCTGAGTAGATGCTGCCTCTGTTTCAAAATGATCTTTAATTTGCTGAGCTGCAAAGGCAATTGCTGATAAAAGTTGCTTTGGCAATTCAGGTGGCAGCGATGATGCGTGAGGTTGAGCAAGACGTAGCATTTCATCGATAGCGTGCATTGCTGCAGTCGATCTCTTAAGGAAGTCGACAGACAGCTTACTCTTGCTTGCGTTCAGTCCAGCTGCTCCTTCAAGAGGAGCAACTTTCTGATCAGAGGAATCACTTATGATTTCCTGACAGAGCATCACGCACTCGTCGCAGATGTAGACCTGGCTAGGTCCAGCGATGAGTCGATTGACCTCATCCTGTTTTTTGTGACAGAAGCTGCATTTGTATGCTTTTGTGCTGGATTGACTAGTTACTCCACTTTGGGTGGTAGAATCTAGTCCGGATTCGCCACTTTTAGAAGTACGCGTCATTTCATTGTCCCTCCGACAAGTAATGATGTGCGGTGCAAGCTGCACCTATCAAGTCTAATTTAGACTTCATAGGCACAGCTTGATAAGTGAGATTTGTGTTACAAATATGTGAACGAGCAACAATTCCGAGGAAATTATACCTGAAAACATGTATGAGTTAAAACTATAAGATTAAAATGCTAGTTACTGCACCTTCAGATGCTTTAAATAAAAGCAATATATTATTTATAAAAATTTGTGATTCCATTAGGATATCTCTTCTTTAATTCTTTGATGTCGCCTTTTCCTAGAATGGAGAGTGGAAGCTTCCCTGCATCTTCTAGGCTGAACCAACCTATTTCAGATACTTTATCGGGCTCTAGTATCATCGGCTCACCTTTTGTTAGCTTGCAAATAAAAGAAACGGCTACCCAGTGCTGTTTCTCCTCATGGATTATGTGGTTATGAATTTCTAATCTATCTAGGATCTCTATTTCCACACCAAATTCCTCTCTTACTTCTCTGATTACGGTTTCTTCAAGCGTTTCACCAAACTCTACTGTCCCTCCTGGGATCTGCCATTTACCCTTTTCATTCTTAGCTTTCTCGCCTCTTCGCGCTAAGAAGATTTGGCCATGAGAATTAACTAAGGCTGCACCTGCCCCAATACCTATATAATCAATTCCCTTTTTCATCTCAAAAGTATAGCAAAATTTGAGGCTAAAAACGAAGTATGTATTGATGGAGGTTGTTAAGCGATAGGGCTGAAATTTTTATCTGTCTAAGAAGGCGTTGAGTTTAATAATTGCTGTCTCCCTCAATGAAGTGTTGTTTTGTTCTTCTTGATTCATTTCTCCCCAAGTTTTCTCCGATCCTTCTGGAATAAAAGCATTGTCCCAGCCAAAACCATTTGCTCCTCTTGGGCTATTAGCAATTCTTCCATGCACAGTTGCGCCAAATAATACAACTTCCTGACCTGTGTGAAGGCCGTACACAACTTCAGCTACAGCCGTTCTATCGTCATATGAATCTAGTAACTTACACAAGCCTTCTGTCCCCAACTCGTCTAAGAACCACTTTATAAGGGGTCCGGGAAGTCTTCCTAATGCAGTGAAGCGAAGCGAGGTATCTTCAACCAGGAGTGGTAGCTGTAATTGTCTAAATGCTTCTTCAGCTTTATACTTTACAACTTCTTTAAGCTCTAGAGATTGAATTTCAGGGATATCAAGTTTTTGATGATCAACTGGAGTGGTTATATGTCGTCGCAGCCATTCTACCTTTGCCTGATTTCCGGTAATAAAAGTGATTGATCCAACCATATCAGGAGTATAGCAAAAGTATAGAAAAGCGTGAATTAGATTCGTGCGTGTGATAAAATGAACTCTATCTCAATAATACTGCGGGATCGTCTAATGGTAGGACAACGGACTTTGGATCCGTTTACCATGGTTCGAGTCCATGTCCCGCAGCTCAAAAAAAGTCCCGCTTGTGCGGGATTTTTTTGTGATTTTGTGATTGATTACTATTCGCTCGTTGTCCGCCATTTTGGTGTAGGAAGTGGCTTGGGCCACATGTCCCAAGCTGGGGAATAACGTAATTATTTTACTTAAATTTAACTAAGACTTGGAGTTTTTGGCTGAATCCCAGATCATAGAGAACATGGATCTGAATGCATGAGCAATAGCGGTATGTTCAATAACAATCCCCACCCCAACTATTTCAGATACTTCTGGTCTATTTACGATCATTACTCTGTTTTTGAATACAGCAAAGTATGTTCCAAGTGGAAAATCAAGGCTTGGCATAATTCTTGTTTCACGTAATTCTTTAGGGCTTGTTGTCCTGAATTTCATTGCTCGTTCCCCGCGTACTATAAGAAGTTGAAGTTTAATCTTTGTTTTGAGACGTTCATTCACGAAGAATTCATCAAGTTCCTTTGGCCACTTGGAATTTGTTAGTCCGAATATCTCTCCCTTTTTCTCTCCACCTAAAAAATCGTAGTATGCCTGTTTAACTCCTGAAATATCTTCATAGTAGCGAACAGCAGGAGCATGGGTGTTTGCTGAAAGAGTGCTATTAACTAGATTGACTGCTTCAGATAGCAGCGCTCGTGAGGCCGATAGTTTTCTTTCTTTTTCATCAAATAATCGTTGGAGATTTTCACTGCTCGCAACTTGAAAAGTAAGAGTTTTGGCTCCAGGAATTTGCGTTACAAGACCAAGCTCTACAAGCTTTTTAAGAATGTAGTAGGTATTTTCTCGAGAGACCTTGCTAGCTTTGGCTATGAGCGATGGAGTGCCCACTCCCACCTGTAAAAGGTGATCATAGACGCGCGCATCAATCTCGTTTAAACCTATTTGTTCAAATATCTGTTCAAATATCATAAATTATGATTTACAATCTCGTATAATATACAACTGTTTGACTCTAATAACAAGTCTCTAAATATATCCTATATGTAAATACCCATTGACATCAATGTAAGTAACTCGTAATATTCTAATAACATTATTGTAAATTCTAACTTACAAAATGAAAATAAATAATCTTATTACGCCTGCTTTCTATGTAAAAAAGTATAAAAACTTTTTTACTAAATTACGGCGACTAGACTTTCTAGCAAAGAGAACGTCCCCAAAGTCTCGACTAAAGAAATCCCTCCTTCTCGCACTGTGCCTCCTACTTATTACTGAGTCATCCCCATTTCTTTTCTTGCCTCGCGTATATGCTGCTGACAGCTTGACTGTCACTAATCCCTCAACGAGTAATACAGCAGTAAATGCCACATATAATTTCACCTACTCGGGATCCCCGACTTTTTGGCGCATCTATATAGATGCGGATCTTAATGCTGGGACTGGGTTTGCAGCAAATGCAGGCGTAGGTGCAGATTATCTAGTCGAGAATGGAACGGTTTATAAACATGCAGGCGGTGATTGGAGTTGGACGGAGATCGGAAGCGCTATTTTTAGCACTTCAAATCCTGTCGTAGGATGGACTATTGCGCGAAATCTTATTGCAGAAACACAAGCTTGTGGCGAAAAATCTGCTCTCTTATTCCAGGTTGAAGATTCGACAGGTAATATGGGTACAAGTTCGATTTATAATCATGTTTTTACAGATTCGTGTAATACAACTCCGACTCCAACCGGAGCTATAACTCCGACTCCAACCGGAGCTATAACTCCGACTCCAACAAAAGCGCCTACAGTTACCCCTTCACCTACAATTGGTGCAACACCGACACCTCTTGCGCCTAATACATCACCAAAGATCACTCTAACTAATCCACCAAGTGCAGGAGCATCGACTGGAAATAGCTATACTTTGACATGGAGTGATAGTGATCCAGACGATAATGCTCTCGTGTCACTTTACCTCGATAAGGATAATACCGGAGCTGACGGGATGTTGATTGCCAACAATCTCAAAGAAGATGACAACGGTGGATCAGGTCAATATGCATTTGATGTGTCGGCTGTTACGTCTGGAAGCTACTACATCTATGCGGTTGTTGAGGATAAAAGCAATACTCCGGTAATTAGTTATAGTCCAGGCAAATTAACAATCACCGGTAATACTCCAACTGGAGGTTTGGCTGGGGCAACGGAAGGTAATTTCGATGTTAATTCGCTTGGAGCTGCTACATACTCTGTCCCAATTAGCGTATCGCCTGGAACTGGTGGAATACAGCCAAAACTCTCATTAAGCTATAGCTCACAGGCTGGAAATGGCATACTTGGAATGGGATTTGCAATTACAGGTTTATCTTCGATATCTAGATGTGCTGCGACCTTCGCGAGCGATGGTTATTCGGGAGAAGTCACATTTGGAGCTGGAGACAAGTTCTGTCTAGATGGCGAACGATTGATCGTCGTTAGTGGAAGTTATGGAGGTAATGGTGCGAAGTATCGAACGGAGCACGAGCAATTTAGCGACATTATTTCAAGCGGAACAAAAGGTGTGGGACCTGATGCTTTTACTGTTCGAACTAAAGCTGGGCTAAATATGCACTATAGCAGTATGGTCGCCAATGGAAGGAGCGAAGCTCTTTACTGGGCTTTGGATAAAATTACCGATACTACGGGTAATTACATGACTATTAGCTACACGCAAGATGTAGCTAATGGAGAGTATTACCCAACTCAAATTAATTATACTGGCAATACGGGCCTTACTCCTTATGCCTCAGTCAAATTTGTCTACGAAGCAAGAAGTGATGCTACTATTTCTTATGTAGCAGGCAGTAAAGTCTCATCTACAAAACGGCTTAAAAATATCACTAGTTATCATGGTACATCGATTGTAAGAGATTATAGGCTCGGATATGCTCAAGGAACAATTACAAATAGGTCTCACCTATCTTCGCTGACTGAGTGTGGTTCAGATGGAAAGTGTTTTGCACCAACTCGATTTAATTGGGATGGGCTTAATTCTGGACTAGGTCAACTCTTATCTGCTAGAGACACATTTATGGCTCCAGGTTCTGGAATATGGAATGCTCATGAAGCTTCGAATTATTTTCACGGAGATTTTGATGGCGATCAAAGAGAGGATCTTCTTGCCTCTGCTGAGAGCGTAGATACTGCAACTGGGAATGGGCTTTGGAGAATCGTTACGAGTACTGGCGGTGTGACTGATAGCTCATTTGTTTCAAACAAGGGGAAAACTGGTAATGGAATCTGGTATGGAGGAAAAGTCAGCAGCAATACAGTTGTTGGGGATTTTGATGGCGATGGTGTGGATGATCTCGCTGGATTAATCTCGGGTAACACATGGAGAGTCAGTCTGTCTTCCAAAGCTGATTTTAACAAATCCGGTAGTGGTGACTGGATAAATGGCCTATCTCTGATCAGTGGAGTACCTAAAGGTCAGGTAAGAACTGGTGACTTTAACGGGGATAAGAAGGATGATCTTATCAAATATGCAGATCCAACTAATCCTGCTGGAAATTGGAGAATATCCTTCTCACAGGGCGCATCCAAGAAGGCATTCGGTAATCCAGCGTTGTGGATGGCTACCGGGTCAAACGGTTTTGGAACTGTCCTTATAGGAAACTTTAATGGAGATTTATACGACGATTTGATCATGGATTCAGGGGGTGGAAACTGGAAAGTTTATCTATCAAATGGTTCTGGATTTAATACGCCAGTAGCCTGGAATGGTCCAAAATATACGATTGGAAAAACGATAACAGGAGATTTTAACGGAGATAAAGTGACTGATCTAGCCGGATATTCAGGTGATGCTCAAAACACATGGCAGATATGTATCTCAAATAAAGCGGGATTTAGTTGTGTAGATAAGCAAAGTAGTATTCCTATGACAGTTTCAACAATTGCGGGAGATTTTAATGGGGATAAGAAGGCAGATCTTACATATCAAAGCAATCAGGCAGGAGCTAAGTGGGCAGTTGGGATATCAGGAAATATTAATATTGGAAGTTTTACTAGTAGTAGCACAGGCATGTGGGCAGGACATTATGGCGGAATTAAGGAAAACATCTCAGGAGACTTTAATGGAGACGGGAAAATGGATATTGCTGGATTCAGTGGAACTGGCGGACAATTTGACGTTGAGTTATCCACAGGAAGTAATTACGGCGCTCCAGGAAGTGGAATTTGGAATGTCGAAAATGTCTTGCCTGTAGCCAATTTGTCGAATGTGAGGGCTGGTGATTTTAATGCAGATGGCAAAACAGATCTCGTAACCGCGAATGGTAATAATTGGAACTTAGCTATCTCAACTGGTACAACTTTTAAGAATTATCCAGTTGTAGGGCCACTCACAACCCCAGCCAACAACATGAAAGATGCCCTTCTTGGGGATTTTGATGGTGATGGTCGTACAGACGTTGCTGTCAATACTGGTAAGGGTACGACATGGGCAGTTATGCTCTCCACCGGTACTGGTTTGGGAAATCAACTCACTTGGGATGGTGGCGTGTCAGCTGCGACTCAGGACGTTTCGCTAGGAGATTTTAATGGAGATGGTAAGACTGACATGATGACTGCTATTGCCAACACAGGGCAATGGAGTGTGGCAATTTCAACAGGGACTAACTTCAGTACAGGATCTTATAAGTGGACCGGGCATACGGGAGGAAATGGAAATAATTTCGTAGCTGATTTTAATGGTGATGGGAAATCAGACATAGTTGGATATGCCAAAAACGGCAAGTGGGATGTGCGTCTTTCAACAGGTACTAACTTCGGTGGTATTGGATCAGGATACTGGCTTGGGCATTGGGGTGGAAATACCAATAACGTTATAGGTGACTTTAATGGAGATGGTATGGCAGATATCGCAGGCTACGGAGGTAATGGGCTCTGGGATATAGAGCTCTCAACAGGTACTAACTTCGGTGGAATTGGATCTGGGTACTGGGTAGGACATAGTGGTGGTCAAAATAATAATATAGCAGCTGACTTTAGCGGAGATGGTAAGACTGACTTGGCAGGATATACTGGTGCAAATGGTGTCTGGAATGTAGTCGTACCAAGCGGGTCTCAGCCCGATCTATTAAGGAATGTGATAAATGGAAATGGACTCACTAATACGATAGTATATGGGACTCTCAATGATCCTTCTATTCATACCCAGGGTAGCACTGCTACTTATCCTCGCTATGATTTTGCAGGACCCTTTTATGTCGTTAAGAATTACTGGGTTAGTAACGGCTTGAGTGGTGATATTAAAGATAGTGAGTATAAAATTTCATACTCAGGTGCTCAGACGCAAGTCCGCGGTCGAGGGTTCAGAGGTTTTAGACAGGTCACTATAAATGATGTTTCGCGTAATCAGAAGGTCACGACGATTTATGATCAGGATCACTTATATAGTGGAATGGCTATTAAGACAATTACTCAGCTTGGATCTGGAGCTCTACTAAAAGTAGTTACTAATACCTTAAATAATATTAGCTCTTTTAATAATAAAGTCTTTTTTTCTTATGTTGCAAGCATACAAGAAGACAGCTTTGAGCCAAACAGTAATTGTGCATTAAATACAGATGGAGTCAGCTATTCATGCACTCCTGGGGCCACAACAACAACAGAATATACTTATAACTCTCCAGATGTTAATTTTGGCAATGTCAGTCGTGTTGTGATCAAAAATGGATCATTTATTCAAACAACCTCTAATACGTATACGAATGACACAAGTAGGTGGCTACTGGGAAGGCTTAGCAAGGTCCAGGTTGTGTCTTCAGCGCAAGGAGTTCCTGATATTACTCGTATTTCTACATTTGCTTATGATCCAGCAAGTGGATTATTGACTAAGGAGATTACAGATCCAGGGACAAGTATGGAGGTAAGCAAGGAATATGTCCGTGATGCATTCGGCAATATAACTCAGACTACAATCGGCTCTTCAAATCTTGTCCCAAGAACTACGACAACTACGTTTGATAGCAATAAGCGTTTTGCTATAAAGTCTACAAACCCTCTTAATCAGGGTGCGATTAAGGTTTATGATCAGTTGTTAGGAAATGTGATTACAGATACATCCCCAAATGGGCTGAGTGTAAGCTATGATTACGATGGATTTGGTAGAAAAATTAGGGAGACACGACCGGACGCTACGATTAGCCAGTCATTTTATCTTAATTGTTTGAGTGACTGTCCACAGAATGCCGTATATAAAATAATTGAGTGGTCAACCGGTATTGCACCAGTGATTACATACTATGATGCCTTAGATAGGAAATTAAGATCAGAAACAAAGAATTTCAACGGACAGAAAGTTCTTACTGATACTATTTACGACTGGCATGGAAGATTGATTCAAGTCTCAGAGCCGTATGTTGCTAGCGATACACCCCTCTGGCATGTATATCAGTATGACTCTGCTGGAAGGCAAGTTAGAGAAACTTTTCCTGACGGAACATCCTCATCAGTTTTATATGCTGGCCTTACTACAACTATGACCAATCAGCTTGGTCAAAAACAAATTAAGAGGATTAATCCAAAAGGTTGGATTTTAGAAAGTCGAGATAACGCTAATAGCTCAATGAATTATGCATATGATGCTGTAGGAAATACTATTCGCATTGATGATCCCCTAGGAAATACGACCTCAATGACTTATGATCTTGCTAATAATAAAACTAAGCTTATAGATCCAGACACGGGTACGACAGTCTATGTCTACAATGCCTTTGGGGAGTTAGTTGAGCAAAAAGACGCTAAAAACCAGAAAACCACTTTTGACTATGACAAAATAGGTCGTCTTGTGAGACGAACGACACCGGAGGGTGCTACCACCTGGACGTTTGATAGTTCAGCAAAGGGAATAGGCAAGATTGCTAGCATCTCTCAGCCTTGGAGCAACTACAATGAGGCATATGAATATGACACACTCGGGCGACCCAGTCGTGTTGTTGAAACTATTGACGGGCAAGCATATGTTAATGATACCGCTTATGATTTCTGGGGACATCCAAGCAAGGTAACGTATCCGTCTGGTCTATCTTCACGGAGTCAATATCATGTCCTAGGGGCATTAGCAGATGTTCGAAATGGCTCAGACAATAGGCTTTATTGGCAGATGACCTCAGTGTCACCTCGTGGACAACTTCTCACTGAGACATTTGGCAATGGAGCTGTGAGTAATAGAGCGTATGACCTGAAAAATGGCTTATTATCTGGTATCACTACGATGAGTAGTTCACAATCAGCGAATGTTCAATCACTAACCTATCTCTTTGATGGGATTGGGAACTTAAAATCTCGCTCAGACAGCACTAAAGGGCTAATCGAAAGCTTTGGATATGATGGACTGAACAGGCTCACTAGTGTAACCCTAAATGGAGCAACATCATTGACAATGTCTTATAACGAGATTGGAAATCTTAAGTATAAGTCTGACGTCGGAAGTTATAGCTATGGTGGTCTAAATTCAGGCACACATCAAGTGCGCTCAATTACAGGCGCATTGCCAAATACGTATACTTACGATTTAAATGGAAATCGACTTACAAGTAATACAGGCAGCGTGACTTATACATCTTTCGATAAGGCGAAGGTGATCAAAGAAGGAACTGCAACGAGCACGCTAACATACGGAGCTGATTTGAATAGAATTAAGCAGGTCGAGGTAAAAGGTGCTCTCTCCACGACAACACTCTATCTTGGCGCTCACGAGCATCGAACTGCTATAAATAACGGAGTTACTACAACTGAAGACTTCCATTATATAGCTGGTCCTAGTGGGCCAGTAGCCACTGTATCCGTAGCAAAGGTTGGATCTGCTGCTCCCTCAACTACCACCAATTATATTCACTTAGATCATCTTGGATCCATAGATACCATAACTAACGTAAATGGTGGAGTTGCACAGAAATTGAGTTTTGATGCATGGGGTCGACGAAGAGATCCTATCACCTGGAAAGTGTTGCCATTAGGTGCTACATCCACGCTCGTTAATAGAGGATTTACTGGACACGAGCAACTCGATAGTATGAACCTCATTAATATGAATGGTCGTGTCTACGATCCTGTCATCGGGCGATTTCTATCAGCAGATCCTTTCGTACAGCAGCCTGATAATACCCAGTCGTATAACAGGTACAGCTATGTATTAAATAGTCCACTTTCATATACTGATCCAACAGGCCATTTTTTTCGAGGATTGAGACGTTGGATAAGCAATCATAAAGTGCTTATTGCAGGTGTCATCGGGGGATTTGTAGGGGCTTATCTAGGTGGATTTGTTGCAGGATATTTTAGTATTAGTGGTGTTGGAGGTATGGCAATAACAGCGGCAGGTGGAGGCTTTGGGGCTTCATTCTCTAGTACAACGATTGGTGGAGGAAGCCTGCGAGATGGCTTGCGAGCCGGATTGATAGGTGGTCTAGAAGGGGCAGCGATGGCTGTCGCTATGGGTACTGCAGTAAAAATATTGGGAGATAATATTGACTCAATAGTGAATGCTACAGATACGATGACTACATATGAGATTCCAGGAAGAGGAGGAATACGCCTTGTTAATGACCCTGATACAATTGCTGATTTTGTAGCTAAAATGGGTGATAAGGCGAATATTCGTGCTACAAATGGAATGTTATCATCTTTCTCAGAAGCAGTAGCTGGCGGTGAAATCCAGTTTAGCAAAGAGGCATTTTTACAAATATATAATCCAACTCATGGATTTGCAGTTGATCTTATTGAAAGCGCTTATGATAAGTTTGGATTTTGTGGCTCAGTTTGTCAGTATACTGCACGAGTATTGAAATCAATTGACCAACGAGGTGTCATGATGTCTCTTACTTCACATAGCCAGGGAACATTGATTCTAACTGGAGCACTTCATCACCTAAATGATTCTGGCACATATTTAAACAACATTCACAGTCTTGAGTTTTTGGGACCTGCTGCGGGGTATTGGGATGCTCGCTCATTAGCAATAGCAAATAATGTGCCACTTGATCATTTTGCACATTGGTCTAATTTTGTAGATTTCGTCGGAAATGGAATTGGTGCAAATTCAGCGAATCCACTCAGAATATTAGGATCTGTTGCGGCAATTCCATCTCTCTTTATGGGTCAGACATTTAGTCAGCATGCACCACAGTCATATCACCCATCATTTGCAGCAGGTTTCTAACATTTGAATAATATAGGTATTAATAAGATTATTCGATTTAATTTTGATGGGATGAACGCAGATTCTCCTGAGGTCTTCGCTGGGTGAGAAATACTTCAATTCTTTATAACTATTAGAATTACTATTTAATTTTCAATTGGGTAGTGGTGAGACTTCCAGGCTAGTAGTCCATTGGTAATATTAAATATATTTTTATATCCTAAGTTCATTAATTGCTCAGCAGCTAACATGCTTCTGGATCCGCTTAAACAATATATGTAGAGAGATTCGTTTTTGTCTGAGGTCAAAGTATCAACTTTAGAATCAATTTCATCAAGAGGAATATTTATGCTGCTAGGTATTCTCCCCCTCTCATACTCCGCCTGCGTTCTCACATCAAGAATGATTAAATTATCTTTTTCATCAAGTGCTTTTTTTACTGTTTCGACATCTATTAATAATATTTCTGGTTTGTGTGTATCCATATATGCTCCCCTTTTATAGTGGTTTTATTTGTGATTGTCACCTTTTTTCTTCTCGATCTCGATTTTTGTAACAAGAGCGGATGCTTTTTTTAGAATCAGGTTAAATGGTCCTTTTAATTCAGTAACAAATTTCCCTTGCACTTGAAGATGATGTGGGAGGTGTTTTTCAATCTTTGCAAAAAGTGGCCTATGGCTCCCTATAACGATGTCTGTAACATTGTTTTCTTTCGCAAACTCCTCCACCTCATGAGCGACATAAGAAAGTCTTCTGTGAAGATGGTCTTCGATATGTCGAAAGATTTTATCTTGAGCATCCCAGGTATCATCACCATGCTTCACTTTTTGTGGCACATTACCTTTCCTGAGCGCTTTTTTGCTTATAATGAGGCCGTTAAGAAGAGTAAACATGCTCGCTCTTTCACGGTCTGCAAGTAGAACTAAATATGTCTTATCTTTCATAATTAGTTGGAAAGATTTTTTTCGTCATCTTCTCTTTCAACGTCATCTTCTATTACTGGAATATCATCTGACTTTTCATCAACTGTAAAAATATACTCCATATCTCCGTCTTTCGTAAAAGCATCAAGAAAATGACCTGAGTTGGTAAGTAAGTTCTCATTTGGAAGCCATACTGTCTCACAGGCACTGCAAAGGAGTGCGTCTTCCCCACTCTTTTTAAAAGTAATTTTTTTGATAATTCCTTCTTCGCATTTTGGACACGTCATAAGTCTAATCTCCTATTTTTTAGAAAAGAATTTCAAATAGAGAATTGGAAGAATTCCAGCAGTGTTGAGAATAAAGACTGCAATAAACCAGTTCTTCTGGTTATTTTTTGACGCACGCCACATCGCAAAACCCTTCCAGATCATATCCCAGACTAGAAGAATGCTCAGTATCCAGCCATAATCGTTAATAAATGTCATGTTCATAGTTATGACAGTCTCATTCTAAAAAGAGACTGAAAATCTCTTATAAGATGGAGAAATTTTCTAAACTCTTTTCTAAATTGATACATAATGCTCATGTCGATGCTCATTCTGTCACCTTTCTTGTTATTTGTCATTGATTTGGATCACCCGAATTTATGATCTAAATCAATTTTATTGTAAGATTTTAGGTTATACTAAAAGTGGTTGATTACTATAATAAGTATATGGAAAAAGTAAGTGATAAATATCAAATAGATCTTGAACCACATTCTCCAAATCATATTTCAAAATTGAATTGGCTACGAGCTTCAGTACTTGGGGCCAATGATGGCATTGTCTCAATTGCCGGACTGGTACTTGGAGTTGCAGGTGCGACAACCTCACAGAGTCTTATCTTAACAGCAGGAGTTGCTGGAATTATTGCAGGAGCAATTTCTATGGCAGCAGGCGAATATGTCTCCGTGAGTAGTTCTCGAGATACCGAAAAGGCACTTCTTCGAAAAGAGCATTATGAGTTAAAAAATCATCCCGAACAGGAGTTGGAGGAGCTAGTTGGGATTTATCGCTCAAAAGGTTTGTCTGAAAAGACTGCACGAACTGTTGCAGTTGAACTAACTAAGAGAGATGCATTTGCTGCACATGTTGATGCTGAGCTAGGTATTGATCCTCATAATTTGACTAATCCTTGGCATGCAGCTATCGCATCTGCCCTATCGTTTTTGGCTGGTGCGATTATCCCACTTGTTGCAATAATACTACCACCTGAGCCACTTCGAATTCCATTCGCATTCATATCAGTAATCTTAGCTCTTATCCTCGCAGGAATTTTAAGTGCAAAAGTTGGAGGTGCGCACATAAAAACAGCAGTTGTCAGAATTGTATTCGGCGGTGCACTTGCGATGATTGTGACGTATGGTATTGGCAAGTTCTTTGGTGTCGCAGGAATTTAAGGTCCAAGAAAACTTAAGTAAATCTTAAGATTGACTTATTATTATTTAGATATGTTTATAAAAATCGTAGCAGCATTCTTTCTCTTCATCATACTAGTTATAGCAGTGTTTAAAATGCTGCCAGAGTCTTCTCGACTCATCGACACAGTTCCTGGTGGCACAAGCACAGTCAACGTAACACCAGTTACAATTAACTCTAGCGGTTATACTTTGGAGGATGTTGCAAAGCATAGTTCAAGCTCAGATTGTTGGTCAGCAGTTAATAACAAAGTATATGATCTTACGGAGTGGATTCGTCAGCATCCAGGTGGTAGTGCGCAAATTATAAGTATATGTGGCATTGATGGGTCTAGTGCATTTAATGAGCAACACGCAGGTGCACGTGAGCCTACAGGCGAACTATCCTCATTCTATATCGGGAATCTTAAGTAGTATTCCTCTTATAATTTTCGAAAGAATTATCCTATAAAGTTTTAATTTGACTTCATTTTTGCTATAATTAGATAAGATTTTGCGTGTGAATTGATATCCTCTACTCCCCGCTTTCTCTCAGTACTATGATAACAGCCAGAAACATTTCTTATTCCTATGCACGACTTCCAGTCTATTCTGAGTCTAGTTTTAATATCTTAAAAGGTGAGAAGGTAGCATTAGTTGGTCCAAATGGTGCTGGAAAGTCTACCCTATTTAAGTTGATTATGAAGGAAGATCATGTTACAGATGGATCACTTCAAATCATCGGCAAGGTGGGCTATGTGCCACAGGAGATTAAGCATGATCCCATTCTTGATCAGGCACCAGATATTCAGACATACATAGACCCAGAGCTTAAAAAACAGACGTATGAGTTGATGATCATGCTAAATTCTCTCGAAGTGAATGCTGAGCTGACTGAGCGTCCTAATAAATTGAGTGGTGGACAGCGTACGAAACTTGCACTGCTACGTGCAATCATTGAAGAGCCTGATATCTTACTTCTTGATGAGCCTACTAACTTTTTAGACACTGAGGGAAAGAGATGGATCATGGAGTTCTTGAGTGAGTACCCTAACACTCTCCTTGTTATCTCTCATGACATCAGTCTCCTTGATCGTCATATCGATAAGGTGATTGCAGTTGACCCCATGAAGAAGAGGATTGAGGAGTATAAAGGAAATTATTCAAAATATATCCAAGTTAAAGGAAATAATGATGAGTCTTTAAAGAAAAGAGTTGAGAATGATGAGCGTGAGATAGCTCGAATGAAGAAAAGTCTTCACAAGATGGCTCGTATGAGTTCCGAGAAGGGTGCAAGAGCTCGAGCCAATGTTCAGACGAGAATTGATCGTATGAAAGATGCACTCCCCGAACTTCCAAAAGAGATCGCACATATCAAGTTCACACTCCCCAACCCTATTCACACAAGTGAAATTCCATTAGCAGTCAAGAATCTTAAGATGAGCTATGGAGATGATGTTATATTCTCAGATGTGTCACTCTCTATTCGTAGAGGTGAAAGAATAGCTCTTTATGGTCCAAATGGCGCTGGTAAAAGTACATTTATCAAAATCCTTATGGCTCGCATCACGCCAGATGAGGGCGAGGTCATCAAGGATCCTAATTTATCTATTGGATACTACTCTCAGGAATTTGAAACATTTGATTTCTCAAAGACAATTATTGAGACTGTTGAAGAGACGTGCACGCTCCCACTTGATCAGGTAAGACCCATTTTGTCCAAATTCAACTTTTTAAGAGAAAGAATTTATCAAGAGGTAGGGACACTCTCTGGTGGAGAAAAAACTAGATTATCGATCGCACTTTTGATGCTACACAGTTACAATCTTTTAATCCTAGATGAGCCGACAACTTATCTTGACATTCAGTCACAAAAAATCATCCTTGAGGCTCTGAAAAGTTATAAAGGTGCTATGCTTTTCGTAAGTCACACTGAGGAGTTTGTGGAAGGATTGACACCAAGTAGGATCATGCTTCTTCCTGAGAATAAGATTAAGCACTGGATACCAAAAGACGTTAATAACTACGAAGTTTAGATTAAAAATAACTATAGGTTGTAATTCTCACCCCTTTCAGCTATAATCAGCCTCATGTTTCAAGTAATATCAAAAATTCGCGAAAACAGAAGATTGAGGATTCAGTCATTTGGCGTAGAGGATCTAGGTTCACTTATGGAACTTGAGAGGCAGGCTTTTCCTATAGACTTTTGGTCGGAGGAGATTTTTGCTAGCGAGTTGTCACGTAAAGACGCCTCTATACGAGTGATTAAGTGCGATGGTCAAGTAGTTGGTTATGTTCATACTGAAGTCTTTGAACAACAGAAAAGAAAAAAAAGAATCAAAGTCGGTGAGATTGGCTCGATAGCTGTCTCAGATGATCATAAGGGAAAAGGTCTTGGTGCTAAATTACTAAAACATGGCATCGCACAGCTTGAGAAAAAGAGCGTGGATTTGTATTCGATGCAGACAAGAATGGACAATATTGCTATGAAGAGACTTGCTGAGAAAAAATTTGGCTTCAAAACTACAAAAATACACAAAGATTTTTATAATGATGGCTCATCTGCGTATGAAATGATCCTTCCAGCTTCTAACCAGGCTTGATTTAAACTCATCTATTTGTGCAATACTAGATAAGTGAGGAAGTTATATTCTTTTTTACCAACATCTATTTACCTCTTTTGTCTTTTAGCGCTACTCTCTGACGTATATCAGTCCAATGATACATTCCTCAAATTTACCCACGTCCGTTCATATACTGTTGCATGGGTGTCACTTGCAGTGCTTATAACCCTAAGGGTATTTAAAAAGGCACGGATTGATGGGTATTCTCGCTGGGTTAACACTCACTTAGTCTTCCCCATAGCATTTGTCGTTGGGTGCACCCTCACGATTTTTGATTCCATCTCTCCAATCAACTATGTTTACTCTCTCACCCATCTCCAGCATGTTCAGATATGTCTAATCGCAGGCTTCTCTGGATTTGTCGGTCTACTCACGCTTAGCGACTCATTTATTCAAAAGAATTATCCAAGACTTCTTTTCTTCGGATCCTTTATCTATCTTTTTGCGTGCTACATTGCATCACTTTTTAGATTAGATATCTTTGCAAGACTTTCAAAGGAAGATAAATTAGTGGAGAGCTTGCAGGTGGTAGTCTTACTTTTTGGGGTGTATTTTGCCTTGAATCTTGCCAAAAAGACATCTGCTGTTGGGAAGTACATTCTTACTGTGTTGTTTAGTGTTGCAGTTGTTGGACTCTTCTTTGTAGCCATGGATGAAATTTCATGGGGTCAGAGAATCTTTAACACACCTACTCCAGACGTTCTAATGCGAAATAACGTCCAAGAAGAAACGACTGTTCACAACCTTTCATACTTTCAAGAAAAAGTTGGCGTTGGGTATCTGATCATTGGGGTATATGGCTCGCTTGCGTGGCTGATTGCGCCATTGATTGTTGGAAGGCATAAATCACTGAAATATTTTGTACCCCCATGGTATCTGAGTGGATATTTTCTCTTAGGATTTCTTTATAATTTGTATAGTCTGATTAATCCTTTACAAAAACTTGGAGATTGGGCAGAATCAGCAGAGTTGATGATATATAGTGGTATCACATTCACGCTCTTTTCGATCTGGTATGAAAATAAAGATCATAAAAAAACTAATTAAAAGGAATGTTGTCAAAATCAAGAAGAACAAAACTACGACAATTGCAGTTGTCTTTTGTTTTGTTTACGCATTAGCATTCTCACTAATCTCGATTCACAGATTCTGGCAATTCGACGTTTTTTATTATGATTTTGGAATTTTTGATACCGCACTCTGGAAAGTAGCACATTTCCAGGCCCCAATAATTGAGCATTTTCGCTTAGGTGGTAAATGGATTTTTGCAGATCATTTCAATCCAAGTATTTTTTTCCTCTCCCCACTGTATTGGTTTACGGACAAAAGCGAAGTAATGCTGGTAGCTCAGTCGGTTATCGTGGCTATCTCAGGGAGTATAATTTATTATATAGGAAAGAAGGTTTCGAAGAACACTATTTTCTCACTAGGAGTGATGGTCTCTTACTTACTTTTTATCAGTGTGCAAAATGCATTGATCACTGATTTCCATGAAGCAACAATATCGACTCTGCCATTTGTGCTGGCCATATATTTCTTCATTACCAAAAAATACAAATGGTATTTTCTATCCTTTTTGATATTCCTTGGAGGAAAAGAGAGTAATTTCGCCGTTGGAATTGGTCTAGCAATAGGAATACTTCTCCTAGATTTTAAACATAATAGAAAGTTATCAATTGGTACTGCACTAATCTCACTTATTTGGGGTCTAGTAGCTATAAAACTTATTATTCCATTCTTTTCAGGTGGTGAGTATCTCTATTCTGTATCTCTACCTACGAATCCAATCACATTTTTAGGTTCATATATCAATAATCCGCAGAAGGTTAATACACTTCTACTCAGTGGTCTAAGTTTTGGATTTTTGCCACTTCTTTCGTTTCAATTTTTACCTGCTGTCTTTATAGATTTTGCAACTCGATTTTACCCATCATTTCTCAGTCTTAGCTGGGGTGTGACCTTTCATTATGGTGCGATGACTGGTGCGGTTCTAGCTATTGCATCAGTTTTTTCACACTCTTTTCTAAGGAAGTTTTTATCGGTAAAAGTTATTACCTTTTATGGAATTGGGCTAATACTTCTCTCTTTCCTTATCCATCGGTTTGTGACGCATGGTCCGCTGGGACTTGCCTACAATCAGGCCTTTTACCAGCATTCCAAAAACTTTACCTTCTTAACTGATATGGTCAAACTTGTGCCTGCTGGAGCGAGCATAATGACTCAAAACAATATTGCATCTCATTTTACGCATGAAAAAGTCACACTTCTACGTGACAAGTGTGAGCCATGCACATCAGAACATTACCGCTCTATCATGCCGGATTATGTTGTTATTGATGTTCGTGATGGACAGGGCCCGAATAATTATTTTGGCGTCACTGAGCTTGCAGTTATCCTAAAGAGTTTGCAAGCGGATGGAGAATACGAGGCTATTTATCATAAAGGCGATCAGTACATCTTTAAGAAACGGTAAGAATACTCTATAATAAGATTCTGATGGACATTCAAAATATTCTTTTTCTCATCTTCGGCGTAGTTGTCGTAGGATTTTTAATTGCTGATCTTGGTTTTTTTAATAAAAAAGCACACGTTATTTCCCCTCGTTCTGCACTCTATCAATCGATTTTCTGGGTGGCAGTCTCATTTTGTTTTGCATTTATCGTCTTTCTTTACATGGGTCAGAATCTCGCTGTTGAGTTCATGAGTGCATATATTACTGAGAAAATGCTCTCAGTCGACAATCTTTTTGTCATCATGTTGATCTTTAGCTTCTTTAAGATTGAGGAGAAGTATCATCACAAAGTACTTTTCTGGGGTATTTTGGGTGCAATTGTATTTCGTGCAATCTTTATTGGCCTTGGAGCGCTCATAATTGGGCAATTCAGTTGGGTTCTCTATATTTTCGGTGCGATTCTAATTTATACAGGGATAAAGCTTTTTGCCGATAAGAAAGAAGAACACGTTGATTTTGAGAAAGGTAGAGTCGTGAAATTTGCAAGAAAAGTGTTGCCGTTCACAACAAGCCATCATGCTGGGAAATTTACTCTTGTTGAAGGTGGAAAGCGAAAATTCACGATCCTTTTTCTGATCGTACTATTAGTTGAATCGACTGATATCATTTTTGCGGTAGATTCGATTCCAGCTGCATTTGCGATTACTCAGAATCCATTTATAGTATTTACCTCAAATATCTTTGCCGTTATGGGTCTTCGAGCACTTTTCTTCTTGCTTGAAGGCGTTCTGCACAAATTTCATCATCTTCAAAAAGGGCTCTCATTTATTCTTGTCTTTATCGGAGCGAAGATGCTTTTAGGCATATTTCATCTCCATCTCTCACCACTTATCTCATTTGCAGTTATCGTGGCAGCCC
>JAGOPV010000002.1 GCA_017991775.1 Candidatus Levyibacteriota bacterium | reverse complement strand
TTTGCATAAGTAGGTACCAATAAAGAGTATTTTTGCCCTCTTTAATGTCACTTCCTACAGGTTTGCCAATTTCCTCTTCTGTACCCTCGATCCCCAGTCTGTCATCTGCAATTTGAAAGAGCGGACCAATTTTTCTACCAAATAAGATCATGAGATCAAGTTCCTCTTTCTTAGCACCTGCTAAAATAGCTCCCAACATTAGTGGTAATGAAAAACTGTATCGCCCTGTTTTTAGCATATAGAGACTTATAATATCTTCATATGAATTAATCTCCAAAACTATATCTTGCATCTGTCCATAACCACATAGGATAAGCTCACGAGAAAACACTTGAACAATTTCTAAAGAATGCTTCACGGATAACCTTGCAAGACTTTGGAAGACCATGAAAAACAATATATCCCCTGCACAAATTCCCAACGACTCGCCTGATTTACGATAGTTCTTACTATCAATTATTTTTGCATCTTCTGAAAGCTGAACATAGATGCTCTTCTCCCCTCTACGCACCTCATCTTCATCCATAATATCGTCATGAATTAGCAAGCCAGTGTGAGCTAGCTCCATAAGTGCAGCCAGTCTATACGACTGAGAATCAAGCGGATAACCATATTCTGAGGCTGAAAAAAGTACCAATGCACCACGAAGTAACTTCCCTTTCTTTGCAGAATTAAATATTTTTGATATAGATTCCTTACCCCATGGTAAATCTCCATATTCAGAAAGGAACTCTGACTCAAGCAGTGATAACTCTTCGACTATCGCTTCTTTATGTTTAAATAATTCATTCATATAAATACTGACAAAACCAAGGTACCTATAATTCTAGCAATACTTGGCTTAACTTTCTTGCTAAACACGATAGATGGATTCTGTTCTATCTCATTTGCTGTCCAAGAATAGAGCCTCGATGCAGTTTTAACTGGTATCCTATACCTTATGGGAATAAATCTGAATCCCTTATTTGCTTCTGCTTGCCAAGCTTTATACACACTGATTTCTTGACGGACCAAACGACTAAATGCGTCATTATGTTCTTTTACATTCTTCAGAGACTTTAGTCCTACAGACTCCAAAATATTTTGAGGAATATACTGCCTATTCAGCCCTCGATCTTCATCTATGTCACGAATAAAATTAATATACTGCATTGCTCTCCCCTGCATTTTTGCTGCGGTATGAGCTTTCGTATTCAACGACATTATCTGTGACATCATCAGTCCTATCACCTCAGCAGAACCATACATATATCTTTTTAATTCATTCATCGTCTTCATTGATGGGTTTTTACGTAAATCACTTTCCATTGCATCAAAAAAATCATCAACCCATTTTTTCTTAAACTTCCTCTTCTTCATAAGCGCAATAAAATCTGTGACTATATCGTTGTCAATTTTTGACCCAACGAAGGCCGACTGATAGCTTTGCTTGAATTGATAGAATTCATTTTTCTTTTGTGGAATTTGATCGACCAGATTGTCTACGGTTCGAACAAAGGCGTAGAGGGTAAACACATCTTGCTTAATATCTTTTGGAAAAAACAAACTACTGTAAAAATATGTCTTACTACCGTTCTTGAATATTTGGAACTTTGAGTTATTTCTTGTCATTATGAATAATTTTTTCTGCAACAACTTGTGCCGAAATAAGTACCATAGGAACACCAATGCCTGGAAGCGTGTACTGTCCAACATAGTATAGCTCAGGTATCTTTTTACTTTGTATTTGAGGTCTAAGAAATGCAGTTTGTAGCAGTGTATGCGTGAGTCCGAGAGCAGTTCCCTGGTACGCATTGTAGTCTGTCATAAAATCTTTCACTGAATATACTCTTTCATAAATAATTCTGCCACTAATGTTCTCGCCAATTACATTTTCAAAATGCGAGAGAAGTTTTTTGACATATGCTTTCCTGATACCATCTGTGTCTACCAATCCAGGGGCAATTGGCACAAGAAAGAATAAATTCTCATCGCCTTTTGGTGCTACGCTAGAATCTGTCTTAGATGGTGCGCAGACATAGTATGACGGATCAGATGGCATTATGGGGTTTTTAAAAATTTCATCAAAATGCTTATCCCAATTGTCGGTAAAGTAAAAATTATGATGCTTGAGAGATTTGACCTTTCCTTTAATACCAAGATACATAATAAACATACTCGGAGCGACTGTTTTTTTATCCCAATATTCCTTTGAATATGATCGATCATCTTGCTGAAGCAATTTTTGCTCAGCATATTGATAGTCTGCATTGACTACTACCCTATCAGCAGTGAAGGTTTTCAATTTCGTAGAAAGTGTAACTTTCCCATCTTTTCTCATAATCCTATTTACAGACACATTTGTTTTTATCTCAACACCGTATTCTTCGCAAAGAAGCTTTAATGATTCAACCAACTTACCCATGCCACCAACTGGATAGTAAACGCCCTCAGACTCAACATGGGACATGAGTGAATAAATACCAGGAATTTTTTTAGGAGATGCTCCCAGGAATACAGACCAATACCCCAAGACCTGTTTTAAGCGATCATTTTTGGTGTATCTATTTAGGAGGCGATCTAGAGATAGGAAGGATTTGAGGGGAAGCACAAAGAGTGAGCTAAATAATTTTAACCATGATGATATTGTAGAAAAATCAGTATAGAGAAAGTTCTCAATAGCGACTTTATAAAGACTCTTTGTTAACTTGCGATATGCCTTCAGAGATGCGTAAGAGCCCTTCTCTATTCCCTCCAAGGTGCTTTTATTGTTAAAAAAATTATTATCAACATCCCATATGTCCTTGTTTGCAAAAAAGACTCTATAAAGTTGAGGGAGTCTTTTAAGAGTAAAGAAGTCGGTGGTTTTTTTCCCAAACTGCGCATAAAACTTTTCGAATATTTCTGGCATCATATACCATGATGGTCCCATATCAAAAAGAAAGCCTGCAGCTTTGAAAATCCTCGCTCTCCCACCTATGGTTGAATTCTTCTCAAGAACAGTAACTTTATAGCCACTCTTAGCAAGGAGTGCTGCAGTTGCAAGACCGCCAATTCCTGCTCCAACAACTATCACAGATTTTTTTGATTGATTCATAAGGATGAGTTATCTACTCGATATTCTATCAGATAAATTTTCTAAAATTCTGAGTAGATCTTTTTTGTCTTTATCATCGAGTAATTTGAGGATCTTTCCAGCGTGTGCGATCTTGATCGCAATAATCTTATCTATTTTTTCTTTCCCAACTGGAGTAAGTGTCAGGCAAGTGATCCTTCGATCTTTCTTCTCTATAGTACGCTTTACAAGCCCCAAAGCAACAAGTTTGCTAACTAGAACGGTCGCAGTTGGAAGTGCAATACACATCTGATGTGCAATATCACTCATGGCACACTTACCAGACATTGAGATCTCTTTCAGAGCCTGCACCTGGATCATGCTCAAATCGATCTCCTTTTGTGCTGCATCTGGATGAAACTCCTTCTTCATACTACGTGAAAGCCCAAAAACGAGCTGAAGAACTTTTGCATTAAATGTGGTGTCGGTAGTCATAGCAATACAGTTAGTATTACTAAGTATTATAGGCTAAATAGCCTCACACGTCAAATAAACGCTAGCTTTAGGGCTTAGTTATAGTAAAAGAACAAACTAGCTTCTAGTTCCTAGTTTCTGACGCCATTTCCTGCTATACTGAAGCTGTGCCTCTCTCCTACCTCATAACTTCAATGACTCCCTCACCTTTTGCTGAAAAAATTTGGGAGATGAAAAAGCATTTCAACCGATTCGAGAATCAAGATAAAACTCAGGAAAATTCTGTCATCACGCTCAACGAGGCGCATATTACCCTTAAAAGACGCTTCTATCTAAAAGACCCATCCCTTGAAGATGAAGTGGTAAAGAGTCTAGATAACATTAAATTTGATCCTATTAAAATCAGCGTCATCTCAACAGACATATTCCCATCAGAGACTATGCATAACGTACTTATTGGTAGAGTCAGTGAGCCAGCACAAATTACAGCTCTCCACCAAAATATCCTAGAGACTATCTTCCCATTTACGACTCCTGAAAGCCTTGCTGAGACACACTCGTTCAATCCTCATATCTCCCTTATCTATGATCTAGCAGATGCAGATATCGAGGCAGCAAAAGAGTATGCTAACGAGCATATCTTTCCAATGGATTTTGAGCTATCTAACTTCTTACTTCTCCGTAGCATCGAGGGGGTCTCCAAAGAGAGGGTCATCCTACGTACTATTCAGGCTTAAATACTATCGACTTTACTAGATCATCAAGCTGCTGCTCCAAAACCGGATCGTTCTTCTGTGTAGTCACATGAAGAGTGAAGAGTCCATTTTTAGTAGGATTTTTTGTCACATAGTCATAGGAAACAAAAGTATCGCCTCTTCCCTTCCACTTATATGAGTCAACTCCACCAATCATGATTGAAGATTCTTCAAAGACATATGTAGGCTTTTCAGGCGCAGCAACTGGCGTGAATACTGCGTATTGATCCCCTGTCAACAGCGGAACTCCTAGCGACACCTTCTCATTTACTTCTCCCCACGCCATCTCTATGTCAGCTGGCTTCCAATCAGAAGGAGCAACAAAAGTCATAAATTCCCCATCAAACTTCATACCCGTACTAGGCGGAGGTGTAGGTGTGGATGATGGACCAGATGGAATTGGCGTTGCAGTCGCAACTGGTACAAGCAGACTCTCGTCAGGATGCTCTCGCCCGAGCATAAATCCAACTCCCGCAGCCAATAAAAGCACTATCATCGTAGCAAGAATACTCACCCAGATCCTCGGTCGATTTGGAGAAGGAAGCGGATCTGGAGGTGGCACAAATGGAGCTGGACTAGGTGCAGGAGCACTCTGCGCTGGATTTGGGACTACTGGTGTATCGTAAAGACTTTCCATACTATGATAATAACTCTCCTATCCCCTCAGAGAAAGCAACGCCAGCAAGAAAAAGTGCCAGCGACTGGTCCATCCACCACCATCCAAAAACTGCGTTAGTTAAGAGTCCAATCATCACCGTAAATGAAAGGCCAGCATCTACAAGACTAAATTTTGCACCTGCGAGGAAAGTATGACTCTGTATCTTCTCTGCGATACGCTTCTTAGAGATACCTAAAATAAGCATAATTATGAAAGAAGCAATAAGTACAAGAATTCCAAGCGGCGATGCCTCTGGATGCTTCTGCGAGACAATCGACATGGTCGCATCAATGAAGATATACAGCGCAACGATAAGATAAGCACAACCGATAAGCCTAATGGAGATCTTCTCACGATCCTTATTTGTACCCTTTAGATCCCAGACCACGAGCCCTGAAGTAAAAACTTCAACACTCGAAGATAGTCCATATGCTATAAGAGCTACAGATCCACTCATAACTCCGATTAGAATAGACAACACACCTTCAATTACATTCCAAGCTATGGTTAAGTACTCAAGTCGAAGTGCTTTTTTTAGTAACACTTTATTCATCAAGATAGTATAGCAAAAAGACAGGCATTAGGAGCTAGGAACTAGATATGGTTTTGAAAAAAAGGTCCTATAATGCTATAATGTTCGTTCGGCTCCAGAAAAACTGGAGCGCAATTGTTCTTTTTCGGAGGAAGCATGTTGGCTAAAAATGAGGTGGCAAGCCTGATTTATGCCCAGTCGAGAAGCCATGTCAGTGGCAGAAAGCTGAGCAACTTTCGGGTTGAGATCGGAGGGACACCTAAAGCGAGACTTATACGAGTCAAGAAAAGGGGGCGCAATACGCGTTCTCTGATCACTTTTCAGGTTCAGCGAGATGACAGCGGAGAAATCCGCATCCTCTCGACTCTCTCAACGGACGAGATGAAACCGCTCGGGTCAGAGATGAGTGTTCATCCACTCATGGTTCGCGAAGAGCGACCAAAAATCAATTCCCTCATAAAGAATGTATTCAAGATGGCTGACCTCCGCTAGGCATCATCGGCACTCATACGTGCAGACACATATATTATTTCTCCCTTGGGAGAGATTGTATGCGATCTGACCAACACGTGTGAGTGCCTTTTACTTTCAGTTTTCGGTCTTCAGTTCTCGGTTATCAGTCTCTCTTGCAGTTTATCTATAGATATTCCATATGGACCAAAAACAGACTACTGAAAACTAACCACCGATCGTTTGACTTTTTTTCGTATTTTAACTATACTACAGGCCTATTATGCCTGAGCTCATGTACCCACTAAGTACTCCACTTTTTACACGTTTTCAAAAGAGCGTTATCGCCCTAACTGTGATCGTAGCCCTCTTGGGAATTTTCAGGACTCATATTCCAAATAAATATTCGTTTGCAGCCTCAAATACTGTCGCAATATCGACCAAAAGCAGTGTAGCTGCACCTACCTTTATCAACATCCCCTCACTCTCGCTTGGACTTCCCCTTTTTCAAACAGATACTCCCCTTCACAAAGTTGTTTTCACAAATTCTGTCGTACATCCTACTTCAAGCGCATATCCAGGACAAATCGGCAATGTCGTTCTTCTAGGCAGTAATGACGATGCATCATTTGGCAAAATTCTAGAACTCCCCAAAGGTGAAGCGATAATCGTGGTGACAAAAGATGGAGTTGGACATGAATATATCGTAGATGAACTTCTTCTCGTTAGTCCAAGTGATAAGCGAATTTTTGAGACTACACCCCTTGAGACACTCACGCTCGTCACACCTGCTGGCTTTTTAGGAACTAAGCGATTTGTGATCAAAGCAGTTCCCTCATCTCTCTAATTTCTAGCCTCAATTGACAGGTAGTTCTTGAATTTATATACTTGCACTCTTCTGTTTTGCAAGTTTCATCGTGAAGCGTGAAAACAGAGGAGCACTTTTTACGTAAAGGAGAGCGTGATGGTCAGCATCCCAGGTGTCGAAAAGAACGTCAGCGAACAATGCAGAGATATAATCATCCCCGTGTGGGGTGAATTCGTCTTGTCAGCGGGACTCGATTCCGAAGGTCAACCTCATTTCTTTGAGGTCACTACTCACAACTTCCCCGGAGGACAAGCAGCTACAGATCTTACTGCCAACGAGATCTTTCAGGAGATCAAGCTCAAGCTTCCCCCGACGAAGAAATCTGACGAGCCAGATGAGGCAAGGAAATCACCCCTGGTTTACCTAGGAAAATGCCTTTGCCCTTCAGAAGATGCCGCGCATATCTGGATGCTTGAACTTCCAGATGAGATGATGGTTACCAAACCACAACTCAAGATCAATCTTGGCGCTGGGAGCGATCCTTCTAGCAAATTCTGCACAGAAATTGTGAATGCAGAATTCATCAGCAGGAGCGACATCCCACTGACCAGCAGTGGACCAGTGCATATGCTTCGGGTCCATACGGATCTTGAGGGCGAGCTCAACAGGTTCACCCTGTATCCGTAATTTTCATATCCATCGTGGCGGGGTGCGGGCTTTGCCCTCACTTCGCCACATTTTTCTTATTCTGGGCGAATTATTTCTTCGAGGTAAAATTCAAGGCAGCGGAATTAATACAGAATCTTTTCCCAGTAGTATCTTTCGGACCGTCATCGAAGACATGTCCTAAATGTGAACTACAATTACTGCAAACGACTTCAGTCCTCGTCATCCCAAAAGTAGTATCAGTGTGAAATGCCACATTACCTTCAAGTGATCTATCAAATGAGGGCCAGCCACAGTCAGATTCGAACTTTGTATCAGATGCAAAAAGCTCTTGTCCACAAGCCCCACACTCATACATCCCAGTCTCAAAATTATTAGTGAATTTACCTATAAATGGCGCTTCGGTTCCCTTCTCTCGCAAGACTCGATATGCCTCAGGGCTTAACTCTTTCTTCCAATCTTCATCTGTCATCAACTTGGGATCTTTCATATATCTATTCTACCTCATTATTATTTAAGATATGGAAACACTTTCCTTCGAAAGCCAGGAACAGCATATTTCTCATAAGTTTGACTAAGAGTTTCGGCAATTTCTTCTGGGGCCATATATACCCCAAGCACATCTAAGAAGTGCAACGAATACTCTTTCATCCGAGCAGCCCTCTGAATCGTTTCCTCTGTCCAACCCCCATTTTCACTCATAAAAGGGACAAAGGTAACCGCCATCCGATCACTTGCACGCAACATTCCTTCTGTATTTTTATTAATCACCATTAATCTCTGATTTAAAGGATCTTGACCAATTGGAATTACCATTCGACCTCCTGTTTTTAAGTGGTCAAGTAAAGGCTTGGGCACTGACTTTGCTCCGGCAGTAACTACTATTCCATCATATTCCTTTTCCAATGGCATACCCTCGCCACCATCACCAGTATGGACATGAACATTTTGGTATCCATTTATAGCTAGTGTGTGAGATGCTTGCTGGGCAAGATCGGTGTCGTGCTCAATAGAGTCCACCTCGTTATAACACTTACTCAGTAGAGCAGCGTTGTATCCAGAAGCAGTTCCAATTTCGAGGACTCTACCTGAGCCAGTTGGCTCGAGGAGATCAATCATCATCCCAACCAAACTCGGCTGACTAATCGTAGATGATGCGTCTTCATTAAGCGGAATTATCTTGTCATAATAGGCTAACGCTTTAAGGCCTACTGGGGCAAAAGCCCTCCGATCGACTTGCCTAAAAGCTTCAAAAACAAGAGGATTATTAACTCCAAAGTCAGATCTCATAACCCGCTCTAGATTATTATCAAAACGTTCTCTTCTATCATCAATGTCTCCTTGTGTAAGTCCATGTGCACGTACCTCGTTCATAATAACGGGATTATAACAAAAAAGGTTGAGGTAGTAGTATGTATTGCTACATAGTCTTATCTTTCTGTATTCTTAGAATATGCTTGAACTTTTAATCGAGGTCGCATTTCTCATAGGACTCCTCTACTTCATCTGGCTCTTGGTCTACAGTATGGCCAAAGGAGCCCCTTATGCTCCAATGCGCATGGCGCATCTTGAGATGATGATCAAGACTCTCCAGATCAAAAAGGGTGAGAAGGCTGTGGATATCGGCGCAGGTGATGGCCGTGTCGTCATAGCGCTAGCTCGAGCAGGAGCCGATGCGCATGGATTTGAGATCAATCCACTTCTAGTCCTCTGGGGAAAGCACAATATCAGACGAGCAGGACTAGATGGTAAAGCCCATATGCATTTGCAGAACTTCATCACAGCAGACTTCTCCACCTTTGATGTGTTCACGACCTATCTCACCAAATATGGCATGGCCAATGTGGAGAAGAAGCTACAAAAAGAAGCAAAAAAGTCAGCTCGTATCGCTGCAGACTTTTTTCCGCTCCCTACCTGGAAAGCATCTAAGCATATTGACACAATCTATCTCTATGAGGTTTCTAAAAATCGATAACAGGATATTGAGATACTACGATACTAAGAGAAAGTACCCCGCTCTAAATAACTGATATCGTAATATCGAATACCAATTTGTTATACTAACAAAATGTCTGATAATCAACAAAAAGCAATTGAACTCCATAAAAAATACCAAGGCAAACTAGCTACTACTTCACTTGTGGAAGTTAAGGATCGTGAGGATCTCGCACTCGTCTACACACCGGGAGTTGCTGCAGTATCACAGGCAGTTGCAAATGATCATGACCTCTCCTTTGACCTCACTTGGCGTGGCCGAACTGTCGCAGTCATCTCTGATGGCTCATCTGTCTTAGGACTAGGGAATATCGGACCAGAAGGTGCGCTACCAGTTATGGAGGGCAAATCGCTACTTCTTAAAGAATTTGGCGGCGTGGACTCAGTGCCGCTTGTTCTTGCCACGCAAGATCCAGCACAGATCATCCAGTTCGTCAAAAATGTCGCACCTTCATTTGCAGGTATCAACCTTGAAGATATCGCAGCTCCTGCCTGCTTTCAGATAGAAGATGCGCTCCAACATCTCGGCATCCCTGTCTTTCATGATGACCAGCATGGCACAGCTATCGTAGTCACAGCAGCACTTCATAATGCTGCTAAAGTCGTAGGCAAAGAATACCACTCGCTCAAAGTCGTTGTCGTTGGTGCTGGAGCAGCTGGTCTTGCAGTAACAAGGATGCTCTTGGGACTTAATTGTAGTGAAGACTCATGTCAAAGACTTCCAGGTAGCAGTAGTGTAGGCGATGTCATCGTCGTAGATAGCAAAGGCGCGATCGTGATCGGTCGAGAAGATATGAATATTTACAAACAAGCTGTCGCAGGCCTCTCCAATAAAGATCGTCAAGTTGGCCCACTTTCAGAGGTCATAGAAGGCGCTGATGTCGTCATTGGTGTATCTGGTCCTGGAAATATAACACCTGAGATGATCAAGAAAATGGCTGACAAAGCAATCGTCTTTGCGATGGCCAATCCAACCCCAGAAATTATGCCCGATGAAGCCCATAAAGCTGGGGCATATATCGTCGCGACAGGGCGAAGCGATTTTCCTAACCAAATTAATAATGTCCTCGCCTTCCCAGGAGTATTTCGTGCAGTCATCGATGGTCGACTCTCAGTGATCACCCATGAGATGAAGGAAGCCGCAGCAGTCAAATTAGCAGAATTAGTGAAGAACCCTGATCAGACACATATCATCCCAGATCTTTTCATGCCAGGTCTGGCAGAGAAAATATCTGAAGCCATCCTCTCTTCACAAACTTGACAGCTGATCTCATCTTTATTACCGTAATAGGTATGGAGGAGCAAAATACATCACCAATAGAAAACTCATCTGCTCCAGATATCCATAATACTTCGAAAAATCCACTTTCAGTTGTTATCACAGTAATCGTTATCCTTGTACTTGGAATAATCGGTTTCTTCTTCATTAGGTAGCGTGGAGTAATTAGCACGGCACGTGCTCCAACTTCAATCCATAGACAAATCACGTGTTGTTTGGGATAATGCATTCTACTTCCACGGAGAGGTCGCATAGTGGTCGAGTGCAGCGGTTTACTAAACCGCCGAGCCGCAAGGTTCCGAGGGTTCGAATCCCTCTCTCTCCGCCAAACCTTATCCCCTCCCTCAAATTGACAAGTCCTATAATATTTGCTAGTATTTCTCTAGTTTACTTGGTGTCTTCATTCACAAGGGGATGTTATGTCAGGTCCAACAATGCCCGGCAGTTTTAAAAGTGGAGATGTTCTCCACACTCTCAACGGCGAAGAAGTCGAATTTATCTCTGAAATTGAAGTACTTGATAAGGATGGAAACCGTTCCATCCAGGTCCGGGTTCTCGGACAAGAATCGTGTTACCCTCTCGTTGGGACACGTGAGTCATTCAGAGAATTTCAGGGAAGTGTTGAACCGAGTCAACCAAGGAAAAGAAAAACGTAGGACTAAGTCCCTTACCGAATGCAGGTAGATCAGACTTTCCAACGATCTTATCCACACGCCGTCCGTTTCGATTTATATCGAGACGGGCGGCTTTTTCATTCTCTCTATGCTACGATACCTTTTATGGGCTACTCCTATAAAGACCGAATTATCAATGACTCATTTTATGCATACTTTCTGAGCCATAACGAAGATGATGGCTGGGATGATCATGACAAATACGGTAATTTTGACTATCTTCTTAAGGTCATTGAGAAAGGCAAAACTCCACTCTCCTCTTCCAGAATTCTTGATGTTGGATGTGGCACAGGAGATCTCGCAGGATATCTATCTAAAAAAGGTCTCAAGGAATATGTAGGTATCGATATCTTTCCAATGTCTGTCGATCTAGCACGAATGAAGTACCCTGCACATGAATTTATCGTGGATGACTTTCTCACTCATGAATTTAAAGATCGATTTACTTATGTCGTCTTCTCAGGGGCACTTGCAGCTATCCTAAATACAGACAATTACCAGATGATGGAACTATTTTTAAAGAAAATGTGGATTCTCTCACTCAAAGGCGTTGCCTGCAACTTCATCACAAGAGAAAATAATCAAGAAAAAGATGAGGAGCTTTTTCTGTATGACTTCGATCGCGTCCTTGAGATCACAAAAAAAGTAGCGCCTAATGCCAGAATTTCCTATGAACAAAATCACGCAGGTGAGAATGACGAGTTCCTGCAGACTCACCTCTACCTCGTTCGATAATGCATGCGTAGCATATTTGCAAGACTGCATGCCGGCAGAACTGCGACCCTGCATATGCGTTAACCATTCTCTTACCCTACTCCCCTGTTTTGTTTGTTAAAGTGGACTTAATGTCAGACACAGCAAAAGTCATTATTGATGATATCAAAGTCGGGTCAGGTCAGGAAGTTAAGTCAGGCGACCATGTCATAATGCATTATGTAGGCCATCTTGAAGATGGCACCAAATTTGACTCTTCGCTAGATCGTGATCAAGCATTTGAGACGCCTATTGGTGTTGGATATGTCATCAAGGGATGGGATGAGGGAATCCTCGGCATGAAAGTCGGCGGCAAGAGAAAGCTGACCATTCCTCACGAGTTGGGTTACGGAAAATACGGTGTTGACCCCGTCATCCCTGGATTTGCTACGCTCATATTTGAAGTTGAGCTCCTCAAGATTAAATAAGTACGTTCCTATTTGATTTCCGCATTTTCTTTTGCTACTATCCCTCTCAATACCAGCTTCTCTTCAATGCTGAAGAGCAAACTGCAATCTATCAAGGAGTCTGCCATGGAGGCAATTTTTCTCATCGGCTCTAGCAGGAGCCACCCAAATGATCTAGATGCGCTCACAGCATCAATCAAAAATCGCGAGCAATCTGGAGTACGAATCCTGGAGGTTCTAAGGATCGTACCTGAGGGAGGTAACAAAACTGAAGTCATCTGCAAGGTTCGGGCAAGCTTTAACGAAGTCCACGCTCTTGCTCGAGAAATTCAGAGTGACAAAAAATTCAAGCTCTTACCAATCAAAATTCTCCGGGTGAAGTAATACTCCACCCACACCACCCCGCGCCATTGGCGCGGGGTTTTTCTTTGGTTGGAATTCAGGGATATTTTGTGATACTATAACACCCTCTTGAGAGGTTTCTTCAAGCGAAGCCCACCTCTTTCGCAAGAGCACACAGATCGGAGAGTGACATGAGGAAAGTAGGGCTCCTGATTTTTCAACTTCCAGCTGATGCAGGATTGGCTGACCTTCAACTTCAACAGTTGGAGATTCTAGAACCTCCAGATATGCTGGGTAAAGTCGATGCTACTCTTATCAGCGACATGGAGACTCATCGCATCGATCTCCTATTCGCATTTGAAATCGGGCCGGGGTTCACCATCAGTAAAATGATGGATTTTGCCCATCAAATTGAATCGAAGTACCAACTCAAATTACTCTCAAAATACGTCCAACCCTAGTAAGAAATTAGTCAACCAGCACTTCCTGGACTACTTTACAGTGGTCCAGGGTTTTTTAAAAGACCATTACTTTTGTACCTATTGGGGCGAATTCAAAGAGCCATTTTGCAGCATAGACTGGCACATTCACGCATCCATTACTTCTTCTCGTCCCGAAAGCATTATGCCAAGGAGCTCCATGAATCCCGTAACTTTGGTGAAAATACATCACATATGGCACATCCTTAAAGTCATACTTGCCAATATATGGAGAGACTCCTCGCATATGCGCTTGGACCTCATACTTTACATAGATCTTAAATGTCCCCTTCACAGTTGGAGACTTCGGGAGGCCTGTTGCAACGGGAGTCTGATATACTATCTTTCCCCCATCCCAGGCATAAAGCATCTGCTTGCCTGTATCTACAGTGATGAGCTTTCCTGTCGTGAGGACATCCTCAGCCTCTGCTTTCAGCGGAGTGAACAGTAAAAAGCAAAAAGAGATAAGAAGAAGAACAAACAATTTTCCCATGTACTTATAGTAGCAAAGTTTCTCTCCTACAAATATACTTATCCCTTATTACTTATTAGCCTAATAGCCCAAGTCCAATTATGCCACTGATGATTAGATAAAATGCAATGAGATAATTCAAAAATCTTGGGAATATGACGATTAGAATACCTACTATAAGTGCCATCAATGGGCTAAAATTACTTCCTAAAAATAGATTCACTTCTTTATCACCGCCTTAAATCTCATGTCTCCATTATTACGGATGAGTTTAAGAACCAAATGGTAATTGCGTAAGAGATTGATGAGAACCTCTACCATAATAGAGAATGCACATTCTCTCACCCCATCTCTGTCATTGCGAGCATAGCGAAGCAATCCCGTCACTAAGTGAGATTGCCACGTAACTTTTGGCTCCTCGCAATGACAGTCACCCATGTGATATATGCCAATTTGCTATACTTAAAAGGAGATGACCTTAAAAGAAAGTATTACTCATCATGCTAAAGAGATTCAAAAGCACCCAGGGATCCTCGCATCAGTCGTAAAAGAGTTAATGATCCTATCCAAAAAACCATTTCTCCTCCTCGTCGGAGCTGCGCTACTCCTCCTTTTGATTATCCCACCAGCGACATATCTTTATTTTATTCGCGACCTATCAAGTAAAGACAAGATCCTTAGTCGAAAAAGCGCTGGAGTGATCCTCACTGACAGAAATGATAAGCCTTTCTTTACGTTTTATGAAGCTAAAAGTAAGAGCGTCGTCAAAATTGCAGATATCCCTAAATATACACAACAGGCAGTCATATCAGTTGAAGACAGGAAGTTCTATGAGCACCAAGGCTTCTCAGTTTCAGGTATTGGGAGAGCAATAGTCAGCGATGTCCAACAAGAACAACTTGCTCAAGGTGGATCTACAATCACCCAGCAGCTCGTAAAGAATACGCTGCTGAGTCAGGAGAAAAGCTTTTTGCGAAAATACCAAGAACTTTTCCTCGCACTTGAATTAGAACGACGCTTCTCAAAGGAAGATATCTTAGAAATGTATCTTAATACTGTGTATTTTGGTGAAGGTGCATTTGGAATTGAAGACGCCGCAAAAACGTATTTTGGCATCGACGCTAAAGATCTAACACTCGCACAAAGTGCACTTCTAGCAGGCATACTCCCTGCACCTTCTGCCTACTCACCGCTCTCAGGAGATGAGGATAAAGCATATGAGAGACAAGAACTCGTACTAGATCTAATGAGATCTCAAAACTTTATTACCAAGGCACAACTTGAGCAAGCAAAAAGGCAGACCATCACCTTTAATACAGTAACTGAGGACATTAATACTGTTGCGCCGCACTTTGCTCTCATGGTAAAAGACGAGCTCATTAAAAAATACGGCGAACAAAAAGTTGCTAACTCTGGGTTTCGAGTCAAGACGACACTTGATCTTAAAAACCAAGAATACGCAGAGACGGTCATGAAGTCTCAGGTGACACGACTGACTGCGAATAAAGCTACCAATGGCGCTGCAGTTGCTATAGACCCCAAAAATGGAGAGATTCTCGCACTTGTCGGAAGCCATGATTGGTTTGATGAGAATAACGGCAAGATCAATATGGCGCTTGCGCCTCGTCAACCCGGCTCATCTTTCAAGCCAATCGTATATAGTCTTGCACTAGATAAGAAAAAAATAACTCCAGCAACAGTTCTTGATGACAAAGCGATCACCTATCCAGATGGCTACAAGCCGATGAACTATGATCGGAAATTTAGAGATAAAGTGATCGTCCGCAGAGCTCTCGCTAACTCCCTCAATATTCCTGCTGTTCATGTTATGGAGCGAGTCGGCATAGACGATACACTAGATTACGTTAAAACACTTGGAATCAGCACGCTAGGAAGTGATGACAGCAAGTATGGTCTCTCACTCGTTCTTGGAGCGGGAGAAGTTCCACTCCTTCAGATGACAAATGCATATGCAGTCTTTGCTAATAATGGCAACTATACCGCCCCAACAACGATTCTTGAAGTTAAGGACAAGAGCAATGCCACCATCTATACATATCAGCCAAAGTCCAAGCAGGTTATCCCTTCTCAAGTTGCATTCCAGATGTCGTCAATTCTTTCAGACAATGAAGCTCGACAGGAGGTCTTTGGCGGATCTCTGACCCTGAGTCGACCTGCAGCAGTAAAGACAGGCACTACCAATGACTACAAAGATGCACTTACAATAGGATATACGCCAAGTCTAGTTGTGGGAGTTTGGGTAGGAAATAATGACAATAAGCCCATGGATAGTATCGCTGGATCATCTGGGGCTGGACCTATCTGGAGACTACTCATGGAGCGAATGTTCCAAGGAACTCCAAGACAGACCTTTGATCCACCACTTGGCATGATCAGAGTTACGGTCTGTAAAGAAAATGGACTCCGAGTTAACACTGCAACGACAAGTGCTTACACCGAGTTCTTCTTATCCGGTACTGTCCCAACACGCTCATGTACTGATGATCCTAGCTTCCCGACTACAGCTCCAACTCAAGGCTTCCCAACAGATACTCCTGCACCAAGCAACACGCCAGCTCCCGTTGCCGATACGCCAACACCTCAGACACCAACCCCTACGGATCTTATTCCTCTTCCAACCATATAAGTAACTAGCTACTAGTCACTAGCGTCTAGAACTCTGAACTTAAGGATTAGATCTTTCCTTTTGAATATGGGTTATGAATGAGGTGGAATGTGGAGAATGGAAAAATTCTGATCATTGATCTACCTACAACTTTGCTTTTGTCCAAAAATCCCCACTCCCTACTATCTGAACTATACGGTCTGTTATCCCCCATCACAAATATCGTGCCTTCTGGCACTATCTTTTCCTCCCCCTCAAGAAGGAAAGCCCCGCCCGACGTTACGACATCGCTATTCAAATAAACACTCTCATCAAGCAACTCGCCATTAAAGTACACTTTCCCGTCACGAACGCCTATTTGATCACCAGGAAGACCAATAACTCTTTTAATAAATAGCTTGTCAGCTTCTGTGGGAGAATGAAAAACAACAACATCTCCTCTTTTATACTTATCAAGACGAACGTCTAAAAGATTGCTGAGTAGAAATTGCTTATCTTTAAATGTCGGGTACATCGATGACCCACTGACTTGATTGGGCTGGACGACGAAAGCATAGAGCACCATCACAATGGAGGCTGTAATCAAGATAGTCTGAAAAGTATCCAAGAATACTGTCCCAACTTTTTTAAGAATCTCCATAGATTTATTGTCCTATGAATTCGGTTCTCCTGTCAAACTAATTTCCTTCTTGACGATATATCAAAAAAGGAATATATAAAGATCATGAGTAATGAAAATTGCTCATATTTTTTAGAACTTTATCCGCGTCAAACGCGGTCCCCTTAATCAGGGAAGCTCGTAAAACGAGTAGCTCTTTGAAAAGCATACAGGATAAGACCTGTTAGAAATTAGTTATTCAAGATGATGTTGACCTATCAGTGAAAGAAGTAATTCTTGATTGGTAGGTCAACATCTCACTCTTCGGGGTTTGACCTAGAAAGGAGTCTTTCCTTTTTTGTCAGTTCTTGGCATGTGTTGCCAGGAGAGAGCAGTAAAGGAGAAAGAATGGGAAAGAGGTGGCGTCTTAGACGCCGATGGTTGTACAAATTTGTGATTGCAGGCACTGCGTGCCTGCTAATGTTGCTATTCTTTGGCACCGGCGGTGCCTCAGCATTAGCACCAATCACGACCAATCACGCGGTGGCTTTCGACTTGGCGGATTACAATGTCGCTGTCGACACTATCACCAACACCTTCATCAACACCTTCTCTGACGGCCGTGCGGCCTGGGAGATTCGACAACTTACTGAACCGACGACGGTGGCGAACACGATCGACACGACCCACTGGGGTACGACCACGCAATTACGGCAGAACGACATCGTTCTTCCAACATCGCCGGTCGAGATCATCGATGATGCAGTGTTCGTTGCGAATGAAACAGTTTCGGAGTCCAAGGCGAGTCATGCGATTCCGATCCAAACAATCGACCTGACACAACAGTACGTCACAAGCCGGCAAGCAGCCGGCACAACTGACGTCACGCTGTCGCTGATCATCGCTGGAGCTTTGCTTGAATGAATAGCACCTCGGCCATGAGCCCATATTTGATCAACAAATCCAGTATGAGTTGTGTCCGACACGGGCGACCAAACGTGGCCAACTAGTCCTCATTGGACCAAGGGAAGGCGCCACTTGGGCGTCTTCCCTTCGGGGATATATTTCTAACAAAACATAATCATAAAAATAATGACTGATGCTCGTATCAATTTAGCGATACCACAACACCACACAATTACTTTTAAGATTCTATGAAATGTCTTTGACGCTTAGCCTGTATGCTTACGTTTTCACCTAGGAAAGTGAGGGGTCTGAACTCTGACTAAAATCCTTTATCAATTCATCTGCATGTTTCTCAACTAACTTACTTATTTCCTCTTGCGGATCTGTTCCGGTAACTTTTGTATAGATACGTGAGATCTCTGCATTGGCAGCAAATTCTGGGAGACTAGCAATCGTGTGCATGTCATCTTGACTCATGACACTTTTTGCCTTCATATAAAATTCATCGTATGCCTCCATGATCATATCTTCACAGAGTCTTGCAATATCATCATCTGAATAATCTTTTTCTTGTAAAAATGAAATTACTTTTCGAACTGAATCATTCATAGTATTTATCTCCCAAAGAGTTTACCAAAAAATCCTCGCTTTTTCTGTGGCACTTCATTTGAGGTACTTTCTAAATCTTGCCTCATAGACGACTCCTCTGTCAACGCAGTTGCACCAGCTGGCTCAATTGGTCTGCCACTGTGATCTGTCACAACCGGCTCTGGCGTGCCTTCTTGCTGATCTCGCCTGATCTGATCAATCGCTGCGCGAAGCGTCTGCTCAATAGTATCCTCCGACGTGTCTTCTTTTGCCTCAGTTACTACCGGAGCTGGAGCAGGCTGAGATGCTGGAGCAACTGGAATATTAAAATTAGAGGTATCTTCTTCTCGCACAGGTACGGCCTCTGGACTTACAATTGTACTAGCATTACTTCTCACTCTTCCCTCAATAACTCCTGCAAAGAATGTTCCTACAGGACCTGGATTGATATTTTGTACTCTTCGCGTTGCGCCAGAAAGCGAGCTCTGCACGATCTCATCAGGTCTTCTTCTCTCGACAACTTTCTCGGGTACAATAGGATCAGCTGCGACAGGACTTACAACTGAGGGGGAAGGCGCAGGTTGCATTACTGGCTCAACAACGGGAACAGGCGCTGGTGCCTCAACTACTTCAGGAGCTGGTATTGGAGAATACACAGGCTCAGGAACTGAGTGAACGGGCGCTGATTCAGCCTGAGTAGCTGCAACTGGTGCCTCTTCTTGGTCGACGACAAGTTCACCTTTCTCTTTCTCACGCATAACCTGGCGGAAATGCCTTGCCAACTCTACGTCTCCGTCTTTCCATTCGTCATCACTTGATAGCCGATTTACCTCATACTGCTCAAATCCTGCTATGTAACTTTCTACATCTTTCGTATTCTCTTCTTGAGATACGATCTCACGAGCAAGTGCACCCCTGATCTCCCTTCTCTTTCTGACAGCCCACTCTGGAGTCACTCCACCCTGGTCTGGATCTACTTTCTCGGCTGCATCATAGATATCTCGAACAAGTGCTAACTTTCTCTCAGCTGATGCTATTGGAGTGATCTCAAGCTGTCCAGCTTTCTCCATCACATCTTCAAGAAGAATTGCTCTAAAAACATCGTTCTTGGATGCCTCAGGCAGAAGATCTGGATGATTTATAAGCGTCTGACGAAGCACGTCTGAGGTAAGAGACGCACCCAGCTCCTGATCGATATATTTGCTATACATCGTACGTCTTTTCTCACGCAGTCTTCTCTCAAAATTCTCAGGCGTAAGTACTGCCTTCATCTCCTGCTCGAAAGTAGCGAGCGTACTATGAATTGTAGAAAGGGACTGTCTATCTGATGCAAATATTGGAGCTACTGGCGACTCATCTTGAAGGGGCGCTGTCGTCTCTGGCGGTGTGTCTGATGTCGGGTTCGGCGAGACTTGATTGAAAGTTGAGTCATCCATATTTATGACTATTACTATCCTAGAATTCTAATAAAAAGTCAAGTAGATCAATCTAAACCAACATCTTTGAGTATCTATAGTAAATTATTATTTACCAAAACGCCGTTCGCGATCCATATACCATTGGATGTCCTGTCTAAAAATCTCTGGGGTGTATTCTGGCCAAAAAAGGTCCATAAATCGCAACTCTGCATACTTTGCCTGCCAAAGCAGAAATCCACTGATCCGATATTCTCCTCCAGTTCGAATAATGAGATCAAGATCAGGAGCCTCACCCTTACTATAAAGATGTTTTTGGAAAGCTTCTTTGGTAACTTTCTTAATACCATTGTCAATCAAACCTTGTGCTGCATCGATGATCTCCTGCGACCCGTCGTAACAGAGTGCAAAATGTACAGTTATTTTTTTATTTTTTTTTGAAGACTCCATGGTATTCTCAATCATTTTAACGATATCACCAGGTAATTTTGTGTAGCGTCCAAGCACATCAATCTTGACACCATTTTCCATCAAATCTCGCAAATCATTTCCAGCAAAAAACTCTCTAAAAATATTCATCAGCGCATTTACTTCACGAGGATCACGTAGAAGATTGTCCTCTGAAAGAGCGTAGAATGAGATGTGTTCAATTCCCTGCTCCATGGCCTCCTCTACAATAGGTCTTATCATTTTTGCACCCTGAGAATGCCCATCGATGGAATCTCTCCCCTGAGCCTTAGCCCAGCGTCGATTTCCATCCATAATAATCCCAACGTGTTTTAGATTCATATTACTCTGAGGTTACCTTGCGGATCTCAACTTCTTCCTTATTATCTTGAATATCAAAGCCTAATGCACGTATCTGATCTCGCAGCTCGTCTGAGCGTGCAAAGTCTTTATCTAAGCGTGCTTTTTTGCGATCCTCAATTAAGCGCGTCACCTCTGCTGGGATACCTTTTATCTCCCCTTTTGCAGTACTCAGATATCTCTTAAGGCCAAGTCCTAGCACTTCATCCATCTTAAAAAGTGAGTGCAATTTCTGCTCTGTGGGGACATCTGCTTTAAGCATGTCCCACATCACTGCAAGTGCCTTTGGCGTACTGAGATCATCGTTGAGGGCATCAAGGAAAAGTGTCTCAAATTCTTTCGTGCCCTTCTCTCCTTCAGTCCAGGTAAAGACAGTATTGTGAAGTCTATCCACTGCATTTTTAGCAGCCTCCAGACTCTCCCATGTAAAATTCATCTCTTGTCGATAATGAGTCTGGAGATAAAGATAGCGAAGATGAAGTGGTTTGTATCCATTGGTACGAAGATCTGAGAGAAGATAGCCATTGCCAAGGCTCTTACTGACTTTCTGACCACCAACTAAGAGAAATGCGACATGAGTCCAAAAATTCACAAACTTCTTACCTGTCGCAGCTTCAGACTGTGCAATCTCATTTGTGTGATGAATTGAGATGTGATCAATGCCTCCTGTGTGAATATCTAGCGTATCGCCCAGATACTTCATGCTCATCGCACTGCACTCAATATGCCAACCTGGAAATCCTTTGCCCCATGGACTCTCCCACTCCATGTCTCTTTTTGAGGCATGAGGGCTAAATTTCCATAACGCGAAGTCTCGCGGATTCCTTTTCTCACTATTAGCCTCCACTCTCGCACCCTCCTTTATTTGATCGAGTGTCGATAGCTCTCCATATTCAGGGAATTTTGCTGTATCAAAATAAACTCCATCTGAGATTGTATAGGTGTATCCTTTTTCTTCTAGCCTCTTAACGAGATCAATCTGCTCTGCAATATGATCAGTTGCTTTGGCAAGAACTGTAGGCCTAGTCAAACTAAGTGCATCATAGTCATTGAGAAATGCATCTGTATAAAACTTAGCTATCTCCCAGGCTGTCTTTCCCTCTTTTTTAGCTGACTTTTCTAGCTTATCCTCACCCGTATCAGCATCGCTGACAAGATGACCAACGTCAGTGATATTCATAATAAAATTGACATCAAACTTATTTGCCTTCAGAGTCCTGACGAGGATATCTGCAACTAGATACGCTCTAAAATTTCCGATATGAGCATATTGATAGACAGTTGGGCCACAAGTATACATTCCTACTTGTCTGCCGTCAGGCATAGCCTTTGAGGCCTGAAGTGATTTAAAGTTCTCAACTTTTCGTGAGAGTGAGTTATAAAGACGAAGCATGAGTGGATTGTACCATATTTAGAGCATGATACTCGCCAGACCTAAGAAGACAAAGAATCCAATGACATCAGTTGCAGTTGTGATAAAAATAGTTGCAGAAGATGCTGGATCTTTCCCAAGTGACTTCATGATCATCGGCACAAGCGCACCGAAGAATCCAGCCGTAACGAGGTTAGCAACCATCGCGATCGCAAGAACGAGCCCAAGCATTGGACTGTGATTTACAAATGTCGCGATCAATGCGACGATAACGCCATTGATAATACCGTTAATCGCACCACTCACCATCTCATTGATAACAAGGCGACGACTAGATTTGAGATCTACCTCTTTTAGAACTAGGCCGCGGACAGCCACTGCTAGAGCCTGAGTCGCAGCATTACCACCCATCCCAGCAACAATAGGCATATAAACGGCCAGAAGCGTAATGCGCGAGATAGTCCCCTCAAACATCCCGACTATCGACGCAGCCAGGAAGGCTGTGCCAAGGTTGATGATGAGCCATTTATAACGGTACTTTACCTTTGTGAGTGCTGAATCCAATACTCCCTCCTCTGTGTCGACACCGGCAAATCCATAAAGATCTCGCATCTCGTTCTTATCAATTAAACGTAGAATGTCATTTGAGTGAATAATGCCTAGAACGCTATCATCCTGATCCAACACGACAACCTTGTTATGAGGATTCTTCACAAAAGAATTAACAACTTTTGTTACCTCACTATCGTAGCGAACTGATGGAATCTTCTTAATATTCTTGTCCTGAAGAATACTCGTATGATGAAGCGCGAGAGTAGACCCTGGAAGTTCGCCTACTAACTTTCCGTCATCAACAATCAAGATCGTCGGAAATGTACCAGTCTTTTGCTCATAAATATTGAGTTCTTTAATAACACTTTCTAGATTCGCATTTCTTTCAATGATAATGTAATTAAGATTCATCAACCCTGCAGCTGCTTTTGGATTGAACTTGAGTAAAAATTCGACCTTCTCCTTCACTGTCTCATTAAGTCGATCTGTGATCTTTTTTGAGCGAGCTGAACTAATAATCTGGATGATATCAGTAGCCTTGTCTGGAGCTAGAGGGTTGAGAAGTGCAAGGATCTCATCATCTGTCAGCTTATTAAGAATATCTTTCTGAACGCGTGGAGAAAGCTTAAGGAGTGTGTAGCCCTGCTTACCTGGCTCGATACCCTGAAACACGGCAAGTCTAGTCTTGGGATACTGAGTGAGCTCACTTATCAGCTTACGATCGATGCCATTTGAAGAGGATGCCATATCTCAATAGTACTAGCGTGTGCGACTAAAATGCAAGGAGTCTACCCGCTCGCACCACGATTCATTTCAGTCGTTCTCTTTGCTCTTGAAAGAGCAATCGGCTCGTCTTTTTTCTTCTGCTCCTCTAACTGCTGCATCCTCCTTTGATCCTCTTCCTGCTTTTCTTGCTCTAATTTCTCAGCAACAGGCTGCTCTTTCTTTGGAGGATTAAAAGTAGGATCAAAATACACAACTTTGTGCTGCTCATTATGCGCCTTCAACTGGGCACGAGTCTCTTCCAACTTCTTTTGCTGCTCATGGGCTGAGCTTGCCTCAAGAGATGCCATCTGGACTGGATCAAGCGCTGGGGGCTGATGTGCGGCTGGATCTGTAGGATCCTGCTGCTTGGTATTAGTCTCGTTAAATTGATCTGAGGCTGGAGCAGTATTTACTGCTGTAGCGTCATTTAATGAAGCATGTGAGGAGTCTGAGGATGTCGCACCTGTGACTTGGGTGGTTGTCGACTTAGCAGTATCACTTACCTGCTTTTTAACTTGGTTGGTGACTTGTGAGATACCTTGCTCAAACGTATCTTCGAAAGATCCAAACGGATTATTAGCCATAATAAAGTGGCGTATAGTTAATAGCGTATAGCGTATAGTTCATATTTAACAAACTAGCCCGCTAGGTCCTAGACGCTATCTAATACTCGCTCCTCCCTTCCATCGCGCGCTCAAGAGTCACGCTATCAGCGTACTCAAGATCTGCGCCAATTGGAAGTCCTCTTCCGATCCTACTTATCTTCAAGCTCTCATTCTGAGTCTTTAACTGCTTACTGATATACATTGCAGTTGCCTCACCTTCCATTGTAGGATTGGTCGCAAGAATAACTTCCTTTATCGTATGTCCGTTGGTACTATTTCTAATCCGAGTAAAAAGTTGATTGATAAAAATCTCCTCGGGTCCAATGTTATTTAGTGGATCGATCTTGCCATGCAGTACATGATAAACGCCCTTATATCGTCCACTTTTCTCAAGCGCAATAACGTCGAGTGGCTGCTCTACCACGCAGATCATTGTCTGATCTCGATGCGGATCAGTACAGTATTCACACGGATCGACCTCCCCAACACTATGGCAGGTAGAGCAGAGCACTGTACCACTTTTTAAGTTCTGGAGAGCCGATGCAAAACGATCTAGCTCGTGCTGAGGAACATGCAGAAGATAAAACGCGAGTCGAGATGCAGACTTAGGTCCAACACCTGGCAATTTTTCAAATGACTCAATAGTCTGTTGAATGGATTTGGGGATCTTCATACTAATTTATCTACCTAGTCTAATTGATCTTATTGATCTAAACAACACCAATTGAAACTTCTTTTGCTATATGTGGGGCTATTGAGAGTATCTCTAGTTTAGGAAATTTTTTTGATTCTGGAACAAGGACCGTATCTGAGACATAGACTTTTGTGACGCTTGAATCTTCCAAAATTTGTGGTGCTTCATCTGAGAATATAGCATGTGTTGCAAATACATAGATCTCCTCTGCTCCATTTTGTGACAAAAGTTCTGCTGCTTTTACAATCGTTTTGCCACTGGAAATCATATCATCAACGATGAGGGCTCTATGAGTAACTTCACCTGTGATCCCAGCCATCTCAATATGACCCGTATTTACATCTCTATTTTTTTCAATAACTGCATACGGCATATCTGATAACATTTGTGAGATCAATTTAATGCGCCTAATGCCTCCCTTGTCTGGTGAGACAAGAACAGTGTCTAATCCTGCCCAATTATGTGACTCTATGTAGTCAGCAAATATTGGGAGTGCTGAAAGATGAGACATCGGGATTGAAAATTCTTCAACTATTTTGATCGTATGAAGATCAAATGCTATGACCTTATTGATACCCACAGACTGGAGTGTCTTTACAACGACATCAAGCGACACTGCTTCACCATCTCGAAAAATATGGTCTTGTCGCTGATACCCAAGATATGGAATGACTGCACTTATCGTTCGGGCACCACTTCTTTGTGCGGCATCTGCAAGAAAAAAAAGCTCAAAATAATTGGTATCGACTGGTGGGCTTGCAGGCTGAACGATAAGCACATCCTGATCAAGCACCGACTCCTTGATTTGAATTCGTCGTTCACCATCGGGGAAAATAAATATTTCAACTGGAGACAACGAAATGCCTAATTCCTTCGCTACTTTCTCAGCCAAGTCTTTATTCGCACTTCCACTAATTACCTTCATATGAATCCATATTACAAAGATCTAGGAAGAGAAGCAAATATATTAAAGTCTTTCAAGGATTCAACCCCTAATTTACAGAGGTATCTAGGGGTTGAATCCTATTAGAAAAAGTATGGAAGAAATGTTCTATTTCATTCCACCTAAGAGTCCGCTGAGGCCTCCTGACATTGACTGAAGCTTCTTTGCTGCGACTTCTTGTGATTTCTTAATCGCCTCATTAACTGCTTCTACGATGTCTTTATCAGACTTACCGTTAGTACGGATTTCTTGAAGTTTTTGATCGCCAGTGATCACCACAAGAATTCCCTTCTTTTCAATAGTTATTTCCTCAGCTGCAAGCTGACGCTGCATCTGCATCGCCTGATCTCGCATCTTTTTTAATTCACCTAATTGTCCAAATGGATTTGCCATATATAAATCACCACCCTTCGCCCGACGAAGTTTTAACGAAGGCGGGTTTCGTTCCTCAGTTTATTTCTATCAGCCCTATGAGGTCGGGCTACGGAGTGGCAAGCCTACTACGTTTTCAATTCTATCGTAATTTCAACAGGATTTCCAACCAACTTTGCTGCGACATCATGAAGGATTGAGAGAGTCTTAGTATCATTTAGTTTATCTCTATGAAATGCAGACGAAGCCTCGATCAACATGTTCTTTCTATCAAACTGACCGATCCTACATGAACGAAGAACACCGGCAATCATATGATTGTGATTTTTCATCTCCGAAATAATATTTCTCCATAAAACATCCATCCACTCTCGCGTATGCTCCCCTTCAGCATTAAAATTAACCACAGCGACGTCAGATGGATCAGTCTTGGGCGGTCGATTTTCTGCCTTCGGCTCAGCTTCTCCACTTACTGCACGCTCTTTAGCCATATTACCCACGTGTCGTCGCAGCGTCGCAACGGTAACTGTCTCCCCACCAACCTCCTTTATTACTTCAACTTTAGTTTTTTCTTTTTGAACCTCTTGAGCCACCCCCTCACACCATGTCACAATCGCTACCATCAAGGGGAGAGATGGAACAACCGCGAATTTAAGTTCCTTAGCTGCAACAGAGAACAGATTGATAAGTCTGACAATGCTTGCAAGAGATAACTCTGACTCTGATGCATCTTTCCCAACCTGCACCATCAACTTTTCTTGCAGCTGGCTAAGAACTTGATCAGCGACATACTCCATTGAGACACCTTGATCTGAAAACGTGGAGATCATTTGTGTCGACTTTTGAATGTCTTTTTCAACAAGTGCCTGGAAAAAAGTGCCTAGCCCACTTGCGACACCTGAATTAGTATAAATACTTTGGAATAATGTCTTTGTAATATTTTCGCCTCGCGCAAGTGCCACTACTTCCTCAAGGATCTTGGTCCCATCTCGAAACCCACCATCAGACATGGCTGCAATTTCTTGCAGTACTTCTGCATCTATTGAAAGACTCTCGCCCTTAGCAATTCTCTCAAATGCACGTACTATCTCTGCATCAGTCGCTTTTTTAAAACCAATATGAAGACAGCGTGAAAGAACTGTGGATGGAACCTTGTGTGACTCAGTCGTACAAAGAATAAAAACGGCATGTGATGGTGGCTCTTCCAGAGTCTTGAGAAGCGCATTGAATGCTTCTGTTGTGAGCATGTGCACCTCATCTATGATGTAGACTTTTTTAAGTGAGGAGACTGGCGCAAGTCGAATCTTGTCACGAAGATCTCGTATCTCGTCAATGCCTCGATTTGAGGCCGCATCTATCTCCATAATGTCCATATTTGAGCCATTGGTGATCGATGTACATTGATCGCATTCATTACACGGCTCGACATCTTTACCTGATTTATCCTTACGTCCTGTACAGTTAATAACTTTAGCAACGATCCTTGCTGTTGATGTCTTACCAAGGCCTTTTGGACCAGTAAAAAGAAATGCGTGTGGAACTGTCAGGAAAGTAGGAGCGGATCCAAGAAGAACTGAGGTGAGCTTTCTTCTCACCTCTTCACTATCAAGCTCGTTAATTGTCTGGGGACGGTATTTTCGATAATAAACCATAGACTAGTGGTGTTCTCCAAGCAGATGCAAAAGTCCATGCTCAACAAAAAAATTGATCTTATCGTCTACCATCATCTCGTCTCTTACTGATTCCTTGATCATTTCAGGATACGATATCACAATATCGCCAAGCCTTAGCCTATCTGATGGAAGATGGGTTTGCTCTCCTTCGCTTAATGGAAATGAAAGGATATTGGTTGTCTTGTCTAGATTACGAAATTTCTTATTGAGACTGTGCATCTTTCTATCACCCACAAATGCCAGCGATACCTCAGTTGGACTTGTGATATTTTTTCGCGCCAAAACAAGCTCGATCGTTTCTTTAACTTTTTTTCGGTTAACTTTATAGCGGCTTTCAACGAAAATCAGGATCTTAACATCAGACATAGGCTAGAATGAAAATTCTGTGGGATATATTTAGATGATTCTTTTTCTCTCACGACGTGACTCTTCTTGCTTCAATTTCTTTGCAAGAGAAGGCTTAAGATAAAATTGTCTTCGCTTTGCTTCATTTACGATGCCAGCATCGATTACTTTACGAGAAAACTTGCGAATTAACGCATCATCACTATCACCTGGTTGTTTTTTAACGTATACCATATTAAGAACACCCCCTTTAGTAGAATTTCAAATTCATAATGTCAAATATCCAATTTCAAATAGATGGGTAATTTGAGATTTGATATTGGTACTTATTTGAAATTAACGCATAAAATGCGTTCTAGGGCTTTATTTTACACCAAAATTGAGGGCAAGTAAACCTAGCGCTAGTTAGAAGGTTGAGCTATAGGTCCTTTGAGATGGATGTGAAGATGATGTACTTCCTGAGCACCACCACCATTAATAGCTATTCTGTACCCCTTATCTTCAAGTCCGAACTTGAATACCATCTCTCTTACAACCTTCATCAGTGAGGAGAGCAGCGCTTCATCCTCTACTGCTACAAATTCTTTCACATGCACTTTTGGGATAATCAAAAGATGAATCGGGGCACTTGGATGAATATCTGGAAAAACCATCACCCCATCTGTCTCATACACAAATTCTTTTTCGATCTCACCACTCGCAATTTTACAAAAGATACAATCACTCATAATAATTCTGCAGTAATGCAGGCCTGCAAACCTGCAGTCTTGCTAATATATGCTCTTTAATATATCGATAATCTGCTCGAGAGTTAGTGCAGTTGGTATCATCTTAGGATTTTTTGGAGTTCCATTCAAGAGCATTTTCTTTGAAACATGCAAGAACCATGTCGCCTCAGTATCAATCTTTGACAATTTCTCATATGCAGCTGTGAGATCAAGATCATCATCTTTTGAAGATGCTGGCCTGACCTTTATACGGACATACCCCTTTCGCGGATCTTTACGAACAGCTAAAAGATATCCCATTTTTTGAGACAACTTTACCACATTGTCATTTACAGTTTCAAAGGCGATAGCTTTGCCCATTTTAATTTTGAATTCCTTGCCGTTTTTCTCGATTTCCTCCATCGCCCAGAGTCTGCTCTCGAAAGTATGTACCATGGCATTGAGACACTCCATACCAAAGCTAACATAGTGTCGATCATCATCGGGCTTATAAAGCTTCATGCCATCCAGTAAGCCAATCAGCGAGAACTCCTGATAATCAGCAGCAGGGTCTGCCCAAAAGACTTCTCTAAAATGATCGCCTGATAGAATATATTCGACGACTTTTGTAACTGCTGCATCATGTGCTGAAGTTAGTTCATTTCCTGATTTTTTTAAAACTTCTCGAACAAAGTCCCAAGATCTTGTTGCCGCACAAACAGACTTATCCGAAGTCTGATGATGGTCAAGTGGTCCAAGGCCAGTATCAACATGAATGATCTCGTCCTCACCAACAACCTCAATTGGATCTAACTCATCTTTTCCGTGGCCCTTCGCGCCCTTAAGTAGAGTACCCGCGGGAACGAAGGCAACAGTCGCATCTCCCCAACCTGAGAGATACTTTTTAAGTAGCCAAATCGAGCCTATCGCATCCCAATCGGGAGATGAATGTGCAACAATAATTTTCATCCTTGCAGTATACCATTTCGGTTTTCAGTTGTCAGTTCTCGGTTTTCAGATAAACAATAAGTACAAATACTTTACATACAAATCTAATTAGAGCGATAACCGATAACCGATAACCGATAACCGAAGACGGATAACTGATCGTGCTTGACAAAGATTGTGAAATCTTAGATCATAAAACTATCTCTCTAGACGCTAGATCTTAGACGTTAAAAATATGGACCCAAAATCAACCACTCTTGATCCCAAATTAAAAGAAGTCTATGACAGAGTCATGGGAACGTCAGCTGGCGCCACATCGCCCCAGCCAGTACCAACCCCTAGCACTTCACCTATCGTTGTACCAGCACCTCCAGCCACACCTGCTTCAACAGTTGTTCCTGCAGCTTCTCCCGCTCAGGATCATCCATCTGCATTTCCTCCCCCTAAGTCATCTTTGGATGCATCTAGCGCACCGAAGTCAGCGGTCGATTATGCTGCACTTGCTGCAAAGTATGCGACTCCAGCTCCAGCCATTCCAGAAGCAACGACTACCACTCGTGTGCCAGTTGCGAATGGCGGACTCCCACCACTTCCAACGCACTCAGACTCTGCTCAACAGGCTACAAATGCAGCTGTTCATGCTCCATCTACAAAACCAGATCCAACAGTCGCTACATTTAGCGCAACAGTCCAAGTGCCTACAAATTCAAGTGTTCCAGCTGCCAAAAATAGCTCTGCGCTTCTCAAGATCGCCCTGATAGCAGGTGTACCAATTTTTCTTATAGCTTATACAGTGGTATGGATGGTGGTATTTAAGGTGGATATTATGAAGCTTCTCCCTGGCGCCTAGGAAAGTCTCTTTGTCACTTCTTCAAAGGTAATTAATTCTGATTCTGTCTCATTTCTTCTTTTCCACTCAATCAATCCAGCTTCAATGGTCTTTGCAGATACAACAAGTCTTACTGGAATTCCGATAAGATCAGCATCTGCAAATTTTTGGCCAGCCCCCACATCAGATCTGTCATCATACAGTACTTCTATACCTGCATTTGTTAGCTTTTCATATACCTGGACGGCATCTTCATGTAGTCCAACGAGGTGCACAGCAAATGGAGCGACTGATGCTGGCCAAATAATACCCTTATCGTCGTGATGTGTTTCAACGAGAATACCCATATTGCGAGAGACTCCTATGCCAAAGCATCCCATGATCGGATACTGCTTGCTGCCATCTTGAGCAGTAAATCCAAGATCAAAACTCTTTCCATATTTTTGCCCAAGATCAAAGACATTGCCTGCTTCAGATGCTCGAGCTTTTTGCAGAGCACCTTGTTGGCATGCCGGACAAGAATCACCTTCTGCAACTTTTGCAATCTCAACGTTGACGCAAAAGTCACATGATGAGCAGTAAAGAATATCATCCTCACCTGCGTCGGTAAGTACCATAAATTCATATGATATTTTTTCAGTGAAATTACCTCCAGATGCTTCAGTCACCTTTGCGACCAAGCCCATTCTCTCAAATGCTTTGAGGTATGCTTTCTTCACAATCGCATAAAATCTATCAAAGTCTTCTTGCGTCTCATGAAAACTATACATATCTTTCATCAGAAATTCTCGACCTCGTAGTATCCCTGACTTTGCACGCAATTCATCGCGATATTTCCAATGAATTTGATAGACTGCTTTTGGCAGATCTTTATATGAGCTGACGTACTGCATCACAAGCGGTGTCACAACTTCCTCAGCGCTCTGGCCTAATGCATAATCCTTTTCTGTTCTACTCTTTATCTTAAAGAGGACATCGATACTTTCCCATCCACCTGTTTTTTCCCAAATCTCTTTTGGATGGAGAGTCCCCATAAGTACTTCTTGCCCACCTATTGCATCCATCTCCTCGCGAACTATTTGCTCAATCTTGCGCAGAACTCGTAGGCCAAGGGGAAGATAGCTATAGACACCCGCCATCAATTGATCGACATATCCAGCCTGTGTCAGTAACTGATGATTAATGGTATCAGCATCCTTTGGCGCATTTCGAAGAGTTTTTGAAAAAAGTTGTGAATATCGCATATGCTGAGTATACCTCAAAGAAATAGTTCTTTCTAGTATGCACTGTCATTGCGAGCGAAACTTCTCACTTCGCCCCGCTAAGCGTGGCAAGTTCGAAGAATAATTCCACTTGTGAATAAATTATTGTTCGAGTGAAGTGAGAACTACCTATTGCTGATCCAAATCTTACTTCTCTTTTCGTTCGAAGAATAAATCTTCCGTTCAAAAGTAAATTATTGTTCGAACATAGTGAGAACTAATCAATATTAAATAAAGCCTCTTTTTTCTTCCTACTAAAATCTTTTAATTGAGTTTCTCTTTCTCGGGCTTGAGCCAGATTGCTAAATTCTTCAACATGCCGCAGTTTTTTAAAACCATGTCTTGAGGTGAATGCGCTACCTTTTCCGGACGCATGTTGCTCCATTCTAATTGCAACATTCCAAGTTATTCCTGTGTAATATAGTCCATCCTTGCATTCAAGAATGTAAACAAACCATTTCCATTGTTTCATATATCATACTTCTCACTCAGTCCCGCTTAGCGGGACAAGTTCGAAGCATACATTATTGTTCGAGCCAAGCGAGAACCAATATTTACACTGAATATACTTCTCACTTCGTTCGAAGAATAAATTAGATCGCTCGCAATGACAAAAAGACTTTTCCAGAGACGATTTATCTCTCCTTTACTTTGTGGCCGCCAAATTCGTGGCGAAGGGCTGCTACCATTCGAGCTGCAAAAGATGATCTAACTTTTTCATCTGTTTGTGATCTCCTTCTAAAGTCCAGAGATTGATTGATGTTCTCTGCAAACACCCCTTCTTCTTTTGCCTGAGCTACTGTCCATTCTGCCTCTCCAGTTGCATCGATGACTCCATCAATTTTTGAGAGATGGGCATCTTTTGCCAAGGCGTCTTTCGCGCACTCCATCAAAAAACTCGTCACGATTGTATTCTTCTGCCAAAGTTCACTCACTTTTATTAGATCAAGAACATATGGTGCTTTTTCGAGAACTCCAAAGCCTTCACCAATCGCCTGCATCATCCCATACTCAATCCCGTTATGTACCATTTTTACAAAATGCCCCGCTCCCCCTTCGCCAAAATATTCATGAGAGCCACCTGGCTTAATCAAAGTCTCGAGCAATGGTAGTATCTCGTCATACGCAGACCTATCTCCACCCACCATCAGTGGATACCCTTTTTCTCCCGCCTTTATTCCACCACTCACACCAATTCCTAGAAATCTAATATCCATTTTTGAAAGTTCTTCAGAGCGACGCTGCGTATCTTTATAGAAAGAGTTTGCGCCATCAATGACAATATCACCTTTCTCTGTGTGCTTAATAACTTCAGTCAATGCATCGTCCGTTGGATCACCTGCTGGCAACATCACCCAGACTACCCGTGGAGATTTAAGTGTTTTAACGAGGTTTTCGATTGACTGAACACCTGTGAATTCTCCCACCATTGTAGTAGGTAGCTTGTAGCTTGTATTATGTTCTTTAACTTGCTTTCTACTTGCAACATAATTCTTGATACTTTCTACAGGTTCAGGCGAGCGATTCCACGCAATCACGTCATGTCCGTCAAGAAGCAACTTCTCAACCATCCGTGTCCCCATCTTTCCTAAACCGATAAATCCAAGTGTCATATTTTAGTAGTAAGTAGAATGTTTCATGTAGTATGTATATGAGAACTTTTTATAAGACCGTTAGTCAACTTACTAATAACAACTGTCTTGTCTGCCAATCGTTTGAACAACTCATGAGAAATATATCCGACATCCCTTGCAACTAATAGTTGGTTCTGTAGTTCTGTCAATGATCCTAATGCCAAAAAAAGAAATTGAATCTTTTCTTTTTTCCCCTTTCTTGAAAATCCTTCCGCTATATTGCTAGTTATTGATACCGAGCACCGTCTCATTTGGTCAATCAATCCAAATCGCTCATCTACTGGGAAAGTTTTTGTAATCTTATAAATATCCAACACTAATAGGTGTCCTTCTTGCCAAGCATGAAGATCAGTAAAAGATTTAATTTTAGCAATTAGCATACTACTTTCTACATACTACCTACTACAGAACTACAGCCATTTTCTCCCATCTCTCTCAATCAAATCATCTGCTTCGCTTGGCCCATCTGAGCTATCTTCATATGAATATATCGGTGCATTTGATGGATTCCATTCATGCAAGATGTTGGTAATAAATTCCCAAGAACTTTGAAGTTCATCTGACCTATTAAAAAGCATCTGGTCACCATTGAGAATATCCTCAAGAACTTTCTCATATGCATCCAGCCCCTTGTTGCCAAATCCATGCTCATAATCAAAACTCATTTCAACCGGTTGGAGCGACAACTTGCTACCAGGAGTCTTGGCAATAAATCTCATCTTTATACCTTCATCTGGCTGGATACGAATAGTGATAACATTACCAATTTCTGGACATCCGTATTCCTTAAATAGCACATGACAAGTCTGAATAAAGACAATGGAAATCTCAACAATATCTCTATTCATTTTTTTGCCTGCTCTTAAATAAATAGGAACACCTTTCATTCTTGGCGTATCCATCTCAAATTTTAAAGCAACATATGTCTCAGTATCAGAGTCACTAGCTACATCTTTCTCATTTCGATATGTATTGTACTGCCCCCTGACCACGCGTGTACCAATCGACTCAGAGGCTATCGGCATGATCGATGATATAGCCTTTGCTCGAGCATCTCTCACATCCTCTTTTGTAAATGATTTTGGCTGCTCCATCGCCACCGCTGCTACCAACTGCAGGAGATGATTCTGGGCAACGTCACGAAGATTACCGACACCATCAAAAAATTTTCCCCTAGTTCCGATACCATTTTTCTCACTCATTGTCACCTGAATATGATCTATAAATTTATTATTCCAGACCGGCTCAAAAATGCCATTTGCAAATCTAAACGCCAACATATTCTGCACGTTCTCCTTGCCAAGATAGTGATCAACCCGAAATATCTGGTGCTCTTCAAAAATGTCTGAGAGTCTACTATCTAAATGCTTGGCTGTTGCAAGGTCCTTGCCAAATGGCTTTTCAATTGCAATTCTCGAAGATGTCCGATCTGACAATTTCGTTTCCTCTAGTTTTGAGAGAATTTCTTCGTAGTGAACTGGGGGTGTCGCGAGATAAAAAATCTTTGGAATTTCGACCCCATCTTTTTTCTCAATCCGCGACAATTTGGTGATCAGCTCCTGATACCCTTGAAGTTCTGAGAAATTCCCCTGTTGATAGTAGAGATGCTTAATAAAATCCTCCCAATGAACCTCACTTGATAATTTTGGAAAGAGAGCGTGAAAGTCCTCATTCTTAAGATCTCGCCGAGCGAATCCATAGATATAAAAATCCTTTGGCAGCATCCCCTTCTTAAATAGATTAAAAAGCGATGGCAAAAGTTTGGCGCGAGTCAGATCGCCTGTAGCTCCAAAGATGACAATGATGAAAGGGTTGTTCATGAATTTAGCACCGCGTATGGCAAATGGCAAAACTATTATCTATACGCTATACGCTATACGCTATATTCCATCTTATACTTTCTGATCGGTGATGAGAAGCGTTCTTCGTGCCACTTCCGGTCTTCTAAAAAATCTTGCTGGCACTTCCTCTTCGGATCCATCTTCAAACATTTTCTTTAATGCCTCTTCTTTGTCCTCACCAAAAACTAGAACGATATAAATATTTATCAAGGCGAGTCCAGTAAATGTCATCGTAACTCGCTCTTTAAAAGGCCCTGAAAGATCACTAAAGGACGAAGCAAGTCGTAACTTTTGCTCGACATCAAAAAGAGGGTTATTAAACTCAGCTTGCCCCGCGAAGCTTTGACGGTGTGGTGCGATCCCTGCAGTGTGACCATCTTTTCCGACTCCAAGCAGTCCAATACTTTTGGGAAATCCAGCAAAGAGATAACTGATGGTCATGTCATAATTTTTAGCTGTTTGATCTAAATCTTGCTGAGGATCCTGAAGAATTGGATAAAATGGGACCTCAAGTGAGTTAGTATAATCTAGAAGCCCTGAATCTTGAATCAATTTTTCATTGCTAATGTTGTGCCAACGCTGACCATATCTCTCATCAACAAGAGCTAATGCGCCCGGTGAGATCTGTTTATCTTTTGCAAAATTTTCATAAAGACTGCGTAGACTTCCACCAGATAAATAGAGAACTGTTTTCCTATCAACTATGTTATATAGTACATCGCGAGCCAACCTAAGTCCCTCATACTTTGTTATAGCTCTTGATACAGTAATACCATCAACGAGATGAAATGGGTAGTTCTGAGAGGTCAAAATTCCGTGGAGTTCGTCCATCATAGATCAAATATGTATACCATATTTGGGCAAGACACACTAGAGATCAAAGCTCTCTGATTTTGGAGTAACGCATTTAACTGGGGTCACGCCAGCTGGAGTACAGAGCTTAAAATCTTTTCCTTCTTCAAGCATCGTGTACTGATATGGAAGCCCTGAACTCTCTTCATTTGGAATAGAGGGTAATATATCTGCTGTCACTAGATCCTCAAGCTCAATTGGAAAACTTCCCTTTGCACCATAGTACTGAACAATCCCATACATAATAGTTGTAGATGGCTTGATCTGCCCTGTTTTGTTAGGCAGCATCCCGCTCTGCATTGCATACTGCGAGCCGATCTCCATGAGTTTTGGCGCGATAGAAATAAGCCCGACGATCGCTGCTGCGAGAACAATATAACCCAAGATTGGAGATGCAAAATAAACAATTTTATTTTTACTTGGCACTGGGAGTGTGACTTTTCCAGCTGTATCTCGAACATTCTCATAAAGCCTAAACATATACATCATATAGAAAGGCGCGAGGATGATCTTTGCAAACTGAAATAATCCATAAAGACCTTCGCCCTGAGAATTCTTTGTAAAAGATGCGAGGGTGATCATGATGATCCACTCAGGCAAATAGACCACAATCATTCGACCTAGAATTCCCCAGAATCTTCCTCTCACATACTCTCGACTCGTATGGAGTGCTGCTAGGCCTGATTTACCCTCAACAATCACAATGTATGAGACAAATGAGAACCAAATTGCAAAAATAAAAGCTGGTACAAAGAGTAGAAAATATCCGCCAAAAATAAGAAGCCCTTGGATAAGTCCTGTGAGGAAAAGAGGTACAACAAACTTCTTCGCTTCATTGAGTGCTTTTTTGGCACCTGTATCTTTCCAGTCACGAAGTGCGATGAGGTATGCACCCTGAACCAGATTGGAAAAAGCGATAATAAGCACGATCGCCAATATTCCAAGAAGCCCTAGTGTTCCAATTGTTGGGCCTTCAAATTTTGCACCTGTGAGAAAAAATCCTGCAACCCCAAGAATAGCAAAAACAATAGCACCAAGAAGTGCTATACCAAAAGAGATCAGTGAAATTCCAGCCATCGTCCAAAAACGAAGCTTGAACATCTCGTATGCACTCTTGGCAAGCTCAATTGGTCCTAGTAATGTATTTTTCTTCTCAGCCATATGGAGAGTATATCATAAGACCCAGATATTGCGATATTGAGATATTGAGAACTGATAAATTGCCCAGAATATCCTAGTATCGGAGTATCTTAATATCTAATTGTTAGAGGATAAATTGGAAGACGTCTTTAAAGGTCACAAGAACTATGAGGAGCAAAAGTACAGCCATACCAATTGTATGCACCACTGTCTCAAACTTTGCGTTGACCTTTCTACGAGTAATTGCCTCAACAACAATGAAAAATAATCTTCCACCATCAAGTGCAGGGATAGGCAAAACGTTAAAGAAAGCTAGGGAGATCGAAAGCAATCCTGCTAAGTTAAGCAGCTGCAGAGATCGCTCTTTTAAGTCTGGAATCTGGACGATGGTACCAACGACTGAATAAATTCCTACAGGACCTGCTACGCCTTCTGATAATGGAGCTGCATCTTTTTTCTCGATAGCTACTCTTGCAAGTTTGGCAAAGATATCTAAGTTATACGCCATTAAATTGGCGGGATGAATAAAACCTGAAAAGACCTTCTGAGCTGGAGTTGCATATGTCAGTACAGCAGTATCAGCTGCAAAGAGCGTTACGCCGAGAGCCCCTTGACCCTTCGGCGGATCTTTTCGAGGCGTCACTTTGCGAGTTATGATTTTTTTCGTCTGACTATCAAGCATTGTCAGAGTGACCTCAGTTCCTGCATCTTTTTTGATGACTGAGGTGAACTCAGAAACTGTCTTTATTTCTTTACCATTCACAGTCTTTAAGAGAACTAATGAAGGGATACCAGCCTTCTCTGCTGGAGAATTCTTCGCAACCCCATTGATAAAGACATCACTTTTTGTCGTCTGCGTAACACCAAAGAAAGTATGCGAGCCGATCAATGGCAACTCTGCTTTAAATCCAGAGACGAGAAGGTAAGCATAAAAAATTATGACAGCCAGGAGAACGTTCATAATGACACCAGCCAATACTACTGCAGCTCTCTGACCGACTGATCGTGCAAAAAAAGCTCGCTTTATATCAGTAGAAGGTAGTTTGTAGGATGTAGTATGTTTTACATTTTTGCTTAATACTTTCTTCTTATTACTGTCTACTGGCAAACTCACCTTGCCTCCCCCTGCATCATCTTCACCAAAGAGCTTTACGAAGCCTCCAATTGGCAATAGATTGATGGAGTAAAGAGTCTCACCTCTTCTGATCCCCCAGACTCTGGGTGGAAAACCAAATCCAAACTCTTCTACTTTTATATTAAGTTTTTTGGCGACTAGAAAATGACCGAGTTCGTGGATAAGAACAAGAATGCTGAGGACGAGAAAGAAGATAAGAAGTGTTACTAGCATGAAAATAGATTATAGCATAGGTGTGCTATAATCAGTGTATGGACGCAACAACTGAGCTAACAACCCAAATTCAAAAAATCCTCGATCTCATTAAGACAGATGTGGCGACCATTCGAACTGGTCGTGCATCACCTACGCTTGTTGAAAATATCCAGATTGTCACCTATGGCGGATCCACAAAACTTCGCGTTCTTGAACTCGCAACTATCATGACGTCTGATTCTCAGACACTTGTTATTACACCATTTGATCCCTCGACTCGAGACGATATTCGAAAAGGTATCATGGAGGCAGGGTCCGGACTCAATCCGGTTGATGACGGCAATGTACTTCGCATCAATATCCCTCCACTCTCAACTGAGCGACGCGAAGAACTTATCAAAATGATGCAGCACAAATTGGAGAACGGAAAAGTCATGATCAGACAAGCACGACATGATGCTATGAACAATCTTAAAAAGGATTCTGATGGTATGTCAGATGATGATAAGGAGAGAATGGAAAAAGATGTACAAAAAATCGTGGATGACTCAATCGCAATGATTGAAAATCTTGGTAAACAAAAGTCTGAAGAACTCCTCGCTATTTAAGGATTGATTGGTACGCAACAGCGCTACTCCCAAACTGAGACCCTGATAAATTTTCTAGGTCTTCACCCACTCGACCATCATGAAGCTGTGAACTTTCTCTATATGCAGCAAGTAGCTCAGTCGCGATGGTCACGTCTTTACCCTCGCCTTCCTGGGCTTGTGAATACTCCTGAAATGTCTGACCAGGTCGCAACTCTTTCCAGCGATAATTTACTCCGCTTGGATTGATCGCCTCCATGCCAGTATGAGTCAGTAGATAGCCCGATTCGTGCGCAACTCGAAGCTGATCTTGCTGTGAAGATCCAGGCAAAAGATCGCTATCAGCACTATTTTTTGGTGCTGAATAAAATATCCTCATCCCTTCACCATCTTTATCCAGCTGAGTCATAACTCCACGCGATGTCCAGAGTGGCCCATCTATTGATGTAGCTCCCTTAAGCGGAATTTCGCGAGTATCAACTCGCCAGACTGCATAAGGCTTACTTTCTCCATTACCTTTTGTAATTCCTACTTCAACATACGGGTTAACATGCTTAAGAATTTTGGACATAGTTCGCATTGTTGGTAGTACTCGTTTTTTCTCAAAAACACCTTTTGCATTCTCCACTAATCCGCGCAACTTGTCAGCCATCTCGGCTGAGGCGGTCTCTGAGACAATTATCTCCTGATCTTCACCCTGAATCTCGCGCAAGCTACCAAATTCACTCATATGGAAAAAAGTATAACACAGATTTTTTATCAGAAAAAAGAAACTAGGAAGTTGAAATATGTATTTTTAGTGCAGTGATTAACTCTGGTAATTCTTTGATCTCCTTATCCCAGCCAAAATGTCCTTTATCACTGAATTCGCGATATTCAGTCTGCAACTGCTCATGAATATATCGTGCTTCTGATATGGGAATATACGGATCATCCGTTGAAGCGAACTGTATTATAAATTTTTGATTTTGCTTAATCTTTTTCCAGTCCCAAGGCATTTCGAAGTATCCACTTATTTTTTCACTTTCTTCTCCAAGATCGGTATATGATGCACTAACTAATACCGTGCCAAGAATCTTGTGTTGCTCAGCAAACCTCATGGCAGCAACAGCACCAGATGAGTGGCCAATAAGTATTGTATTTTCATCAGCCCCAAGCTCTTTGATGTATGGTAGCCAATATTCGCTTCGTGCCATCTCATTATCAGGAAATGTTTTTCTACTGACTTGCAAGCCCAACTTTTCTAGTTCCTCTGCAACTGATGGCATCCAATTATCGTCCCCCGTTGATCCCCCATTCCCGTGGATAAAAATAACTTTGATTTTATTCATGCTTAATTTTATTATATGTTGAACCCATTATCCTTTTATGTCATCCTGAACTTGTTTCAGGATCTCGAATGAATAACTACTTTGTTTATATATTATCAAACGCAACAAATACAGTTCTCTATATTGGTGTTACAAATAATCTTGAACGAAGAGTATATGAGCACAAGAATGAACTCATTGATGGTTTCACCAAAAAATATAATCTTAAAAAATTAGTGTACTTTGAGGAGACGAGTGATATTACCAGCGCAATAGCTAGAGAAAAACAGCTGAAGAACTGGCGAAGGGAATGGAAACTTAACCTAATAAAAAATTTGAATCCAGGACTTTTAGATTTAGATGCTGAAACAAGTTCAGCATGACAAGAATGGTGCGATGATTGTATTAAAGATTTGAGGAAGTTTAGATACTGGCAAGATTCTTCCGATCAAATCGGGATTCAAGATGAAACTAATTTAGATAGCGAAGCGCTTGAAGTCACGAAGTGTGATATTTTCACCCAACTTACCAATGACACTCTTGATGAGTGCATCGATAGTTTGTGAACTATCTCTGATATATTCTTGCTTAAGAAGCTCTTCAACAGTCTCAGGATCCATAGCTGAGACCTGCATGCCGATTTCTTTTGCTAAATTCTTGAATTCTTCAGTTCTTGCAACGAAATCAGTCTCGCACTGAAGAACGATGAGAGCTCCGACCTTGCCACCATTGTGGATATATGCCTCTACTAGCCCTTGGCTTGTCTCTCGATCTGATTTCTTCTCTGCTTTCTCAAGACCACGCTTCTTAAGCCAAGCGATAGCCTTATCATAATCATTCTCAGTCTGCTCTAGAGCAGATCGACAATCAGAGATAGATGCTGAAGTCTCAGTTCGGAGTTTTTTAAGTAGGTCAATGTTTGCGGATGCCATAATTATTCGGTTTTCTGTTTTCGGTCTTCTGTTTTCGGTTTCTTTGCTGCAGCTTTATCTGCGTCTTTTTTTGTCTTTTCCGCTGCTGATTTTTTATCTGCGACAGCTTTATCTTCAGCAGTCTTTTTATCAGCTACTGCTTTCTTGTCTGCAACTTCCTTATCAGCTTCTGCCTTTTTAGCTTCTTTTTCTGCCACAGCTGCTTCTTTTTCTGCGATATCTTTCATGTTCTTTCTACCTTCTACCCACGCCTCAACGATGTGGTTAACGATAAGAGTAAGTGAGCCTGCTGCATCATCATTTGCTGGAATTGGATAGTCGATGATCGTTGGATCTGCATTCGTATCTGTGATACCAACAGTTGTAACTTTTGTAGAAATTGCTTCTTTGACTGCAAGATCTTCCATGTGAGTATCAATAACGAATACTGCATCTGGAACTTTAGGCATATCCTTTACGCCCCAATAGAAACTCTCAAGTTTCTGTCTCTTTTTCTCCATATCTGAGACTTCCTTCTTTGTAAATCGAGCCTTCTCTGACGGAGTATCCATGAATTTTTCAAGCTCTTTAAGTCTCTTAAAGTTCTTAGAAACTTCTGGATAGTTAGTGAGAATTCCACCGATCCATCTATTGGACACAAAATAAAGGCCATTTACTCCACTTTCTTTTGCAAGACGTGCAGCCTCTCTTACCACAGGCTCAGCCTGGCGCTTTGCGCCAAGAATAATCATGCTTCCACCTCGTGTTGCGAGTGCTTTTACGAAATCTGCTGCTTCATCGAGACCTTCTTTAGTCTTAGCAAGGTCGATAATGTGGATATTGTCGCGGGATTCGAAGATATAATCACGAGCTTTAGGATTCTGTCGTGTAACTTGGTGGCCAAAATGACTACCTGCTTCTAATAATTGTTCTAATGTAACGTTTTTCATAATTGTCCTTTAATCCGCCATCCGATCAAATGTAGCTAAATTTATTGGCAAGGACACAATCGGATGTGTGTGATAGAGAGTATTATAACCGAAGCTGAAGCCAGATGCAACATAGCAGGACGGCAGGAGTGCAAAAAGCAAACATGCAGATCACTATGCATATAGATGAGCTTTTGATACTATTTTTATATGTTCAGATTTGAATCATTGGAAATTTGGCATTCATCAAGAGATTATGCAGGTAAAATCTACAATCTAACAAAAGGTTTTCCTAAAACTGAAATTTATGGAATTTCTGATCAGCTAAGAAGGTCAGCTGGATCAATCCCTGCAAATATTGCAGAAGGCTCAGGTAGTCCATCTAAAAAAGACTTTAGCCACTTTTTGGATATTGCACAAAAATCACTCTATGAAACTGTTTCACATCTATATATTGCAAAAGATCAAAATTACATTAATGAAGACCAGCGACAAAGAATTTATGACAGCGCAGAACAACTAATGAGACAAATAAAGAAATTCCAATACACGTTACGCACGTAATTGCCATTGTGCTTGCCTGCTCACCTGCCCACCTGCTAAATTAAGTACATGTATATTTCTGAAAAGATCCTCAAGCTGATCTTTATACTACTTATAGGTATAGCTACTGTCCTTAGCATCCTTACTTTGTATTTCTATCTCCCCACACTCATAAATAGATTTGGATTCAATAAGTCACCCTCACCTGATATCACAAGGCTTCTTTCTAACTACAACATCACTCAGACTCCTGAAATTTATAAAGCAATGGATGAGAAAGTTGCTAAAATCGCCCAGTCAACTCCATCTATCGACATCTCCAACTGCACTCCTTATCCACGAATTGCAAAAGTGAACATCGATAAACCTATAAAAATAACAAATTCAAGTAATGATGCCCACACTTTAGTGATAGATGGACACATTTTTGAAATCAAAAAGGGATCATCAGCTGAAATTTCCCTTAGTTTTGTAGAGTCTGATCCCATCATTATTCCCTACTCATGCGATGACCTCAATTCATTTGCCGGAATACTTTCTGCTTCCAAGGCTAACTAGCCTCTTTACTTAAACCTAATTAAGATATAGTATAATGGTGCAATACTGTTACCTATGAAACAACTTCTTCGAATTCATGTCTTTGATCCCAATTGTCGTTTTGACCCCCAATTAAGGGGCTAATCTACCATGAAAAAGAGAAGGCTACACACCATTGACTGCCCACTCTCTTTCTCTCCCCCTCTCCTCTCCAGCACGCACTCCAGGCACGCATTAAATTTAGCCTCAAACTCGTCTTATTCAGCCTCAAATCTAACGTCCTATAGACTTGACAAGTGTCCTATAATATGATATATTTACAACCAGTTAGCTCGTTTACAAGTTATTTTTCATAGGAAGTTCTTCGATCAGCAGCTTCTTTGCTAAGTGCAAAAAGCCTCTCAAATGCGAGATGGCCAATTCACTTTTGTATAGAACTCTCCTGATCGGATCGTCTTCCTATGAGTTAGTTATAGGAATATTCGCTTATAAAAATCGGCGACTTCATGCTTGGAAATACTTCTAATCATAAAGTTGCCGATCATAACGCAGCGGATGTTCCGACTGCAGATTTGGCACAAAGAGTAGGAGAAGTCGATGAAGAATCGAATTTCGGCCACACTTGTGGCAATCGCAATCGCAGTTGTCTCGTTCGCGACGCCGGCAATGGCATCAACAACGGGACCAAGTTCGAACACAGACTACGCACCAGGCGTGACTGTGTTCGTCACCGAAGTCCTCGACACCCTCGCGACCAATGATGCGTCCCTCTGGACGCCAATGTTCGCCGAGGATGCAATCCGGTATGTGCCCACTACGACGTTCTCGGATGTCACAGTGATCGCTATCGCATCGCTTTCTGTCGACCGAAACGGCGATGTCAATGTGTTCGTCGTCTACACTGGTCTTCGTGACCCGGGTGGACTGTTCTACGACTACATGCGACTGAAGGTTGCCAATGGCACCTTCGTGGTCACAGGTTGGGAGAACCGACTACCACGAAACGATGGATAACCGAGAGGTTGTCCGACACTAACTCGCCCCGGCCTAGCCGGAGCAAGACGCATCTACGGGCTCCGCCATACATTTATATGTTATGTCGGAGCCCTTTTTCCTGACAAAAATCCCTTATTCTATAAAAAACTCACAAATATTGACTGTTATTTAGATATAGAACTACAATGGATGTAGAATTATATTTATGAACCCTCCATCTTCAAAGTCTTTTTTGAAAAAAATTATAGCTATAGCATTGTTTCTTGCCATTATTCTCTTGGCAGGATATTTCCTTTTTAGATCGTTGCAATCAAAACCAACAGAAATCGATATTGTGAACTCAAGTGCTGTGTATCAACTAAGTTATAATGAAACACCTGGATTTACTGCCTTCCTAAAACAAATGGCTTCAGAATATCCAGCAAGGAAATCTACAAAATCTAGAATTGAAAAAATAAATATCGTTGTAAGCGATATATCTACACCTGAAAAGCAGATCATAGCTCCGATAATTCCAATCACAGTGTTAATCAGCAAGGAAACCTACGACCTCAAGCAGCTAGAGGCAAAAATCCAGGCTGACCCTGCTAACCTCCAAACATTTAGTGACACAGATCTAACAAGCTCGCTTTTCACATCGATTGTTGGACAAATTTACGCAATTACTCACCCATCAAAAACAATTGAGGAGAGGATAGACGAGACAAATCGATTCACTAAGCAACTTCATGCCAGTAATTCAAACCCATTTGTCCTGATTAAGAAATGATATGAAAGTATTTAAATTTATAATCTTTTTCTTAGCATTTTTCTTCGTACAATTTATTTCAAGAGCACATGCTCAAGTAAACTGCATTTCTTACCTATATTGCACATATAGTAATGCAGATCCAAGGGTATGGGGATGCATGTGTTTTGATAGTGGCCCACCAGGTGGTCGTGCACCAAACCAATGCCTAAGTAATGCTGATTCAAATGCCATTTGCAGACCACCTGCTCCGAATCCTTGTGCTCAATATTGTAGCGACTCTTACTCAGTAGCTGAAACTTGCAACGTAGGTTGTGGTAGTTACTGCGGTGTCAACTGTTTTGTTCCGACAGCAACTCCTATCCCACCCACCCCCACCCCTATCCCGCCAGATTTTGATGTGACTGATATCAGTCCTAGAGATAATACAGGGGTCAAGCCTAGCTATTTTAAGGTGGGCGATAGAGTGTATCCACATATAGTCGTTAGGAATAATGCAGCTGTGAGCTCTTGGCTGACCTACTATACTCGAATCTACCAAGATCAGGATGATCGCAACAACAACTATACTACAGCTACAATGGGCAGCCCATTTAGCGCTGGCTCATCGAGAACATATGAAGCGTGGAATGGAGGGACCAATCAAGCTCAGCTCACATCTCCAAAGTCATTTCTCCTAACAGGTGCAGGAAGATATACCATGCTTGCACGAGCAAATTATGCCAATGCAGGCTCAGAATCAAACTACTCAAATAACGAAATGGGTGTTGGATACAATGTCCGTGCGCATGTAGAATCATATGTTTGCAATGACAAGGGAGAGAATGGACAGTGTAAAAATACTGGTGATAGATCCAAGAAAGATATCACCATCACACTCGATGAAAACGTGACTTCAGAATCAGGTTTTGAAACTCACATCAAGTCCGTAGCAACAGCAGCTGATGGATATGCAGACTTCGATTACAGAATGGATGGGCACTATCGCATGATGCTCTCTGATGCTGAGGCTAATGATGGCTGGAAAACAATCGGAGTCAAAAATGGTAGTGCAGCATGGACTACAGGCACAACTTGTGTTACCAATCTCTCTCCAGACTGGACTTGTGAGTTCGCTGTCGTACCACTTCACAAGCTCACTGGAACTATCTTCGTTGATAACAATCGCAATGGCATCAAAGAAGCAGATGAGACAGATGGCATGAATGACATCACCGTTACTGCGAGTGGTCCGACTGATAAAACAACGACAACAAACTCTCAGGGAGTATATAACTTTAATAACATGAGAGCAGGAGCTTACACGATCAGCATCGCAGTACCAACTGGCTATGTAGCATTCCCAAGTAGCACCATCACAGTCAGCCCTGCTGCAAGTGTGGGTCTGGATGGGCCTACTACATTTACTGAGAATATCGGCATAAATGAAGTCTGTACTCTCACTGGTCGTGTCTATGTCGACTCAGACAAAAATGGCTCTTATGACAGCACGAAAGACTTCCCTATCGCCGGAAGACGTGTCTTCACGACGGGTCAGGACGAGAAAGAGGCCACTACAGCTAGCGACGGACGATACTCTATCCAAAACCTTTCGCCTGGTAACTACTTCGTCGATGTGAGTAAGCCTAATGGGTATGTCAACTTAGACACTGCCCCACGTCAACTCACTATCACCAATTGTGCGAGCGTTCCTGGCCAGAACTTCAAGTTATTCGGCGCATACACGATCAAAGGCAATGCTTTTCTTGATACCAACGGAGACAAGCTCAAAGCTTCAAATGGTGCTGAGCTTAATATCGCCGCAAATCCAAATGTCAGCATCCAAGACATCGCGGGCAGGCCCAAAGCATACAAGGTCAATAACAACGATGGCACCTACTCTATGGAAAATTTGATCAACGGCACGTACACTGTTCGATATGGCGGACTCCCCAACGGCTTTTATATGGTCCACCCCCAAAATACGACACCCCCTTCATTTAGTGCCACAGTAGGATCTGGTTGTGCTCCAGGCACTCCCACACCAGGCGGTCAATGCAATGGCCTGAGCCTTGAAGATCTCGATTTCGCAGTGGATGCAGGACAGTCGTGGATCCAGACTGGAGGACTTGATATCCGAATGGATGGCGGTATCAATAATCCTGTCCCCGCATCGCCAAATGCAGCTTGTGGCGGAGCCTATACCCTCGTTCCTGGCACAGGCTCAGCACCAGGTATCGCATTCTCTGGCGCTACGACTGCGAGTTTCCACTCTGGAAGCGCGAGTAGCACCAACTGGGTCATCGGCAGCAATAACTACAAAGAAATATTCACCGCTCATAACAGCTCTGGAAGTGAGACATCATATGCATACTTCCAATCAGTCATCAGACAGTCCAATATCACACCAATCAATCTAACGACTGTGTGCCCAAACCTAAGTAGCTGCACACTCCCAAATACTCTAGCCAATGGCGTCTACCAAGCCAATGGAGATGTGACACTCACTGGAACATCATCGCTTCCAGCCAATAGAGACTTTGTGATTCTTATTAATGGAGAGCTCAGAATAGCTGGCGATGTCGATGTCCCTAATACTTCAACAGCTACCTTCTCTGTCGCAGATGATATCTCTGTTGCAAGCACGGTCGGTCGAGCAGCCAGCTGCCCTGCACCAGCAAATGCGAACATAGATGGATTTATCAGTACTGACAAGAACTTTATTATTGAGACAGCAGCAGATTGTACTCTAGGAACGCCTGATCTTCAGCTCAATATGCAGGGGTCAATCGCAGTTAATGCAGCAAGAACTGGTGGGTCATTCCAGAACAACAGGACGCTGTGCGATAGTGGCAATCTCCAGTATCCATCCTTTACTATAAATGACAGACCAGATATGATCCTCAATGCGCCAGAATTCTTGAGAATTCCAACCTACATCTGGCAAGAAGTCGCTCCGAACTAAACTATGAACAACTGGAAACGTATTAATCGAAAAGTTGGGTATGAGTCAAAATTTGTTACTGTCTTTGAGGACGAGGTCGAGTTGCCAAATGGCACAAAGATCCCTGACTATACGGTCGTTAAAAAACCTGACTTCTCTATGATTGTAGCTACAGATCCAGACGGAAAAGTCGTGATGATCAAAGAATATAAATATGCAATCAATCAGAAAATCTGGACACTCCCTGCTGGCCACATCGAAAGCAATGAAACCATTCTTGAGAATGCAACGAAAGAGCTTCGTGAGGAGACAGGATATATCGCGGAAAACTTTGAGGAGCTAGGGATTCTTAACGACTATCCATCCAAAGACTGCCACAGTGCACATATAATACGAGCACGTAACATCACTCCAGGACCAACTGAGCATGAAGCAACAGAGTCAATCTCATCCACAAAGCTTTTTACCCCAGATGAAATCAAACAGAAAATAAAATCAGGGGAAATTCATGCCTCGGGGGTCATCGCCGCACTTGCGCTAGCAGGAATACTTTTCTAAGTCCAGCTACTAAGATATTAGGATACTCGATACAAAGAGCAACGTACCTTTCACATAATATCTGAATATCTTTGTATCTTAATATCTAATAGATTATGGAAGGGGGAATTTCGAGGCAAATGCCTTAATCTCTTTATTAATTCGTAATAATTCCTTATTTTTGGTGACGTCTTTCTTAAATTGCTTCCAGAATACAGCCCGATCCTCTTTCACACTCGGCATTTCATATCGAGCAGATTCTGTGATAACTTCATCCATCCAGGATGCTACCTTGACCATATCCTTTTCATTCATCCCTCTTGTTGTAAGAGCCGGAGTACCAAGTCTAATTCCCGATGGATAGAAAGGCGGCATGGGATCATTTGGAACTGAGTTCTTATTGAGCACAATGCCAGCGACTTCTAGCGCAAGTGCAGCTACTGCACCGTTGACACTTTTATTCTGAAGATCGACACACATCAGATGATTTTCTGTACCACCACTTACGATCTCAAATCCTCTTTTTTGCAATTCTTTTGCCAGCCTATCAGCATTCTTTACGATATTTGCAGCATACTTCTTAAATGAAGCTGTACTCGCCTCTTTCAATGCAACTGCGATACCGGCTGTTTGATTGTCATGAGGACCGCCCTGTAGACCAGGAAAGACTGCCTTGTCGATCTTTTCAGCAAGTTCTGGATCTTTCTTAAGACCTCGCTCAGTTACCATGACCATCGCACCTCGAGGTCCTCGAAGCGTCTTATGAGTGGTCGTCATGATCGTGTGAGCATATGGAGCCGGGCTCGGGTGGACACCACCAACAACGAGTCCTGAGATATGCGAGATATCTGCATGGAGATACGCTCCAACTTTATCAGCAATCTTTGCAAAGCGCTTGAAGTCGATGATCTGTGAATATGCAGTAGTTCCGCAGATAATCAGCTTTGGCTTCTCTTTTATAGCCTGCTTCTCAATCGCATCATAATCGAGCTTACCATCTGCACCAAGCTCATAATGAACAACATTAAAATACTTTCCTGTGATAGATACAGGTGATCCGTATGTCAGATGTCCACCAAACGCTAAGGAAAAGCCCATGACCTTATCTTTTTGCGGGTCAACAAGGGCGAGATAGATCGCTAAATTCGCAGGAGATCCAGAGTATGGCTGGACATTCACATGTGGGACGCCGAACAATTCCTTTGCTCGCTCTTGCGCGATTATCTCAACGCTATCAGCAAATTCATTTCCCTGATAATAGCGCTTCTTGGGATATCCTTCAGAGTACTTATTATTAAGGACTGTACCAAGAGCTTCTAAAACTGACGAGGAAGTGTAGTTCTCTGAGGCGATCATCTCGAGGACATCACGTTGTCTTTTCTCTTCGCTTTTTACTAATTCGAAAATCTGTGGATCTGTTTTTTTGAGGTTTGATAGCATAAATAAAAATGTCATCCTGAACTTGATTCAGGATCTAATAATTGGGAGATGCTGAACTAAATTCAGCATGACAACAATATGACAAAAGTATACCTATAGCCGTTTAGCTTGACAAGAGAGCAAAATAGATCAATTGAAATGACTCAACAATGATCTTCTTCTCCTCCTAGGAGAAGATTGAGATGAGGTCTAAATTAACGTTCCAAAGTGAGATAGGTATATTTCAATCCTTCAAATTCTTTCTCTTCTCGTTCTATCTCTTTTGTAAATTCTGAATATTCTGGGAAAAATGCATCCCCTTCTACTTCCTTATGAACGATAGTCAGGTATAGGCGATCTACAATATCCATTGCTTGCTCATATAATTTACCCCCACCAAAAATAAATATCTCTGACTCAGGATTTATTGTTCGAGTGAAACGAGAACTATCATCAGATGTAACTTCTCGTTCTATCTCTTCGCTCGAAGAATAACGGTGAGATTCTGAACTTGCAGCAATCTCTATAGCCTCATTTAAAGAGTGCGCAACCTCTCCGCCTTCAACTTTATAATTCTTGTCAGAAGTCACTACGATATTAAGCCTATTTGGGAGAATCCGTCCAATCGACACATGCGTTTTTCGACCCATGATCAGAGGATGAGGGGTGGTGATATCTCGAACTCTTTTCTGCTCCCCAGGTATATTCCAAGGTATCTCACCCTTGCTCCCGATAACACGATTGTCAGACATCGCCACTATGATACTTATTCGAGGAGTATTCATGTTAATTCGTCACCTTTGACTTCAATGCATTATTTATAGCCGTTGATACATTTGGCAACAGTTTACCTTCCGCATCCAAAGCAGTTATTTCTTGAATAGATACCCATTGAGGAATTACTTCCTCACTCCCTTCATTTATTTTCCCTTCAAAATCCTCCACCTTATAAACCCGCCATCCGTACGTCCGTGTCACACCGTCTTTTCTCAATATTTTTGCAATAAAATAATTTCCTTCAAACTCATGGATTGAGCTTTTGTCTACGAGAAGTCCCGTCTCTTCCTGAATCTCTCGAATTGCCGCAACTAATTCTCCCTCTCCATCCTCTACATGGCCAGAAGGCAAGCCCATAACTCCATTTACATGTCCAGATCCTTCTCCATGTGTTACTAAGAGAACTTTTCCATCACAAAATATTACTGCCGCCACAGTAGGTATTACCTGCTCGCCTTCATTTGGATGATTCTCGTGCATAAATAACTAATGTATCCTCAGGACTTCTTTCTCTTCTTCTCGAAGAAGCCCCCGGCGACTGTTAATTCGCCCTTGAGACCTGGATGCGGATCATATCCTTCAAGCGTGACTAGCTCTGGCTTAAAATTATCAATATCAGTTATTTTTTTATCTAAAATGAGAGTTGGGAGAGGCTTTGGCTTGCGAGTTAGCTGCTCTTTTACTTGCTCAATGTGGTTCTCATAAATATGCGCATCGCCGAATGTATGAATAAATTCTCCCGGCTCCAATTTCAGCACTCTCGCAAGAATAATTGTCAGCAATGCATAACTCGCGATATTGAAAGGCACTCCAAGAAAAAGATCAGCACTTCTTTGATAAAGCTGCAGATAAAGCTTGCCATCCTTAATACTGACGTGATACATGTTATGACAAATGGGGAATCGATTTGCGTCTTTCTTAAGCGCCATTGAGTAAAGATATTTTGGATCCCACGATGTCACTATTGCATTTCTCGCATCAGGATCATCCGTCAACTCATTTACGACCCATCGGAGCTGATCTATTACCCGAGCAGTCCCTGTAGGCCAACGTCTCCAGCTCTCACCATAAATATGCGCAAGATTACCCCATTTCTTTGCGAATGCATTATTGCTTGCGATCTTTTCAATGAATTCTTCTTTTGTGACTTTTGAGGTTTTATTTTTTTCCTTAAAAATCTTGTATGGATAGTCATCCCAAATATGAACGTTATTATCGACAAGATATTTAATATTTGAGTCCCCTTTCATAAACCACGCGAGCTCATGAAGTACTCCTTTCCAGTAAACTTTCTTTGTGGTGAGAAGTGGGAAGCCTTTGGAAAGATCAAAGCGAATTTGTCGTCCAAAATGACTATATGAAACAGCTCCTGTGCCACGATCGACATTCTTAATACCAGTCTTAAGAACTTCTTCGATGAGGTCTAGATATGCGTATTCTGGATGTTTTTGAGATGAACTCATGCAGTTAGTTTGTAACTCTTTCACACCTCTTTTTCAAGATGTATTACTGTATCAGTGATGAATAGCCGAATTTTTAAAAAAAAGCGGATCAGTTTTTTGAAGCTCAGTGGCTTCAGTGTCATGATCCAGGACACTCGCATATTTACTGGCTATTGCCAATCGAGAATGCGATTCTCGCTAGGTTTGATTACTTACTAACAGCAATCTCAAAGACATATACTCCCAGCGCTTCTTTTGGCGCGGGATAGATCTCCTCGAGCTTCCTGAGAGCCTCTACACGATCCTGGACATCCGGCACGATCTGCTGCCATGGCTCAACATCCAACATGCTGCGAAAGCTCTTGTATGTCCGAATGGCTTCGACCTGAATCATGCCAGAAACTTGAGAGGTTTCGAGACGGATTTTGTCTCCGACCTCGATCCTCCTGATGCTGTCGTACCCAACACGTACCTCGAGAGTCTTCTTGCGACTCATGATGAGGTCGTAGTAGGGTCGTTTGATTCGCATAGTTCTCACTGCAGATCCCTCCTGTTTTAGGGTATGACCCCATTGTTGTACGACGCTTGTTGGTGCATACCCACCTGGGAACACACCCTCAAGAATCCATCCGTGACGTTGAAGACAGGCAATTTGCCATGCTTCCGGAACAAGATGAACGTACAGCTTATGACCGTAGTCCATCAAGAGACCTTGAAGATCAATGATCAACGCCTCAAATGCAGCTTCATTCGCTGCAACAAGAGGCATCAGTTTAATTGGATCTCCTTTCTTAGGCGTCGCGCCAGCGACCCCCATGACCTCACCGCCACTCTCGGCGACAAAGATGATCTTGTACTTTGTATTGATGTCGTCGCTGCCCCTTCGCTTATATCCCTCGTATAGAGCATCAACCCAGTCGTCATCGACGCCAAGGAAATTGCCCGTAAGGCCTTCTAGCACAAGGCGGCGAACACCATCGGAGTGCTTTTCAGCATCGAATGGTACAACAGAAACGTTTGGAGCAGTCATCCCCTGATCATCAACAAGCTGCTTGTAAAGCATGTGCTCATCGACTCCCAACTTGTAATGATCCTTCGCAGTTCCTGTGATTCTGAAGCCTTTTTTGAGAAAGAACTTCAGTGCTAATTTATTCGGACTTGCGACAGTACAGTAGAGTTGACGAGCGCCTAACTCATCTGCGAATACTTCCGCATACGCTAGAAGAACGCTACCAACTCCAAGTACCCCCTGGAACTCCGGGTCCACGATCAACGGGCTGATTTTAACAGTTGCCTGCTTTTTTTCAACCAGATGAATCAGACCGACTTTCTTACCTTCAGCCTCGGCAACAAACATATGTTGTCCTGCCGAGAAATGACCGACGTAGTCAATCCCTCCATGAATGTGAGTATCGAAAATCCTCCGAGCATGTGCCCGGTGGTCGCCTCCGTAGTAGGGGGCTAATGCCACCTCCATGAGATTTGCAACCCATTCGAAATCCTCATCGCATGCTTTGCGAACAGAGATTCCATTTTCGACCGATAGTACAGACAAGGTGCTCTCCTTTTCTCGAGTGTGGCAGTGATTGCCACTAAAAGTAAGATCTGAAATATATCATATTATGGGATAGATTACAATTCTAAGTAAAAATTTTGGGGTATATAGTAGTAGCTAATTAAGTAGCTTAAACAAAATTCCTAGGACTCCATCTTTCATTTCATCTTCAGGAGAATAAAATTCTCTAATTTGTTTCATAAGCCAATCTACTGATTCTCCACCGAAATCTGACGGGTTATTATCTTTAAACATTTCTTCAAATGATCTGTACCTCATAAGATCAATAACCTTTGCTCGAATAATACTCTGTGGATGATCGCGATTTATAAACCTCAATTCATCCCCTATCTCAATTTCTTTTCTCCTCTCATCAAAAAGGCGTGACTCAATTATTTTACCCCCTGATTTAATTGATTCAAATGGTGTCGTAGCAAGTTTTAGTTCATGGATTTTCATATTTAGATTATAGCAGAGCAACTAATTAAGATGTATTACTGTATCAGGACTTCCCCAGGCAGACTTTGCAGCCATAAATTTGTCGCGCATCTGCTCTTTCTCATCGTCATCATACATCTCAAAAACACTGTCAGGCATTAATGCAAATGCGTCAGATATGTATGACTCATTTTGAGCAAGCATCGCCAGAACGGGAAAATGATCCTGAGAATGACTAAGAAGTGGAATTGTATGGAGGGCAAGAACATCTGCCGATATCCACTGCAGAGTATCCATCATGTCTGGATTCTTGACATCGGCTTGTTCTCTCCAGGAGCGAACTGCAGTACGTAAATATCCCACTCGCTCAATAGCGTCGAACGCTCTACCTAGTCTTGACTCCTTATTAAATACGATCTCATCAGCTACTCTTTTGAGCTGAGAGTGAACTTCTGCCTTTTCATCTTCATCATCAGAATATCGAGCAGCCACATCCTGAATAACGATATGCATTGCATCCCTCTCGCGGAGATTGTCACCACTTGTCTTTTTTCGCCATGTTATATCCTCACAACCCTCAACGCCCTCACCCCAATCATGGATAGCGGCCGCGAGCAGGAGATCATTTTCATCATCTGTACTAAATGGAGAAGATGTGTTTGGAGTCTCCTGCATTCGAGAAAGTCTTAAAAAAGTTGAAGCAACTTGAACAGTAACTAACATGTGGTCTAGATTGTTCACGTCTGCTCCGAGGAGATCTTGCCATTCCTCTACGGAAGTGCTTGCTGGTCGATACGCATCATATCTTGCACGCTGAGATAAGTACTCGCCTGCTGGGGACTGTGCGTATGCATCATGGAGACGTTGCCGATCGACAGGGGTAGTTATGGCAGAATGTTGAGGTACTTCTGCAGACATTTTAGACTTGTGTTTCTTTTTTAGTAGCGCTGACTCTTCCACCCTGCCATTGGCCTCTATACTTATTGCCTTTCCCTAAAACTTCTTCAAACTGCACATGGATAATACGGGCACCCATCTCAATTACTACATTTATGGATCCTTCATTCTTTAATGCAAACGTAAGACCCCCAGAATAACCAGGAGCAATATTGCCAGTTCGAAGAAAAATACCACTCCTGAATGTCGTAGAGCGGGGCTTTATGTTAGCAGTTAAATTAACTGGCATATTCACAGTCTCAATCGTCTTGACAAGGTAAAAATCCCCCGGCTTGATCGTAATACTGCGAGTCTCCCCCTCCACATACTTCTCAACCAACTCTATATCAGCAGTCTGACGCTCAGTCACACCTAAGAAAGATTTACCAGAGATTTTATAGACCTCACCAAGTCTAAAATCGAAGCCCGCACCTTCTGGGTTGGTCAGTTCACGCTCTGACAAATTCTCTACAAGTTTTTTTGTCTTAACTAGCTTCAGAAGTATTTCGGGGCCAAGAATCATTTGGTCAGTATAGTGAAGGATGGGAGGAGTAACAAGAGGATTTTCTAGATCAAACTACTTTAGCTCTTTATGGATTTTGGACTCCCCTGGACCTTCCTGTCCAGCATACTTAGCATTCTTTTTCTTATAGTATGGGACCTCAGCAGGTGAAGATAGCTCAGAGAATGCGAGTGAACAGATACGCATACCAGGATAAAGCGCAACTGGCATTTTGCCCATGTTCGCAAGCTCTAGTGTGATATGCCCCCTAAACCCACATTCAATACTGGCTGCGGTTGAATGAATGATAACTCCAAGTCTCCCTATGCTTGATCTACCTTCGAGACTCCCGACAAGATCATCCGGGACTTCGATATGCTCCATTGTAGTACCTAAGACAAAATCACCTGGCTGAATTATAAAGCGCTCACCCTTCTTAACAACTACTTCTCGAGTTACATCTTGAGAGGTTTGCTTGTCAGTTGGGTCAATGTACGCAAACTTACTGTGATCGAAAACTCTGAAGATATTCCCGAGACGCAAATCTATGGAATTACTTCCGAGCTGCTCAGCAAGATCGGGTGCAGGCTTAATTACGACACTATTGCTTTTGAGCCGAACCTTAATATCTCTGTCTGATAGCACCATTTTTGCAGTATAGCACACCGGTTTTCCGTTTTCCGTTGTCAGTTATCGGTCCACAAGGTGGTATTCAAAATGGACTGAAAACCGAAAACCGAGAACTGATACCCGGAGCTCATTGACACTACTCTGCACACTTGATACGCTAAAAATGTCGTAAAGTATTTATGAGAAAATCAGCTGTCCTTCCTTTGATCAAAAATATATTCTCCGTTCCATTAAAAGGTGTCCTTGCCATCTCATTGATACTGAGCATCATCCTCACATCGTCTAGCTTTGCTCCAATAACAAGTGCCCAGACTCAACAACAGAAGATCTCAATCGCTAAATTCTCAGTCTGCGTCTATCCCCCATCTGGTGGAAGTAGTCCATGGATTTCAATCTCAGGCTACAGCACTGTCTATCCAACAAGCAACTGCTACAGCTACTCGTTTACTACAGGCAAATACATCTTCATCACTGCAGGCTCGACCCGAGGCGTCAGCCAATCACGATCTATTTACCTCTCAACAACTTCAAATACAGCAAATCAGTACTTCTACCTAGCCGCAGCAGCTGTACCTGCTACGCCTATACCAACGAAGAAACCTCTACCAACGTCTGTACCTCCAGCTACAAAAGTACCAACGAAGAAACCTCTACCAACGTCTGTACCTCCAGCTACAAAAGTACCAACGAAGAAACCTCTACCAACGTCTGTACCTCCAGCTACAAAAGTACCAACGAAGAAACCTCTACCAACGTCTGTACCTCCAGCTACAAAAGTACCAACGAAGAAACCTGTTGTTACAACATATCGAATAACTGGGACTGTAAAAGACAAAGCAGGCTCACCAGTTGGAAGTGCAAAAGTCTATGCGACATCTAACTCAAATGTATTTGCCCAGACTAACGCAAACGGTCTATATACCCTAACACTCTCATCCTCAGCAAGCACATATTCCTTCATCCTTCTCGCACAAAAATCAGGCTACAGCAATGCACTCACCTCGACAATCTCGCTTACACCAGCAGCTACATCAAAAACTGTTAATTTTACTCTCGCTAGCTCAGTTACACCTTCACCAACTCTTTCAGGACCTTGTATTGCTAACCCTTTGCTTTGCACAACACCAACGCCTGTCGCATACAAGATCACTGGTACCGTGAAGGATAAGATGGGAGCAATCATATCTGGAGTAACTATCAAGACAAAAGAGCTTGGTGATCAATCTGTTTCATCTACTAATTCAAGTGGTGCATATACATTGACACTTCCGAAATCTGGTACTTACAACCTCGTAGCGTCAAAGACTGGATTTACTCCATCTAACTCTGCAGCGATCGCACTTACTACTGCTGCAAGCATAAAGTCATACAACTTCACGCTCATCAAGCCGAGCACCTCCACTCCTACTCCGACTAAACCTGCTGGAATTGGAGTAGTTAAAGGAACAATCTTCGTTGTAAGCGGCACGGCTAAGCGAGCCTACGAAGGTGAAAATGTAAGACTTGTACTAACACCACAGTTGGGTACGGGATCCTCTAGTACGCTCTCAAAAAGCGGTGGAGCTTACAGCTTCTCAAGCCTGAATACCTCTACTTCATATACGCTAAAAGTAGAACCACCTTCAACATATGAGGTTGTCTCAAATAACCCTGTAACTGGTATCAAGCCACCTGCCAACATTAATTCTGCGGAGATAGTCAACGTAGAAATAAAACTACGCTCAACTGCAGGTCCTAGTGACAATATCATCAAAGGCGTTGTCTTCAATGATGCTAATAAGAATAAAGTGAAAGATGCTTCTGAAACAACGGTCTCTGGTGTAAGTATCGGCCTATCCAAAACTGCATCTCGCACAGTGGCCACGGGTATCTCAGGGGCATATCAATTCAGTAGTCTAGCTCCTGGTGACTACGATGTTAAAGTCACAGCTCCAAGTGGCTGGCAGGGAACCACCATTGTTGGTGCATACGTCGGCGGTACAACAAAAAATATTACACGTGATTTTGCAATTTATAAAGTTCCCACTCCGACTCTCTCTGGACCATGCACTGCCAATCCACTGCTCTGTGTAACGCCTACGAAGAAGCCTACAGCTACTCCAACAAAGAAGCCTACACCAACGCTATCTGGGCCATGTATTGCTAATCCACTTCTCTGCGTGACACCTACCAAGAAACCAACTCCTACTCTCGCAGGACCTTGTATTGCCAACCCTTTGCTTTGTGTAACTCCAACGAAGAAGCCTACAGCTGTACCTACTAAGATCGTGACTTCAGCTCCCACCAAGGTTCCTACAAAAGCACCTACTGCTGTACCAACAAAAAAGCCAACCATTGCACCAACAAAGACCCCAGTTCCAACTAAGAAGCCGGTTGCTACACCAACGCTGACTCCAACACCTACATTGACTCCTACTCCAACACTAACACCTACACCCACAGCTACTCCTAAGCCTGGAGTTACTATCACCATCACTCCAACTGCGACTATGACTCCAAGTCCAACACTGACTCCAACACCTACATTGACTCCTACTCCAACTGCGACTGATCCGAATACAACGACATTTAAAGTAATTCTTAAACTTGATGGCATTGGATCTGCAGGTGACAGTACCAATCCAACTGCTAACTCTCTCAGTAATAAAAATCCAGAGAACAAAAATATTCTCGCAGATATCATGATCTACAACAAAGATACGAAAGCACTTGTAGTAAAAAAGACCGAAACATTTATCTATGCTGAAGGTGAACAGGTCTACAGAGGTAGCGCTAATCTAGGTAAGGACTTTGAATCTGATGAATACCTCGTTGTTGTCCAAGCTAACAAGTACTTAGCAAAGCAAATTTCAAATGGGCCAATTGCAATCTCAAACGGCGAAGAATCAGTAGCTACTCCTGACCCACTCGTTGCTGGGGATGCAAATAACGACAACGTGTTAGATGGTGCAGACTACAACATCATGATTGGCTGCTATAGCGACTACGCCCCTGCTGTTGCCTGCAACCAAGAACAGTTTGCACAAGCTGACTTTAATGATGATGGCAAGGTCAATCAATTTGACTACAATCTTTTATTGAGAGAATTTAAAGAAGCACAGGGTGACAGCGTACAGTCGGCAGCTACCAACTGATATACTAAATTATGTCTAAAAAAACATTATCACTTATACTTACACTCCTCATTCTCACAATCATCCTTGTTTGGGTAGCAATTTCAGCTAATCAATCACAAAAGGATCAAGCGACTAATGAACCCAGCGCAAAAACGGCTCTTCCAACTCAAAAAGTCGAGGGCGCATCAGTCTTATCAATGATGCCCAATCCATCACTCCCAACTTCAGCCAGCACTGCAGCACGCACAGTGGATGTTATGATCGATACTCATGGAGACACCATCACGACTGTTCAGCTTGAAATAGCGTACAACCCAGCACTTCTCACGAATATGACTCTCAAGCCTGGGTCTTTCTTTGAGTCTCCCATCGTCTTACCTGTTGGAGGGATCAATACTAAGACCGGTCGGATCACCTATCTAGTGACCTCTGGAAATTTAGGGTCTATCAAGAGTGGCACGGGAGTAGTAGCAACGCTCACTTTTACGCCAGTTGCCCCAGCGGGAACCAACTCAACTCCAATAACTCTTCTTGAAAAATCACTTATTTTGGGGAGAAAAGGCTCTACCAATATTACAACTAGCCTCCTGAAATCATTTAGCGGAACTATCGTGAACTTCTAGTCAGACTATTCTTTCTTCAATCCATTTGCCATCTTTTCCTCTATAGATAAATAGTCCAATAATGGGAATATCCACAAATGACTGAATATAGTGAACTGATTTCTTAATATCACTCTTTTGCTGACTGTCCTCTACTGGATTGCCCGCACATTTTGTATGACCATGAACAACAATCCCAGATGACTTATGAACTCCTATTGAAACATCCACAATCTTATATTTTAAAGATGCCGCAAAGGCAGGCTCTATATCTTCTTTTGCAAGAATTCCAACCATTCCTGCCTCTGTTATAGCGTCAGCATAGATTGCCCCGAACTCTTTCCTTCCAAATAGAGCAGCTACATCCTGAACACGACCGTCCATACACCCAATACAGGTAAAAAATGTTTCATTTGATTGTGTCAGCATAAGGAATTTAGCCCTTGGACAATATTGACCTGACCTGACCAACAAGATACATCGATCCTGTAATGACCACTAGCCCATTTCCACTCTTCGCCAAATCGATCGCCTCATACAATGCATCCTCTGGGGTGGACTGAACATAAGTGACTGATCCAGGGTATGTTGTCTTGTAGACCTCTGCAACGGTAGATGCGACCATCGTCGCATTCTTACTTGTGTCAATCGTAACATGGAACTCAGAGAATACTACTTCATCTGCGCTAGTATGTATTGCTTCAAAAATCGGGTGTAGATTCTTTGCCTTTTTAAACGCCAAAATAAAAATCTTTTTTCGCTCTGGATAGAGCCTCTCAAGCTCTCCTGTAAACGCATTCATCTTGGCCTCGTTGTGTGCGCTATCTAAAATGATAGTTGTACCATCTACTATAAAATGCTCAAATCGTCCATTAAATGATGCGGATCCGAATGCCTCCCTGATATCCTGCTCCGTGACCTTAAATCCCTTCTTCTCTAGTGCCTCAAGCGCCAAAAGTACAAGGGACGCATTCTCAACCTGGTACATTCCAACGATGGATAATAATATTTCTGAGATGGTACGCTCATTGCTCTTAAATGAGAATAAGGAGCCTTTCAAGGTGCAACTCTTAACATCCAGACTTACGCAATCATCTAGCACCACCAGATCTACTTGTGCTCTTTCTGAGGCTTCTTGCACGATGCTGAGCACCTCATCCTGCGTAACGCCAGTGATAACTTTCATTCCAGGCTTTATAAAACTTACTGCTTCATGTGCAATCTTTTCAGTCGTATCTCCTAGATACTCAACATGATCAATCGAAATATTGGTAAGAATCCCAACAACTGGCATGAGCGTGTTTGTGCCATCATATTTCCCTTCAAGGCCCACTTCAATCACGGCAATATCCACCATCTCTTTGGCAAAATATAGAAATGAAACTGCAACAAGTGCCTCAAAATATGTCGGCGTACCCAATGATGTCTGTGTTACCTTTTGGGCAGCTATCTTTACCTCCTGTAAAAGTTCAACAAATCTATCCTTAGTTATTTCTACACCATTTATCTTCATTCGCTCAGTTGCTCGCTCAAGATGAGGTGAGGTGCTCAACCCTGTCTTATATCCTGCGATCGCTAACACATGTGACAGAAGATATGAAGTTGATCCTTTCCCAGACGTGCCACTCACCTGCACTGAAACAAATTTACTCTGTGGATTACCTAGTTCAGACAGAAGTGCCTTCATTCGTTCAAGTGGATTAACATTTAAATGAACATTTCTCTCAGTTGGTATGAGCGATTCTAGATATGATATTGCTTCTTTATAAGTCATATGTGTTTGAAAACTTGTGGACATTATACCTGATATAATCAATGTATGAATCTTGCCAAGAATGCTACTCTCTCATATCTAAGGACTCTCGCAAAGCGATCCCTTGAAACACACAAGCCAGCCATCATTGGCATAGCTGGATCAGTAGGTAAATCATCCACTCGCAACGCACTTGAGGCGATCCTTAAAGACCACTTTCCTACACAGTCAATTGGCAACTCAGAGACCGGTATTCCACTTGGGATTTTAGGCATGAAGCCAGAGTCGTACTCCACGCTGGACTGGGCAAAAATGTTGGCCAAATCTCCACTTCAAGGCAATTTTCTAAAAGGCACAACGCATCTGATCGCAGAGATGGGAATAGATGACCCATATCCACCTAAAAATATGGAGTACCTGCTCACGATCTTGAAGCCAACAATTGCCATTTCACTCAACGCTACAGCGACTCATACTATGCAATTTGAGAAAGCACTCAGCAATCGGCAATCAGCAATCGGCGAGCAGGAGAAACTAGACATGATTGTCAGGAAGATTGCTGAAGAGGACACAAAAATAATTACTAAGTCAGGCTGCAAAGTCGGGATATATAACGCAGATGATAAGAACTTAGAAGAAATCATCAAACAAAAAACACCCACCTCCACCAAGCTTCTCTCCTTTGGAAGCAAGAGCACCAATGATATTTCATATGGAGTCCACACTGTCACGCTTGATGGAACGAACTTTGGCCTATATGTGAAGACTCATAACGCCAAACCAACTCTAATTACTTTGAGCTTCCCAAAGCTTATTCTTCCAAAAGAATATCGAGAAGTATTCGCAGCCAGTATTCTGGCAGCACTTGAATTAGGCCTGTCCCTGTCTCAAATCCAAACATCTCTTGAGACTAACTATGTCTCTCCAAAAGGCCGCTCAAGTCTTCTTGCAGGGATCAACAACTCTGACATTATCGACTCCACCTATAATGCGTCCAAAGTCTCTATCGAGGCATTTCTCTTACTGATTGATACACTTAAAAAAGACACGGGTAGACCAATACTATTTCTCATGGGTGATATGCGAGAACTTGGTGAAGAAGCAAAGATTGAACATGAGGCTGTCGCACAGATGCTACTTGGAGTCGTGGATTACCTTTATCTCGTTGGCCCTCTGACCAGAGAATTTATCTTGCCTATCGTTCAGACACAAGAAAGTAGCTTTAAAGAAATACGCTGGTTTGATGGACCAACTCGCGCAGGTGAATATCTCAAAGATAATTTAGTCAAAAATGCTATCGTGCTCGCAAAGGGCTCACAAAATACAATCTTTCTAGAAGAAGCTGTAAAGATGATTCTTAAGAATAAAGAGGATGCGAAAGAACTTTGCCGCCAAGACGAATTCTGGATGAAACTAAAAGCGTAGGTGGACCAGCTAAGCTGGTCATCACCCCGCTAAGCGGGGTGGGTCGTGATAGAATCGGACTATCCACCTCTTCATTATCAGTGAAGCGTTCTACCAATGAACTAACGACCCTTTTTACTGCATATATGCAGTGCTGCAGTCCCGCAGACGTCTGCAAAACTACTAGAAGGCTATTTTACCAAATCTTGTGCCTCTTTGGGAAGCTTCGTGATATCTAGCGTGCCTTTCTGCTCAAACTGGATTGATCTAAGAATCGTATGCAGCTTTGACTGAAGCTTCTCTATCTCCTTTGCCAGCCTCGAAAGATCCTTATTCTCACGTGCTTCATCCCCATATTCATTCACTTTTCCATCGATCTCTCGCATCAGTGACTGTGAATACTCAACAAGCTTTTGCAGCCTACTTTTTCCACCCGAGACACTCTGCTTTGTTGGAGCTTTGACCAAAGCACTCGCACCCTTACTCAGATCTAGCCACTGCCCACTTACAAGATCAGTACTCTTATCAAGCTTCTTCTCACTATACCCATCATCTGACTCATAATTATCGAATTTATTATTTAATTCCATATAAATTTAAGTTCTGCCAAAATTCTGAAAGAATTTTGAGAGGCGCGGACGGGAATCGAACCCGTGCATGGAGGTTTTGCAGACCCCTGCGTTACCGCTTCGCCACCGCGCCACGTAAAGAATTAGCCTGCTTGGATTTTACCATAGCTTCGAAGCTAGAACAAACGCAAGAAGCTAGATATGGAAAAAGCACCATGGGGGTTGATGTGCAACGACCCATGGTGCTTCGAGAACGGTCGCGCTTGCGACCAGCGAATACCAAGGTGCTGCAACCCTTGCGGTGCTTAGACTGGATCCCCTTCTACATCGGCAGGATGAGTTGGGGCACATAGTTCCCAGGTGACACGTCTGGACCCAAATGGAACAAGATCATGCCATTATGCGTAATTGGACGATACCGAGCCCGTTCTTGTTCCCTGTCAATCAGGCAAAGATCCAGGCCCTTCCAGATGACTTCGTCAAAGAAATCTCCCTCCCTTCTGAAATGAAGAGTCCGAACCGATATGTCTGACCGAACAATAACGGCCGAAGGGCCAATTGAGGGCAAATACCCCTCATCAAACTCACACTTGATCTCCAGCGTCTTACGAATGCCAGACCTGGTAAAGCCAGGCAGGTCAACAGTGAACCCCGTTGCCCACTGGCGAACTCCAAATCCCACAAAGGGGATCTTTACTTCAGCGAACTCCTTATTGATGCTCGCGAGCAACTCCTCGCATTGCTGGCTTCCCAGATAGAATCGGCTGTCCCCTCTTGGGACTGGAAGAAATGCTCTTCCAACAGACATTTTCATTCCCTTTCTCGTACGAGAGCCACGCTACTCACCCAATTGTGAGTCGCGCAAGCTCTCAGCTTGTGACCAGAGAAAAAATAACTGAGGTGAAGTATAAAGGATTCGTGCCTAAATCACAAATTTCCCACAAAAAAACCACCCATTAGGGTGGTCATTTGCTCGTCCCGCTAAGCGGGATTGACTAGTTACGAAGTGGTAGGAAAGGCGAGAGTAGATTTTATGTAATCTCTCAGTGGCCAAGTAATCGACACAAGTGTCTATTACTCGACTCTCGATAAATCGAGATAACGAGATTACTCAAGCGCTACTCACTCCGCTTGGTGTCATTTTACACATCTCCTTGATTAACCCAGATACGAGACGTACCTGTTTAACACAAGTTTTATGTCTTCCCCACATCTAATTTAGATTTTCACTTCTCTTGCGAGAACGAAGAAAAAATTAGAAAGGAGGTGATCCATCCCCTGCTTCGGCAAGGGATACCTTGTTACGACTTAAGCCTCATCGCCAAATTTGGACTCTACCCCAAAGGAGTATTCATCCACCCCTGACTTTGCTGCCTTGACGGGCGGTGTGTACAAGACCCGAGAACGTATTCACCGCGGCATGCTGATCCGCGATTACTACCTATTCCGACTTCATGAGGTCGGGTTGCAGACCTCAATCTGAACTGAGGCGAAATTTGAGAGATTAGCTTGCTGTTACCAGCTTGCAACTCGTTGTTTTTCGCCATTGTAGTGTGTGTGTAACCCAGGGTATAAGGGCCATGCTGACTTGACATCTGCCCCTCCTTCCTCCCTGTAAAAACAGGGCAGTCTGAAATGAATATTTAACATTTCATGGGGGTTGCGCTCGTTTCCCCACTTAAGGGAACACCTCACGGCACGAGCTGACGACAGCCATGCAGCACCTGTCATACCATCCTTACGGATCTACTAATGTTTCCAAAAGTATAAAACGGTATGATGTCAAACCCTGGTAAGGTTTTTCGCTTTGTATCGAATTAAACCACACGCTCCACAGGTTGTGCGGGTCCCCGTCAATTCCTTTGAGTTTTAGCCTTGCGGCCGTACTCCCCAGGCGGTCCGCTTAACGCGTTAGCTTACACCACTCCCTCACAAAAAGCACAAGCTTGTAAATTCAAATGTCCAATATCAAATATCAAATTTCCAAAACATATGTATTGGATATTGGTATTTATTTGAAATTGGTAGTATTTGATATTTATCAAGTGCTTATGCACTTCGTGAGAGAATAGCTAGCGGACATCGTTTACGGCTAGGACTACACAGGTCTCTAATCTGTTTCGCTACCCTAGCTTTCGTGCCTCAGCGTCAGGAAATACCCAGAAGCCTGCCTTCGCCATCGGTGTTCCAGTATATATCAACGCATTTCACTGCTACACATACTGTTCCAGCTTCCCTATAAATCCTCAATTCTTCCAGTATCGTAACCACTCCCGGGGTTGAGCCCCAGTCTTTAAGAAACGACTATGAAGAACGCCTACGCACACTTTACGCCCAATAAATCCGGATAATGCTTGCTCCCTACGTATTACCGAGACTTCTGGCACGTAGTTAGTAGGAGCTTATTCTCTAAGCTGTGAACGGCTTAGTAAAAGGAGTTTACAACCCGAAGGCCTTCATCCTCCACGCGGCGTCGCTGCGTCAGACTTTCGTCCATTGCGCAATATTCCCAGTTGCTGCCACCCGTAGGTGTACTGCCCGTATCTCAGTGCAGTTGTGGCTGATCGACCTCTCAGTCCAGCTACCCGTCATCGCCTTGGTGGGCCTTTACCCCGCCAACTAGCTGATAGGACGCAGGCTCCTCCCTTGGTGGACCGTTAAGTCCTTTACTCTTACGAGACTATGGAGTATTACCCCACCTTTCGGTGGGCTATCCTCCTCCTAGGGGTAGATTCCTACGCGTTACTCACCCGTCTGCCACTGGTTGGTCCTTGCGGACCTTCCCGTTCGACTTGCATGCTTAAGGCACGCCGCCAGCATTCATCCTGAACCAGGATCAAATTCTCAAAAAAATCTAACGGAGTATTATCTCCATTAAACTGCTGTCGAAATGAGACAAAAAAGTTCATGTGTGCATGAACTAGGGAAGTCTCAATTCTAAAATTCCCTACCACTTCCTAACTGTCAATGTTCGAATTACTTCTTATTAACTCCGCCATAGCGGAACAATTTAAGAGGCAAGATGGTATAACTAGTGATAAAAAAACTCGCCTTAGGGCGAGCTGCAAAAGATCTATCTATCGCTTATCACTCCATACGTATTAGCTATTATAGCTTCAATCTGGGAAATGTCAAGCACAAGAGAGGTTACTTAGTCTCAAAAACAAAGACAACTACCGCACATGACAATCCTACTATATGAACAGAACTTGCCTACAGGACCAAATACATTACGCTATTAATAGGGATAAGATGATTTAATACTAGCATTTTATCTGTGAATATAAGTGTTATAGGCTTTAAATTTGAACTCATTTATGACCCTTACTTACCTTTTTCTAACAATGATCTCTAGTAAATCTTGCAATAAAAGCGTATAATGCTTTTATTGGATCAGTAGAGCCAGAATAGAAAGAGCGATCGGAATATTAATTAGACACTTCATTTCTTCAGGAATATAAGACCTACTGAACTACGACTAAGAACTGAGCGAACATAATGGTTGCAAGGAGGCGCCCATCCGCTCTCTTCAAAATAAATATTTGTCCTATAGCATTGACTTTTTGGTGGATGTGGGCTATACTTCTCGTCTGGTTTTGAAACTGCTTACTTTTTGTACTTTATGATTAAAACTGATAACTACTTATTGTTTTGTCCTGGACCTATTAACGTAGCCTTGAATGTCAAGGAAGCGACTGTTGGCCATGACATTGGACATCGTGAATTTGAATTTGAAAAACTATTCAAACGTCTTCAAAATAGAATTCTTGATGTTTTTGAGGTGCAGAACAAAAAAGAATTTTTACCTATAGTTATCACTGGTTCAGGGTCTGCTGCAAATGAATCTATCCTCTCCTCTATCGTTGGTAACAAGCATATCCTCACTCTTTCAAACGGCGAATTCGGCGAACGCCTCTACAATATTTCCAAGTTACATAACGCAAATACATCCACAATTCGACAAGAATGGGGTAAAGAAATTGATGTCGCCGCTGTAAAGGCATATCTATCAACGCATAAGGTAGACATCATTGCCATGGTACATCATGAAACATGCTCTGGGATGTTAAATCCTGTTGCAAAGATTGGTGCACTTACTAAAAAGTACGGCATTACATTCATGCTGGATGCAGTGAGTAGTGCTGGTGCCGAGAAAATTGATCTTGAAAAATGGAACATTGCTTTCTGCAGTACATCTGCATCAAAAGCACTCTCATCCCTCTCGGGACTTTCGCTCGTAATTGGACGCAAGAAAGAGTTCGCAAAGATCAAGAATCTACCTAAAAAGACAATGTACCTTAATCTTTATTCTTTCTATGACTATGCAAGACGCCTTAAGCAGACTCCAAATACGCCAGGTGTTCCTCTTTTCTTCGCACTTGATCAAGCAATCGCGAATATCTTAGCAATTGGTGTTACTAAAAAGAGAGCTCAGATCAAGTCTCATGCCAGAGCACTTCGAACAGGCATGACTGAAATGGGTCTTAAGTTCCTTCTAGATGAAAATGTTATGTCCTCATCTATCACGACGGTCTTTGTTCCACGTAATGTCTCAACAAGTGCCCTCAAAGCAAATCTTCGAAAGAGAAATATTATTATCTACGAGGGAAAGGGCGTATTTAAGAATAAAGTCTTTCAAGTAGCAAATATTGGAGAAATCACAAAAGATCAAGTCCAGTACTTCTTAGGAGAGTTAAAGACAGCTATGGCACTCTCAACCATCACAGCTATCACAAAGAAAAGTGCTGCAAAGAAAGTCACTCCTCTCAAGGGTGCTACTGAAGTCCCATCACATAGACCATTTTTCCCACAGATATTCTCCCTTTCTATGGTGAGAAACCGCAACACTCCAAGCAAATAAGCTATATTTTTATCAGCTATGAAGAATCCAATGCAACAAACAAATATCGTAGAACCTTCTTTCTTCAGCAACTGGGCAGATCTTTTCATGCCACCTTTGGCAAATAAACTTTTTTTACCACTTGCCCTCAAAATTAGTTGGCTTACGCCAAATATTGTTACGATATTCTCATTTTTCCTCTACGTACTAGGCTGTCTCCTGTTATTCATTGTGTTCCCCTATCATCTACTCCTAGCTGCATTCCTCATTCCAGTTGCTTATCTTCTTGACTGTCTTGACGGCCAACTCGCAAGAACAAAAAAGCAATTTTCAACGGTTGGTGATTATTTAGACAAAACACTTGATGTTCTAAAGATCTATATCGTCACACTTTCATTAGCATTTGCGCTATTTCAATCAACTCAGAATCCGCTATGGTTCGTCCTTGGTATGACAGCGTGCTTCTTCTTCAATTATCGTTACTACCTTAAGCTTGAAACAGTACTCACAGCGACTGGAAGAGATGTGACCTACCTTGAGAAATGCTCTGCCTACAGGAAAGAGCAGTACGTACTTCTCCGAGAAAAATATGCCGAGATGAAAAAAACTCCTATCGGCTTTGTAAAGCACTTTTGGCTGCGAAATAGAATTATATTCTTTGTCGATGAGGCAGAATTTGTGCTCATCACAAGTATTGGGGCGCTTTTCAATAGACTTGATATCGCGCTTATCATTCTCGCAGTAAGTCAGCTATGGATCGCAATCTTTCGCCTCTTTGAGCGTGGATATCAGATTAAGACGAATAGCGTCACTCTCATAAAACCAATGAGGAAGTAAATCGGAACAAATCATGTTAAACTAATTATATGAAAGCAATTATTCTTACAGCAGGTATCGGATCACGTATCCGTCCACTTACAGACAATAAACCAAAGTCACTTCTTGAAGTGAATGGCAAGCCTATCTTGCAAAATATGCTTGAGAATATCGTTGCGGTTGGGATCACTGAGGTCATCGTTATCACAGGGTATCTTGAGGAGATGATCAAGGACTATATTCGTACCAATTTTCCTGACCTTAATGTAGTCTACATTAGAAATAAAAAGTATCTAGATACCAACACCGGCTACTCTCTGAATATGACAAAGGACGCTGTAAATGGCGACTCCTTTATCAAATTCGATGCTGATGTTATCTTTGAAAAAGCAATCCTTGAGAACCTCGTTAATGATGAGCACGAGACAGCGCTTTGTATCGATCGCAATATCAATCTTGAAGCAGAAGAAGTAAAAGCTATCACAACGCCAGATGGTAAAGTCCTAGAAGTTGGTAAGAAGCTCGATCCTCATAAAGCTACAGGAGAATCAATTGGTATTGAAAAAATCGGAAAAGAGGCTGGAAAAGTGCTTTTTGAAGAACTTACAAGACTCATGGAGGACGAGGCTAATTATAAAGAATATTATGATGACAGCTATACAACGCTTGTGAATAAAGGAGTACCTTTTTATGCAGTTGATATCACTGGACTCAAGTGGGTAGAAATTGACACCCATGCTGACTACGCGCTGGCCGAGGAAGTCTTTGCAACTAAATAAGCAATAAATGAAGCCTATTGTCCTTATAATTGGCACTGAGATTCCTCAATTGAAAAAACTCTCGGACACCTTCTCCTTTATCTATAGACCAGCAGATATCTCACTGAGTCCAGAAAAGCTGACCCGATTACTCGTAAAAGAGATAAAGAAAAAATACCCCGAAGTTCAGGCAGTACTAGGAACGCTAGATTATCCCTCAATTATTGCAGCCATGGTAGCAAAAGAACTTGGACTCCCAGGACCTACGCCTCGATCCATCTTTCTTGCACAAAATAAGGCACTCTTTACTCCGCTCGCTGGAAAACATCATACTTACTTTCCCAAAACTGAGATTCTGAATATTAAAAAAGGTAAGCCATCAATTAGCTATCCTGTCTTTATTCGACCTATAAAAGGCTCCTTCTCCGCATTCTCATACAAAATTGATTCAGAAAAAGAATTCTCTGAGATCAGGAAGACAATTCTCAAAACCAAAAGAGATATCAAGCAATTTGAACGATTTTTCCAAATGTTCGACAAAAAAATTAAAAATCTAAAAGACTGGTACATTGTGCAGGAATATATCAATTTCAAGCAATATACCCTGGATGGATTTACTCAAGACAATAAACTCTCTATCTTGGGCATCACAGAGTCAATTTATACCCCCGATCGAAAAAGTTTTAAACGATTTGATTTTCCCTCTAAGATTCCTGATAAGAGCTATAAAAAACTTCAGAAAATATTAAACGGAGTTTTGAGTGAGATGAAATACAGTGAGGGATGTTTTAATTTGGAATTTTTCATACTCCCTGATGGTAACATAAGTATGATCGAACTAAATACCAGAATCAGTCCTGGCTTTGCCAATCTCTACTCACAAGTCTATAAAACTCCACTCTTAAAAATCGCAATTGATGTTGCTCGTGGCAATCACCCCGATCTCACTATGCTTGAAAAGCCACGCTACGCATCAAGCTTTCCTCTCCGTGTGATCGGCGATCATCTAGTTCAAAAAGTGCCAAGTGATGATGAAATTGAAAAGTTGAAAATAAAATTTGATATTCTCAGTATTAAAATTGATTTTAAAGTAGGAATGAAGCTGTCTGACAAGCAGCAGGATGCATACTCATTTCGCTATGGTATTGTCGACATTGCGGGAAAAAGTCATGGAGAAATACTCAGAAAATTTAGCGATTTGGTAAAAAATCTTAATGTCCAGCTGAAGCCGATCAAAAAATAAGTGAATTATCGTTCACTTGCTGCAGCAAAGAAACTAATTCTTCTTGCCTTAGGTATAAATTGAAGATATGGGATTGTTCCCGTCAAATTCATCGCTGCAGCAAGCAAAAATAGCGTTGTAAATCCAAATTCAGTTGAAATTATACCCCCAATGATTGTGGTTGTGGCCATGGCAACAAATGCCACGACATCTGTAACCCCCCACTCGGTTGCTTCTTTATGCTTGTCTAAATGTGTCGCAAATAGTGAGTTCTTTGCAGGCGATGCAAATCCCACACCTGAGCCCAAAATAAAATAGAAAAAGAAAACAGAGGCGACAGTGTCTGAGTATGCAAAGCCAATGTATGCGATGCTCATCGCGAACATCCCGAGTACTGTAACTATAAACTTAACTGAGTCACTCTTTTTTATCAGGTAGCGAGCACAGATCAATTCGAAAGTTATCCTCCCGAGCAAATAGATACTATACCCAGTAGCAGCAGACTCAATTGTGCCACCTTTTATCTGCGTGATCATATATACAGCAAAGATTGGACCGGATAAATTCCAGGCAGACCAAAGAAGGGTATCTCCAATAATATATGCTTTAACAACCGGATTGACGTGAAGATGTCGAAGTCGTCTGACTAGAAGATCGTGCATACAGTAATCATAATAAAGATATTTTTATTTTACTAGAGCACTAATCAATCTTACGAGCAAGCAGCTCATCATTGAATTTCTTTGTAAGCGAAAGGTAGATAACAGCTTCATTTCTACCTAGCTTAAGTTTCTCAAATAATGGATATTCTGGCTCCCCCTTTGCATATGGAGAAGCACTTTGTCTTACTAAGGTTTGTGGATTTACGGAAGACCATGTATCTGCCCCATTCACATCAGCGTATATTTCCCTCCCCAACTTCCCTATTACATCAGGCACCTCTACATCAAGTGGATACATTACTCGACCTGTCTCATCACTAAGCCGATGCATGCCAAGATGTACTGCACCAACGGAGCTACATCCTGCCAAAATAGCTAGATCTACTACAACAATATCAGCACTGCGTGACTTTTCCATCAGACCAATTCTTCTATAGTCTGGATCAATTGCAGTATAGTTGGTATACATGAATTGATCGCCTCGGATATCTCCAAGGGTGTAAAAATTAAATCCTACGTGCTTATTGCTAGCATCGCTGATAATACTAAATGCTTTTGTGGTAAGAAGTGTCTCATTTGCAAAATCTAAGTATTCTTTCTCAGTCCAATGGGGAAATGATCTGCTAGCAAGAGCTAAGATGCTCGATAAGAATGAAGCAAGATAATTGGATTTTGGGAACTTCCCAAAAGAGTCTTTCAATAAATAGAGGGTGGAGACGAACTCGTCACCATTCTTCGCCTGAATATTATGTGGATGCTCTTCGTATAGCTGAGGTTTATTATTCATATTTAACCTCCCACTAGCCTAATATCAAACGGACAAGGAAGCAGGGCAGCAGATTCTCTTACCATTAATGATGGCAAAATATAACTTAAATGACAAGTTTGGGGATCTTTTTAAAATCTTCAGTCATAAGTTCTTTGAATTTCCAGGGAAAGCGAAGTACAGCTGCAGGATGGTATGTTAAAAAATATTTTATTCCATCCTTCTCCTCTATAACTTGTCCATGTTCTTTCACGACAGCGACTTTCTTCTCCAAAACTCCCTCCGCTGCTACTCGGCCCATGAGTACTACGACTTTGGGCTTGATGATGTCAAACTGCCCCATCAAGTGAGTCCTCCCATGAGTAATTTCTCCAGATGTGGGCGTACCACGCACTGGCAGGTACTTCACGGGACTTGTGATATAGACCTCCTCTTCCTTCAGTCCAATATCGCGGATAAGGCCACGTAGGAGTTGTCCTGATCTGCCGATAAATGGCCTTCCCTCTTTAGCCTCTAGTTTTCCAGGTGCCTCGCCAATAAAGACAATGTCTGCATCAGGATCACCCTCTCCCGGCACAGAAATTCCGATTTTATCGAGCTTACACTCTTCACAATTCTGTATTTCTTTGGAAATTCTATCTAGTTCTTTTTGCTTATTCATAAAATTATATGTCATGCTGAACTAGTTTCAGCATCTTTATTAAGATTCTGAAATAAATTCAGAATGACATGAAGATGTTTTCTCTTGTTTTAGCGTACTTATACTCTAAAACACTTCTCCTATTGTGTAGTGATGTATCAATACATCATTACAAATGATCAATCCTTGCCACATTCACTTATTAACTTTTCTTCATCGCTTCAAAGAGGACTATGCCAAGACTCATCACAACATTCATGGATTTATTTACGCCCCACATTGGTATTTCTGCAGTAATATCACATTCGCTTAACGTCGCTTGAGATATACCGTGTGTCTCATGTCCAACGACAAGAGCTAGCGGAAATGAATAGTCGACTTTGTCATAAGGGATACTTTTATCATCTAGCTCTACTGCCACTATTTGGACCCCTGCAACCTTTTCTCGCAAATCCTTGATCGCCTCAATCGCTGTGGGAAAGTATTGCCAATCGACCCACTCAGTCGTGTTGATAGAGGCTTTTTTAATACGTGTATGCGGAGGGACTTCAGATCCTTCACAAAGAATAACTCTTGTAGCAGCTACAGCGTCAGCAAGTCGAAAGATTGACCCAATGTTGTAGGTATCCATCACATTGTCAACAATAAGATAGACAGGATTCTTCTTAATTTTTGCTAACTCCTCAGGATCTGGCAGTGAATTACGAAGTTCATTTGCGCCAAGTTTATAGACACTTTTATCATCTGTATTCATGGGAGAAATTATACACTATCTAGAGGACTTTGGAGTTGGAGTAGTTTTTACAACTCCAGCAGAGGAAGCAGTTAATTCCTTTAATTGCGCTTGTAGCTCTGCAATCTTTCTCTTAATCTCTGAAATCTTTTGCTCACGTAATTTGAGTGCAACTGCGGATGCGTTCTTTGCTCGAAGCTCAGATGACATACTCGCGTACTTTGCATATGCTTTCATTCTGTCATCAGCTCTTTGCACTGATGTTGCTACTCCCAGTACTGCGTCATTAAGTTCACTTAGTGCAGTCGCCTCAAGCTCATGCTCTTGATCTGCATCTGGTAGAGCACTTTGAGCCACCTCTCTTGCATCTGCTAGAGTATCTGCTGCTGCCATTAATTGTCCTTGATAGACTGAGTCAGGATACTTTGCAGCAACAGTTAATAGAGCAACCCTGTAATCAGCCAATGCCTGATGGATAGTCCTTGTGAGCTGCACGACATCTTTCCCTTGAGACGAGGCATCTCGCACATCTTTAGCAGCTAGGATAGATTCTCGCTGGACTTCGGTGAGGGCTGTCACCATTGCTTCTTTATTGTTACGAGCCTGCATCGCTCGAAGTTCGGCCATACGCTCACCAGCAATTTGCATATGCACACTGGCTCTCTGCTCTGGGGAGAAAGCCACCGCTAATTTGAACTCTTGATAAAGCTTGTCGAGAAAAAAGAACTTGCTATCAGGCATGATATTGCCTGGACCTGATGTAATAGTCGGAAAATCATTAACTGGTGTGGAAGTATCTGCGCCTAACGCCTTATCACTATAGAGTGCACCAGATACAAAGATAGTTACTGCAAATACCACGCTTAGGATTGAAAGTCTTTTCATATAGTTATTTTGCTCACTTTTCACAGAACTTGTCAAGAGCAGCTGAGTAGATACTAGGATATTAAGATATTGCGATACCAAAATGAGCTACCATTCTCCTAATATATCTCCTATATCGCAATATCTATAATGCTATACTGAAAGTATGACTGCCACTGGACACGCAATTATTGGTACCTCCCTTGCTGCAATCATCCCAAACCCACTTATTGGTATTCCAGTTGCTATCCTCTCACATGTATTCGCAGATGCCTTCCCACACTGGGACACAGGCACAAATATGAAGAAGAAAAGTAAAGCCGAATTTGTGATCGGATCTTTTATCGATCTTGGTCTGAGCTTCTTTTTCCCGTTTATTCTCTATGTCTACCTTTTCCCGCAAACTTCACTACTCTATATCTATATCATGGTGATCGCTGCACAAGGATTTGACTGGGCAAGCGCACCATACCTTTTTCTGAATTGGAAGTTTCCTCCTTTTTCTTGGGCTATCTACTTACAAAGAACGTTCGATAATAAGCTTGATAAACCTCGTGGTGTCATTTACCAAATCATTGCGCTCATATGCGTCATCACGATCTCAGCATCAATTTATCACCTTTCTTGACACAGATCTTCTTTTATTGAGATACTTAATCTATGGACAATAAGCCCACTCCTAATCCATTCAATTCATCACAGTCTACTCCGCAATCTCAAGCTACTAGTGCAGCTCAAGGACCCACATCCAACCCATATGACACAGAAATTCCAACTGAAGAGATCGAGCATACACCTGAACAGCCTCGCCCAGAGTATGCACAGCCTGAGCCGCGACCGATTGCGACTAGCCCTCTGACTCCATCAGCGCCTTCAAGCACACCTCCAACCGCATACGAGGCTCGCGCTAATGACCTTCCTCACAAGCCACATCACTTTATGACAAAGAAAGCTCTCATTCTTGGTGTACTATTTATTATCACGGCAGGAATTTCATCTATTGTTACCTACTCACTTGTAAATTCGCAGTCCAAAAAAGTTCCTGCAGTTCCAAATAAAATTGAGCCAGCTCCAACGATCGAACAGGCAAAAGAATTCAACAGTGCAATAACTGGTCTTTCATTTAGCTATCCAGATGGCTGGACCGCAACAGAAGCAGCATCTGACGATGTAACAACAAAAGTCACACTTACAAAGCAAGACGCGCCAACGGTGAGCATTCTTCTTGGTCCTGCAGGTGTTGGTGGACAATGTATTAATGATCCACTTGTTGAACTTGGCAACGAACCCATAACTGCATTTGGCAAACAACTCACTCTCTTTTTCCAGGGCGATAGCACCACGCAGAAATTTACTGGTGCATATGTTGTCGCAGGCGCATCCCCATGTCCAAATATTGCATTTATAGATATTTCAGACCTTACACTCAATCAGTCTGATCCGACCGGAATTTCACTAGCGTCGGTGACTCTTTCTGATCCATCCGGCCCACTTCTCCCAGACTTTGTAGTATCAAAAGGGTATGCTGAAGCAAAGGGGATCATCCAATCCCTTATGATTAAGTCCTCCTCAGATCAATCATCTACTACTCCTTCTGGATCAATGACTGCATGCACTATGGAAGCTAAGGTCTGCCCAGATGGTTCATCAGTCGGACGCGTACCACCTTCGTGTGAATTTGCAGCTTGTCCCTAATATTCTATGGATACGAATCAAACAACACCTACTCAACCTGTACAAGCCCAACCAACTCCACCGACTGTAAAAAGTGGGTCGGGCAAGCTGCTACCAATTATCATTGGAGTACTTGTACTCATAATCATTGGCCTAGGTGGATTCATATTTATGAACTCGAATACTAAAAAAATGAGTGCCACACCGACACAGGCACCTATGAATGCAATGACCGCAGAGACATCACCCTCTCCTAGCGGCATGAGCAACCTCCTCAAATATACGAGTAGTGATGCAAAATGGGAGATGATGTATCCAAAAGATGTGACAGTTGAGAAAAGAGATGGGACACATATTGGACCTGCTGGATTTGGAGAAGTCGCAATGTTCTACAAGCACGGTCCAACACAGACAACCGGAACAGAATTTCACGATGGACTATCTGTCATCGTTGGAACTATGAAAAAATCAGCTCTCACAACACTTGAAAAGTTTGCAGACGAGCAGACTACGCCCAATCCTGAAGTTGGGTCAACTAGGACACCATTCGTCCCAACAACTCTGGGAGGAATGAGTGGTATTTCCACTACAATAACTGGTATGGCGACATTTAAGGTGATCTTCCTAACTATTCCTGGAAATAATGAGGCTATCTACTATATCTCAGTTTTTGCAGAGGGTGGAGATAAGGCTACATATCAAACAGTAACTGATCAGATGCTGGCAAGCTTCAAACTTCTTTAACGACCTCTTCTTCATTAGTGGCCTCATCAGCTTTCTTTATATCTTCTAGCTTCCAAGCGGCGAAAGTGCAGGCTGGATAATTAGCGCAGCCAAAGAATTTTCTCCCTTTTCTTGTCTTCTTCACAATGACATTTCCACCATCCTGAGGGCATATCATGCCTGTCTCCTCAACAAAAGGCTTGGTATATTTACATGTCGGGAAAGTACTACACGAAATAAATTTGCCAAATTTTCCCGTGCGAATCACAAGTTCATTGCCACACTCTGGACATTTCTGATCAATACTCTCAGTCTTTATCTTAACTCGATCTGCATCTTTTACTGTTGCTAGCTTTAGCGCTAATGGATCATAAAACTCCTTCATCATTAGCTTCCAATCAGTCTTTCCATCTGCGATCAAATCTAACTTGTCTTCCATGTCTGCCGTGAACGGAATATCATCGATATCTGCAAAATTAGTGACCAAAAAATCATTAACAGCCATACCAACCGCACTTGCCTCAAACCTCTTTTCAACTCTCTCGACATAAGCCCTATCAACCAGTGTTGCGATGATAGATGCATAAGTAGACGGTCGACCAATACCTTTTTCCTCGAGTGTTGCGATGATAGATGCGTCGTTATAGCGAGGCGGTGCGGGAGTCTCGTGTGGGGTATCAAGAACATGTGTGACTTTCATCTTTTCTTTAGCCTTAAATTGTGGCAGTGTTGTGTCTTGCAGTGCCTGTGGATTAATCTTTAAGAAGCCTTCAAAGACGAGAACAGATCCTGTCGTCTTTACTCGATAGTCATGGATTCCTTTTTCAATCGTGACTGCAAAAACAGTTGTCGACTCGATAAGGGCATCGCTCATCTGAGACCCAACAGCTCTACGCCAAATAAGATCATATAATTTGGCAGCATCTTTCTCCAAGTCCTGAGCAATTGTACTATCTTTCACAGAGAATTTTGTAGGTCGGATCGCTTCATGTGCTTCTTGAGCAGATTTTTGCTTGGCAGCATACTGCCTCGACTTTTCTGGCACATATTTTTCTCCCCACTCTTTTTTTACAAAATCTCTAATCTGGGTGATCGCGACTTCAGACATCGTAGTTGAGTCAGTTCTGTGATAAGTAATGTATCCTTCCTCATAGAGTCTCTGAGCAAGACTCATCGTCCTTTTACCGGAGTACCCAAACCTTCGTGACGCATCCTGCTGGAGTGTTGAGGTAGTAAATGGCGCTGCAGGACTTCTCTTTGCTTGGCGCTGATTGACTTCAGCTATCTCAAAAGCCCTTGTCTTTATATCTGTGACAATCTCCCTTGCTTTCTCTTGAGTATCGATCGTTGTTTTTGAGATCTTATATGTTCCATCATAAAGCTCAAAAGACTCTGAGAGCTCTATCTTTTTTGCATCAATCTCCACCAAGTCAAATATTGTTTCTTGCTGTTTGCTGTTTGCTGTTTGCTGTTTTAAACCTACGTGTATCGTCCAATAAGGTTCTTTTTGGAACTTCTCAATCTCTTTTTCACGTTCTGCAATGAGTCGGAGTGCGACGCTCTGGACGCGTCCAGCAGATAGACCTCGACGAACTTTCTGCCAAAGGAGTGGCGACAACTTGTATCCAACAAGTCTATCAAGAACACGGCGAGCGGTCTGTGCATCAACTAAATTGGTATCTACATCACGCGGATGAGTCATCGCCTCTTTGATAGCGCCTTCAGTGATTTCATGGAAGACTATTCTTGAGAACTTCTGCGATGCACTTTTTGTTTTTGATTTGGGAATCTCACTTAATATTGTCTGAATATTTGCAGCGATAGCCTCACCTTCACGGTCAGGGTCGGTTGCAAGCAAGATATTCTCAACGCCTTTCGCAGCTGCTTTTAACTCTGCAATTAATTTCTTTTTATCAGTGAGTACCTCGATCTGAGGAGTAAAATTATTTTCCACGTCAACACCAAGCGTACTCTTTGGCAGATCCATGATATGCCCCATTGAGTATTTGATGATGTAGTCATCGCCAAGATATTTTCCAATTGTACGCGCCTTTGTTGGCGACTCTACTATTACTAATGTTTTCATATGCTTGTATTATGTCACGCTGAATTAGTTTCAGCATCTGAACCATTAAATATCCCGGATCTAGCCGGGATAATGATGGCAGTTTCACAATGTGTATTCACCATTATACATGTTCCTGTCAATTCCGATAGAATCCCGACAAAATCTGGAAGGGCTCAGAGTCAAATCAAGTCGCCTACTGTGAGCTACATAAGAGTAAAATTCCCCTCATCATCTCGCTTTATATAGCCCTTCATCTCCATGACAGATAAGAGCGAACCTAATTCTTGGACAGATAGCTGCATGATCTTTACAAATTCATCGAAAGAATATGCTTGAACGTGTAGCAAATCTATCACAGACTGCTCTGATGCTGTATCTCCATTTACAATCTGTTTTTGTGAGGTTTTCAGACTCTTTCCAAGACCCTTCATAATATCTTCAACATTTGAGACCATGATGGCACCTTCTTTCAAGAGCTCATTTGTGCCTTGTGAAAGCGAGGAGGTAATTGGACCAGGTACCGCAAAGACTGGTCTGTGTAATTCCAGTGCGTTTGACGCGGTTATCAGTGACCCGCTCCCCAGAGCACCTTGTGTGACAAGTACACTAGCACTGATACCTGCAATAATCCTATTGCGAGATGGGAAAGATCCAGGAGTTGGTGATACACCAAGAGGATATTCACTGATAATCAGACTTCCCTTCTCTATAATATCTTTATATATCTTTTCATTTTCTTGCGGATAACAGTGATCAACCCCACAACCAAGGACTGCAATAGTCCTACCACTATTTTCTAAAGTAACTTTATGTGCCAACGCGTCGACACCCAAGGCAAGGCCTGAAACAATACAAAAATTATTTTGGACCAGCTCCTCGACCATCATCGTGGTCACATCAATTCCATATGAAGTGATCTTTCTTGTGCCGACTATCCCAATATATCGCTCATTGAAACTTGAGAGGAGAGTTTTGTCACCAATACCAAAGAGGACAATTGGAGGATTTGGAATCTTTTTAAGCAGATTTGGATACTCAGAACTTCCAACATCCACAAACCATGCACCAGTACTCTCTAATTCTTTTTGTTTTACTCCAAAGTCAAAAGTATCTCGAAATACAATAAATCGCGGGCCAAATGTCTTTCCAAGAACACTTAAAAGATCTTCCTCTGATGCGTTCCAAGCTGTTCTTGCATTGCCGAACCGTTGTAATAGAAGCGCGTATTTCTTCGGACCTATCCCATCAAAATGCGAAAATCCCAAAGCATACAATGAATCCTTCATATCTTATATTAATCTATATTTGCTAAGTAGCGGCAAGTGAGGATTTTGCCCTTTCATGCATTTCTGATCTTTGCTCAGGAGTCAGTACAGGCTCTATATCTCCAACTTCCCCAGCATTAATTACGTCGCCAATTAATAGGCCACCATTTTCTTCATTAAATGTTGTTCTGCGAAGTTTGCCTTCAACAAAAACAAATACCTGCATTCCTAGCTGAGACCCAAGTTCCTCAAGTTCTCGATAAGACATTTGTCTCCCACCAACGACAAATGTTTCTTGAAGTGCATATTCTGACGGTTTACGACGCGCGAAAACATTTGCTTTATCAGCAGCAAGACTATCAAGATTTAGATAAACTCCTGCGGGTTTTGGACCCTGAACTATCAGCTCGTTATAAGGTTGGATCCCCCTTGTCTTTAAGGCAGTGTCTATTTTAGTGTTATATTGCTCTGGATTTCGAGGAGCAAGCCAGGTAGCCGAAGGACGACGATCATAAAGAGAATGGGAGCGAGAAAGCATATCGCTGGGTGAGGCATCTTCAATAACTCCATCGCCTAGAACTAGACCTATTGGCGACCAGGTCTCTGCAGTTGCTGAATGCTGTAGAACTGAGGAACCAGAGATAGTTGGATGCAAATCACTAACGACACTTGCCCTATCCAGAAATGTGGTCCCTGGTTTGATACTACTATTATTTACCCCACCAAACTCATCAAATGGGTGTAGCCCATGAACAAAATAGGCTTCATACTTTTTAGCTAATTCAGATAACCGACCAGTAGAATTTTTGTGTTCTTTAAGAATATCTTCTTCTGTAATTTCTACACCTTGAAGTTGTGTACCTAGATCAATATCCATCGAGCCTTCCATGATCTTAGAATAACACAATCGAAGCCTTATTCTTATTTCCCGAAATATGCCTCGACTATTTTCTTAGCAATTGGGCCCGCAACTGAGGAGCCTTCTCCAATATCTTCAGCAAGAACCGTCACGACTATTTCTGGATCATAAGCTGGTGCAAAAAGTGTCATCCATGCATGTGGCTTGTCATCTTTACCCCCATGCTCTGCTGTGCCCGTCTTGCATGCTACAACAACGTGCCTCATATTCTTGAGATCTGCAGAGCCTGATGCCCTAACTGCGGATGATGTTGAGATCGCTGTCTCTGTGATATTTTTGCCATCAACCACAAGATCCTTATTATTCACTTTAAAATCAAAAAACGGATATGCAGTTCCACCGGTCTCACAAGCTTGAATCATGCCTTTTCTCACTAGATCTAATGAGCTCTTTGAGAGAAATGTCTTGTTGATCACTTCAGAGGGAGAGGACTTGAGCATTCGAGGCTTATAGAGCTTGCCTCCATTTGCGATTACGCCAGTCCAAAAATTCACCTGTAGAGGAGTTGTTAGAAGATACCCCTGCCCAATTCCATAAATATACGTATCCCCAAGATACCAATCTTCACCTACATTTCTCTTTTTCCATGCCTCATCCGGCAGAACTCCTGCCTCCTCACCAGGCAGATCAATCCCGAGCTTTTTGCCAACCCCCATTTGAGAAGACGTGCTAACAATTGTCTTAAGGCCGATTTTTGCAGCTAGCTCATAAAAGAAGATATCGTTAGAGCGAGCTAATGCCTTTGCCACTCCTACTTCCCCCTCAGTCCTTCCGTACTGCGTGAAATACCAGTTGCTGTAGGAATATGGGCCAATCTTGATCGAACCTTTATCATTTACAGTATAGTCTTCGTCAATTTTTTTACTCTCAAGCGCTCCTGCTGCCATAACTACTTTATAGGTTGATCCGGGTGGATAAGTTCCACCAATCGCTCTGTCCAGTAATGGCTGGTTTGCTCCTGTTAAAATACCCGCAACAGAAGGATACGCAGTATCGGTGGCTCTATATGATTCATCGAGGGTAAATAGATTCGGATCAAATGAAGGCTTTGAGAGAAGTGCTAAGATCTGTCCATCTGGGGTTGAGACAACTACGGCACCTTTAGGAACATCCCTCATCGCCTCATAGGCGATCTTCTGTATTTTTGAGTCTAGAGTAAGCGTCACATTCTGGCCTGGGACTGGATCAGTCTGGCCCAGAGTTCGTATCTTTTTTCCCGTTGCATCAACTTCAATCAACTCCTTACCATTTATACCCCGGAGCAATGATTCGTACTCATACTCAATACCAGATTTTCCGATCAGATCTGTTATCTGATACTGAGAAAAATCAGCGTTCTTTACCTGCTCAGGCGTAATCTGACCGATATATCCGATGACATGTGCCATCGCATCTTTAAAGGGATATTCACGAAGACTATCAACGAAAATGGACCGATCATCTTTGGCGATTAGCTCCAATGCCTTGTCGCGAGGAATAAGTCGCGTACGTTCTTTTTTAATCTGTCTAAATCCGGGGATATTATAAGTCAGTGGGACATTGTTACGATCAAAAATAACCCCGCGAGGTGCAAAAACTAACGTGGTCCTCGTCCTATTTGAATCAGAGAGTGCTCGATAATAATCACCCTTTACGATCTGCAACTTTGTCAATTGATACAAAAGAATCACACCGACAATACTCAGCGCAAAAAGCAACGAGCGCGAACGCATCTTAACAAGTGGTGGGCCATCTTCGCTAAAATGCTTTCTTCTTACTTTCTCTGTTCGAATCGAGTCGGAAAATGCTACACCAATTTTCATCCTAATATCTCTGCCTTTCATTGGACTTTTGCATTAATAATGATGAGACAACAAAAAGTATTGCAGCAAGGAGCGTGCTAAAGACAACATGAAGAAATGCCTGGGGAACTGGAAACAGTACAACATAAAGCATGCTTGCTACCATTGAAAATGGAATGACGAAAAATGGCGAACGAAGTTCATACTTTTTCTGATAGAGAATCATCCCAGCTATCATCACGAGAAAAAATATGCTCGTTGTACCTATATTCCTAACCAAGAGCACATCAAGAATAAGACCAGAAAAAAAAGCGAGCAACAACATATGCGCACTTTTTCGCCAGACTGTAACAATAATTAAAAATAAGAGAACTAAAGGCAACGAACTCACACTAGTCTCCACAATGAGAGCAATACCAAGTAACAGAAATAGTAAGATTGTCATACTTATTGCAGGATAAAGACTGTAGAGATATTTGTAATTCTGACTAATGTATCAAGCTTTGCGGTCTGGAAGAGTGCGCTTGGTTTTTTTTCAATTGAGTGGATTTTCCCAACAACAAGATTTGGCGGAGCGCCTTTTCCAGATCCATCCACACTTCCTTTACTCAATACTAGATCTCCGACCTTAAGTGACTCTGAAAGAAGAACATTGTCGATTATAATCCCACCTTCACCTTGCCCTTTTGCGACACCCAACGCGCCCGTCTCTGAAGTCACAGCTGTCAAAGACACATCTTCTTTTGTCAAAAGCTCGACGAGTGAAATATGTTCAGATGTCTTCTCGACCCTACCAATAATATTGTTCCTAACTACAATAACTTGACCCTCCATCACACCATCTCTATGTCCCTTATCTATGGTTAATTCATCTGGCAGTGGATAGCCGGGAATAAATCCCCTCAGCCCGATGATCTTTGCAGGACGTAGCGATCGGGGCGACACAGCTGTTTCTTTGAATTGATCACGAAGTGCCTCTATTTCTTTATCCTGATCTTTTTTGGCCGAGAGCTTAAGTCTAAGATCATTTACTTCCTGCTCAAGTTGCTCGACCCTGGTTGGAGGCCCTGTATGTGTAAGCGCATGAACTTGAAAAGTAAGATGGGAGAATGGAGAAAGCCCTACCTGAATTACTGAAAGAATATTCTTTCCAGGACCAGTCTGAGATACAAAATATATAAGAAGACTAATGATTAAAAAGAAGAAGAATTGAGAGAAAAAACGTATACGTTTTTGCATGAAGTCATTGTAGCCTAGCTACTCATTTTGAGCAACCTACCCTATCCTCAAGTACTTTATCGTAGACCACCAATAACTTGAACTCGCGCCAGAAGTGCAGGATCACCCAACACTTTACCAGTTCCACGAACAACACTTGTTAATGGGTCATTTGACAATATTACAGGCATATGAGTACGCTCAACGATCAATTGATCAAGCCCAGCTAATTGAGATCCTCCTCCAGTCACTAGGATACCCCTCTCCAAAATATCGCTAATTAGTTCAGGTGGCGCATCCTCGACCACATCTGCAACTGCCTGAACTATTTTATTAAGTACGGGCGCTAGAGCTTCTCTAACTTCTGATTCACTTATCTTTATACTGCGAGGCAATCCAGTCTCAATGTTACGACCCCTGATGATCGCCATTCTCTCCCCTTTTTCCTTTACCTCCTCGATCTCACTATCATGATCGATGCGAGATTTTTTACTTTCCTCAACTTGCTCTGCGCTTTTTTTACTCTTTGTTTTTTGATATGCGCTTCCAATTGAGATCTTTATATCTTCTGCTGTTTTCTCACCTATCAGCATCCCGTGGCGAAGTCGCACATAATGAATGATCGCTTGATCAAGATCATCACCAGCAAGTCTCACTGATCGACTCACGACAATGCCACCGAGTGAAATAATCGCAATCTCAGTCGTCCCACCGCCGATATCAACTACCATAACCCCTGTCGCTGAGGAAACAGAGATCCCCTCTCCAATAGCAGCAGCCATCGGCTCTTCAATCAGATATGCCTCGCGCGCTCCAGCACTGAGAGCTGCTTCCCAAACCGCACGACGTTGAACCTCAGTAACAGATGATGGAATTCCGATAACTACTTTTGGACGAGCAAAGAGCGACTTATAGACGCTACCCATTTCATGAACTTGCTTCATGTAATGGGATATCATTCCTTGTGTCGCATCAAAATCGGAAATGATCCCACCTTTAAGTGGTCTAATTGTCAGAATCGATGGCGGTGTCTTACCTACCATTTTTTTGGCTTCACTTCCAACAGCAATAATCTCTTTTGTTTTCTTTCGCATTGCGACTACCGATGGCTCGCGGATAACGATACCTTTTCCTTCAACAAAAACGAGAATATTTGCGGTACCAAGATCGATACCAACGTCATGAGAAAATAGTGCAAATAGCTTATTAAGCATTGAGTATATTGATTCTACTATGCCTACCAGAATGAGGCAAGACGAATATCTGTTGATAGGTCTTCTTGCGATGTGCTACCATAATTAAACTCTTCACAAAGATTGACCACATGGGATTTATAGATTTTTGCAATAAATTAATTCGCTATTCCTTCTACGGCATTTTCCTTCTGGTACCTTTTATCTTCACAAGTAATACTTCAGAACTTTTCGAATTAAATAAGATGTGGCTAGCATGGGCTTTGACAATCCTTATTGGATTTGGCTGGATCAGTAAAATGGTAGTTGAAAAAACATACAGGATTCAGCGAACCCCACTCGATATCCCAATAATCATTTTTCTCATCTCACAACTCATCTCGACCATCTTCTCGCTTGATCAGAGGATATCTTTTTTCGGATATTACTCTCGCTTTAATGGAGGCTTTCTGTCACTGTTTAGCTACATCCTTCTCTACTATGCATTCGCGAGTAATTTCACGCGAGATGATATAAAGTCATTTCTTAAGATAAGTATCATCGCCGGAATTGTCGTCGCACTCTGGGGACTACCATCGCACTTTGGCAATGATCCAACTTGCCTTATGTTCAGGGGGACTTTTGATGTTTCGTGCTGGACTGATGCCTTCAAACCAACTGTTCGTATTTTCTCAACACTTGGCCAACCTGCCTGGCTCTCCTCATACCTTGCAATTCTCACTCCATTCATCATGGGCTATCTGGTAATTCTCTCTGAGCATAAAAAAAGATTAGCCGACTATATTTCTGATAAAAAAGTTGTTGTGCTCTTTATAATTCTACTCCTATTTTACGTTGATCTTCTTTTCACCAATACTCGCGCAGGCTTCTTAGCATTTTGGGCTGCCAACGTCTTCTTCTGGGGCATGCTATTTCTTCGCCACCTTAAATCCTATAAAAAAGTACTCCCAATTTTTATTACGATAAATCTTATTTTTATTCTTTCTAACTTTATCTTTGGTACCCCAATCTCGCAGCTAAATAAAATCGAATTTTCATCACTAACCAGACAAGCTGCAACACCCGCACCCGCAGAAAAAGCTTCAGCAACAGAGACATCTCCAGCTTCTCCTTACGCAGATGGTATTAACATCACAGACTCAGCAAATATTCGCGTACTCGTCTGGAATGGCGCAATCGAAGCTTGGAAAGCACATCCAATCATCGGAACGGGGGTTGAGACATTTGCTTTTGCGTATTATCAATTCAGGCCAGCAGCGCACAATCTCACATCTGAATGGGACTATCTCTACAATAAGGCTCACAATGAATACCTTAACTACCTAACTACGACAGGGATCTTAGGACTTGGAAGTTATTTGGCGATCTTTGCACTACTTGGATTCTTAGCGCTCAGAAAGTACTTCTTAACTCCAAAAGCTGAACAGCTTGAGATGTATGATTTTGTACTTTCAGTCACATTCCTCGCATCACTTATCTCAATTCTTATCGCTAACTTCTTTGGCTTCTCTGTCGTTATTACCAACATCTACCTGCTCTTTCTAGCGCTTTGGTATGTAATGCTTACAGGCATGGTTGATCCAAAAAAAGTACTGACATACTCTTTTATAAAATCAAAATATGATAAGGCCTCTGCTAGTCAGTGGACAATTGTCACGGTACTTGGCGTAATATCCCTTTTCCTTCTCTTCTTACTTCTTAGATTTTGGCAAGCTGATGTTTCATATGCACTTGGCAACAATCTCAATAAAGTTGGTGACTTTCAAAATGCATACCCTCAGCTAACAAGAGCTACAACTATCAGGCAAAATGAACCGGTCTTTCAAGATGAGCTCGCACTGAACTTAGGCACAATAGCTACAGCACTGTATAAGGCAGAGCAGGCTTCAACAGCTGCACAACTCGCGACGCAAGCAATGACACTTAGTGACAAGATTGTCACAGAACACCCAAATAACGTCCTCTACTGGAAATCACGAACTCGAATTCTTTATATGCTTAGTGGAGTCGAACCTATGTACCTTAAGCCTGCACTTGATGCGATACTTACTGCACAAAAACTAGCACCCACTGATGCCAAGATCTCCTATAACGTTGGCGTGATACAAGGCAAGTCTGGCCAGATTGAAAACGCAATAGAAAGCCTCACAAAGACTATCGAACTTAAAAATGATTATCGTGATGCATATTTTGCGCGTGGATTATTTTATAGACAACTTGGCACAAATAGTGGAGGATTTGTAACGAATAAAGAACTTGCAGATAAAGCGATTGTGGATATGAGGTATATTCTTAAGAATCTTGATAAAACAGATGAGGATGTTCTCAAGGCATTAAAGAATTGGAACGTTAACCCCTAGCCACTCTATACACGGATCCGCTTTTCTCATATAATGTGAATCAATATTTGGACAATATATGCTAGCAATTATTCAAGCACCACATTCTGTTCTTTCTGCAAAAGCGAAGGACATCAAGAAATTTGATAAAAATCTCCTCGTTACAATCGCAGAGATGACAGACACACTCCTTCACGCAAGTGACCCTGAGGGTGTGGGGCTTGCTGCTCCACAAGTAGGCAAATCGCTCAACCTTTTCATAATTAAGGAAGATGAAAAAGCACCGATACAAGTATTTATCAATGCACAGCTTACAATTATAGAGACTGAGAAAAAACCAACTGAAAAAAAAGGAAAAAAAGAAAAATCAGTTAAGTTGGAAGGGTGTCTCTCACTTAAAGATATTTGGGGCGTTGTACATAGAGCATATGAGGTAGAGCTTACCTACCAGGATGAGTACGGCGTGTCTCATACCAAAAGATTTACAGACTTTCTTGCAACCATCATCCAGCATGAGTATGATCACCTTCAGGGCGTACTTTTCCCCAAAAGAGTTCTCGAGCAAAAAGGTACACTCTATAAATCAGTCCTCAATGAGAAAAAGGAAATGGAATTCCAGGAACTTACAATCTGAATGAGATAATAAGATACTATGATATTAAGATATGAAGAAAGTACTTCTCTCTTAATATCTCAATATCAGATCTCCTAATATCAACATGATCAAAACTAAAATCATCTTCTTCGGTACTCCATATTTTGTTGTCCCTGTTCTCAAAAAACTATATGAAGAATATGAGGTACTTGGTGTTGTCACCATGCCAGATAGTATTCAGGGGAGAAAAAAGATTCTTACCCCAACCCCTGTTAAGGCATTTGCGTTAGAAAACAGCATCCCTGTCATAAATCTAAATGAACTGACAACTGAAAACCGACAACTTAAACCTGATCTCTTCGTTGTTTCAGCATATGGCAAAATCATTTCACAAGAGATATTGGATATCCCAAAATTTGGAGCTCTCAACATTCACCCCTCACTTCTTCCAAAATTTCGAGGACCAACTCCAATTCAATCTGCAATTCTTGAAGGAGAAAAAATAAGTGGAGTGAGCATTATTAAAATGGATGATAAAATGGATCATGGGCCAATTGTATCTCAATGGACCTATCCGATCTCTGAAAACGACACTTTTGAGAGTCTCCATATTGAGATGTTCAAGGACGCTGCTGCAAAGATCCCAGACGTGATAAAAAAATTTGTTGAGAGCACTAGTGATTTTGCACCTCAAAACGAAGATGAGGCAACCGTTTGCGAAATGATATCCAAAGAATCTGGGTTTTTTGACTGTACAAATCCTCCATCGCCTAAAAATATTGATTTAATGACGAGGGCTTATTATCCTTGGCCGACAGCGTGGACTAAAGTGAGAATAAAGAATAACGAAGAAAGAATAATGAAGTTATTGCCAGATGGGATGATTCAGTTTGAGGGAGGAAAACCTATGAAGATAAAAGATGCAATAAATGGATATCCTGATCTTAAGCAACTACTGGAGCAACTTGTTCCTCAACAACCTTAACTGACTTCGTAGGAACGATAATCGTTGCACTCTTAAACATTCTCAAGCACTTTGTGCAGAGCTTTAGCTTCTTTGTAGTTGAGCCAATAGCAATTTTCGCCGTATGAAGATTAGGCTTAAAAACTCTAGTGGTGCGTCTTTTTGAATGAGACACATTGTGTCCGTACATGACGCCTTTTGAACATGATTCACATCGCATTGCCATAAGATAATTGCTAGTATACTAAAAATTGGCTATAATTACAACATAAATGGACTCAATCTTTCCCCTCGCGGCCATCATCACCATCGTTATTCTTGTTTTCTCTGCAATACTTCATGAAATTGCACATGGTTTTGTAGCTGATAAACTTGGTGACCCTACTGCGCGACTCATGGGTAGGCTAACTCTTGATCCTCGTAAGCATATCGACCCATTCTTAAGTATCATACTTCCCCTACTTCTGTTTCTTTCAAATTCTGGCATTATTTTCGGCGGCGCAAAACCTGTTCCAGTCGATCCATTCAATTTAAAGGATGGTAGAAAAGATATCGCACTTGTCTCCCTCGCAGGGCCTGCGACAAATATAGTTCTGGCAATTATCGGAAGTGTTATTTTCAAGTTACTTTTCCCTGGTCAATCACTCTTTCTCGGTCAACAGGGGTCGATGCTAGGCTACATAGTGGGGTCTGTTGTCCATATCAACCTCCTGCTCGCGATCTTTAACCTATTACCAATCCCACCGCTTGATGGATCAAAGATCTTTGCTCTTATTCTTCCCCAAGAAATAGCAGATAGATATCTAAGCCTTGCTTCCATCGGCACGCTCATTCTTATTTTCCTCCTTATGTTCCCAATTGGCGGCTTTTCACTTATGGGGTTCGTCAGCCAAATCTATATTTCATCCCTTACACTTCTCGGGCTCTAGCGAATTTACTATATTCCTTGACATGATTTCCTCTCAACAATATACTGAAGTCGCTCTTTGATACATGCATCGGTTGCATTTAATTTTTTCTACAAATCATTTAATTGAGGTAGTCTCGCTCAGCGAGACGACAAGGTGGTTTTCCAAATGCTTTAGGGTAAATGGACAGCCTCCCTAATTTAGCCTACGAGAAAAATGAGCAACTATATGGTGCGGTATTCAAAGAGCAGAATTTATTTTCTCGAAGTCTTACGATTTACCCTTGCCCCCCTCGTGCCTACTTTGGTACAATTAACCCTACGTCATAT